>NZ_JBFBJI010000041.1:0-79169 GCF_040702065.1 Streptomyces sp. NPDC086777 | reverse complement strand
CCCTCCGCCTTTGCGCAAACACCGCCCACCCCCCGCCCCCGGGCGCGGCCGGCCCGGGGTAATTACTCGGGGGGGGCCCCCGGGGGGGGCCCCGCCCTTCTCGTACTTCGAAGGCGCTGCCTACCGGTAGTTCACGAACTGGAGCGCGAAGTCGAAGTCCTGGCCCTTCAGGAGCGTGATCACGGCCTGGAGGTCGTCGCGGCTCTTGGAGCTGACCCGCAGTTCGTCACCCTGGACCTGGGCCTTCACGCCCTTGGGGCCCTCGTCGCGGATGATCTTCGCGACCTTCTTCGCGTTCTCCTGGGAGATGCCCTCCTCGATCGACGCGAAGATCTTGTACTCCTTGCCGGAGAGCTGCGGCTCACCCGCGTCCAGCGCCTTCAGCGAGATGCCACGCTTGATCAGCTTCGACTGGAAGACGTCGAGGATCGCCTTGACCCGTTCCTCGGAGTTCGCCTGCATCAGGATCTTCTCGCCGGACCAGGCGATCGAGGCGTCCACGCCCTTGAAGTCGTAACGCTGCGAGACCTCCTTGGCGGCCTGGTTGAGGGCGTTGTCGACCTCCTGCCGCTCGACCTTCGAGACGATGTCGAAACTGGAGTCGGCCATGTCCTGTGGCTCCTTGTATCGGGGTTGTGACGGGATGCGTCGCGGCGCGCGACGGCAGCCGCCGAGCCCGGGGTGGGGACCGGGCCGCATCCGCACCAGCCTAGCCACCCCGCGTCCCGCGAGCGGCGATCAATCGGGTGGCGGAGCACCCCTGCGGATCGGGTATTGTTTACGTCGTTGCCAGGGAGCACCGCCGAAGAGCGGTTCGATCTGGCGGCAAAACCCCGGCGGTGTGCCCGAGCGGCCAAAGGGAGCAGACTGTAAATCTGCCGGCTCAGCCTTCCCAGGTTCGAATCCTGGCGCCGCCACACGGGAACGAAGGGCCCGTGACCTGCTATCCAGCAGGTCACGGGCCCTTCGTCATGTGTTCGGCCGCATGCCGTCGCATGGGGCGGACCGGGTGGATGCGGGGCGTGTACGCGGGGCGCGGGCGTGGGTCGTGACGAAGATCATGGAGGCGCTTCGCCGGTGCGGCGGCCGGGTAGCGGTCCGCGGCGGGCACCCCGCCTCGGGGCACACTGAACGCATGTCCTCCCGACGCAGAACCTGCCCGGTGTGCCACCGCGAAATCGCCGTCGTGGCGGGCCGATTCGCACGGCACGACCCGCCCGGGGCCCGCGAGGCCGGAGAGCTCGTCTCCTGTTCCGGCTCGCGGCAGCAGGCCCGGATCGGGGCCGTGGAACCCACGTTGGACGGGTACGTCGTGCCGGAGTTCCCCGGGCAGCTGCCGCTGTTCTGAGAACTCAGTTCCCGGCCACCGACTTCACGGCCACCGAGACCGGCGTCGACCCGCCGATCAGCTCCAGGGTCAGGCCGGCGGTCGCCGAGGTGTCCACCAACTCCGCCAGTACGGCGGCCACGTCGTCGCGGGTGACCGCACCCCGGCCCGTGTGCGCCTCCAGCCGCACCAGACCGGTGCCCGGCGCGTCCGTCAGCGAACCGGGGCGCAGGATCGTCCAGTCGAGGGCGCTCTGCCCGGTCACGTACGCGTCGGCCTCGCCCTTGGCCCGCAGGTACACGTCGAAGACGCCGTCGCCCCGGTGTGTCGGGTCGGCGCCCATCGAGGAGACGACCACGAAACGGCGTACGCCCGCGCGCACGGCCGCGTCCGCGAACAGCACCGCCGCGCCCTTGTCCACCGTCTCCTTGCGGGCAGTGCCGCTGCCCGGGCCCGCGCCCGCCGCGAACACCGCCGCGTCCGCCCCCTGCAGGAGCGCCGCGACCTCGTCGACCGACGCCGACTCCAGGTCCAGCAGCACCGGTTCGGCGCCGACCGCCCGCAGGTCGTCGCCCTGCTCGGCCCTCCGGATGATTCCCGCGACCTCGTCCCCGCGTGCGGAGAGCAGCCGCTCCAGCCGCAACGCGATCTGACCATGACCACCAGCGATGACAATGCGCATGTTTCAGACCGTACGCCCGAAGCCCCGCATCCGCCGCACGACTTCATGCGCCCCACGCGCCGGGGTGGTTACTACCGGCGCACCGGTCCGGTTCGGGAGCGGCGTGAGGATCCCGTACTCCGTTTCGCGCGCTCCCGCGCCCCGGCCCGCGCGTGGGGGTGCGCGCTCCCGCGCCCCTCAGGACAACTCCCCCCGCCCCTGCCGCGGCAGCCCCAGTTCCGCCGCCACCGCCGAGTTGCAGTACTCGCGGACGGCGCTCGTACGTGCCACCACGCGCCCCCGGTGCACCACGATCCGGCTGTAGGCGAGCGAGAGCGCGCCGGCCAGGTGGTCGCCGCGCACCGCGAGGAGTTCGGCGGGGAAGCCGGCCTCGACGCGGACCTCGGGCAGGCCGAGGGCGGCGCGGGAGGCGGCGCTCACGGCGTCGTAGGCGTCCTCGGGGCGCAGGCCGTGCCGGGACGCCAGGAGGTAGGCCGCCTCCAGGGGGTCGCCGCGGCCGACGGGGTTCGACAGGTCGCGCAGGGCGCCGCTGCCGGCGGCGATCCGCACCCCGGCCGCGCGCAGCAGCCGTACCGGAGGAGTGCCGCGGCGGTCCACGGCACCGCAGCCGCCCTGGGGCAGGCACACCACCGTGACGCCGGCCGCGGCGAGCTGGTCCGCGATGCGCGTGGCCACCTCGGCGGGCAGGCGCGCCAGCCCGGCGCACGGTCCGAGGACCACGCCGGGGCGCATGCCGCCCGCCATCGCGGCGAGCCTGGCCAGCCGGGCCGGGTCGGTGGCGTCCGTGTGCAGGTCGACCGGGCAGCCGTGTTCGGAGGCGACCTCCAGGACCGCCTCCGCGTAGCCGGTGGGGTCGGGGTCCAGGTCGGGGCAGCCGCCCATGACGGACGCGCCCATCTTCGCGGCGTCCCGCAACATGGCGAGCCCGTCGGCGCCGGCGATTCCGGTCAGCACGCGCGGCATCGCGACCGCCGTGAGCTCCGCGAGCCCGCGCAGCGAGCGGCGCGCCTGGAGGACGGCGGCGAGGGCCCCCAGCCCCTGGACGTCGCCCACGCGCACGTGCGCGCGTACCGCCGTCGTGCCGTGTCCCAGCTGCAGCAGGGCCGCCTCGGTGGCGCGGCGCTGGACGTCCTCGGGTTCGTAGGAGACCGGGCCGTCGTGTTCGGCGGAGAGCGCGGTGTCGCCGTGGGCGTGCGGTTCGGCGGGGGCGGGGAGGAGGAGGTAGCCGGACAGGTCCACGCGTGTGCCGCCCGTGCGGGCCGGACCCGGGGCCAGGCTGCCGGCCGTGCCCACCGCCTCGATGCGTCCGCAGCCCAGCCGTACGTCCACGGTCCTGCCGTCGGTGAGCCGCGCCCCGCACAGCAGGAGCGCGGCCGGGTCGGGGTGGCCCGAGGAACCCTGCGGGTTGGACGACGACGAGGGCGGCTGCGGCTGGCTGTCGGGCATCGCGCTCCATCAGGGTCGGTCCGGGCAGGGGACTCAAGATCACGCAGAGTGAGTCGAGCCTAGGACGGCGAGCCGCGTGCGGCGGGGAGGAGCGCAATAGTCGTACCGGAGCCGTCGGACCTGCGGGGACCGGTTCCCCACGCGCGCGTGGAGGGTGACGGGAGGGGCACGGGAGGCCGTCGTGAGCCGTGTGGGAGGGGGCGAGAAGCGGCCCGGAGGGGGCCGGGAAGGGCGGCGGGAAACGGATTTGGGCGAACGGCGGCCGACCGTGTAATGTCTTCATCGCTCGCCCCAATAGCTCAGTCGGCAGAGCGTCTCCATGGTAAGGAGAAGGTCTACGGTTCGATTCCGTATTGGGGCTCTGGTGTGGGAGGTTCCCGTCGCGAGGCGGGGACCGATCTCATCAAAGCGGTGTAGCTCAGTCGGTAGAGCAAGCGGCTCATAATCGCTGTGTCACCGGTTCAAGTCCGGTCACCGCTACTGACAGTAGCCGATTGCGGGGTCGGTCCTTCGATCGGCTACTCTTTCTTGCGTTGAATCAGTCCATCCGTTCGTCTTAGGAGCACTCACGTGGCTGCCACCGACGTCCGCCCGAAGATCACGCTGGCCTGCGTGGAGTGCAAGGAGCGGAACTACATCACCAAGAAGAACCGGCGTAACAACCCGGACCGTCTTGAGATGAAGAAGCACTGCCCGCGTTGCAACGCGCACACCGCGCACCGCGAAACGCGATAACAAACAGGCTCGTTCGTGAGGCCGTCCCCGACTCGGGGGCGGCCTCACGGCGTTTCGGCCGATGCCTTTCCCGCTAGTTTGTGGGGCAGCACAGCAGACATCAGGAGGTGCCGGGCCAATGGCGCTCGACCAGTCCTTCGTGGGACGGACCTACCCACCCACCGAGCCCTACGAGGTGGGCCGGGAGAAGATCCGTGAGTTCGCCGAGGCGGTGGGTGACACCAACCCGGTGTACACGGATCCGGAGGCCGCCAAGGCGCTCGGCCATTCCGACGTGATCGCTCCGCCGACTTTTGTTTTCTCGATCACTTTCCGAGCGGCCGGACAGGTCGTCGAGGACCCGCAGCTCGGCCTGGACTACAGCCGGGTGGTGCACGGTGACCAGAAGTTCGCCTACCGGCGCCCGGTGCGCGCCGGCGACCGGCTGAGTGTCACCTCGACCATCGAGGCCATCAAGTCCCTCGCGGGCAACGACATCATCGACATCCGCGGTGACGTCCACGACGAGACCGGCGAGCTCGTGGTGAGCGCCCTGACCAAGCTGGTGGCCCGGGCGGCGGACGAAGAAGAAGGCGGGGCGTGAGCATCCGATGACGTCGAAGATCGCGTACGAGGACGTCGAGGTCGGCACCGAACTGCCGGCGCAGAGCTTCCCCGTGACCCGCGCCACGCTGGTGCGGTACGCGGGTGCCTCCGGGGACTTCAATCCGATCCACTGGAACGAGAAGTTCGCCAAGGAGGTCGGCCTGCCGGACGTCATCGCCCACGGCATGTTCACCATGGCCGAGGCGATCCGTGTGGTCACCGACTGGATCGGCGACCCGGGCGCGGTCGTCGACTACGGCGTCCGCTTCACCAAGCCCGTCGTCGTCCCGAACGACGACCAGGGGGCCTTGATCGAGGTCAGCGGCAAGGTCGCGGCCAAGCTCGACGACAACACCGTGCGCGTCGACCTGACGGCGACGAGCGCCGGGCAGAAGGTGCTGGGCATGTCACGGGCGGTCGTCCGGCTGGGCTGAGGTCCGCTCCACGAACGGTAAGGGGCGCCCTGCAGTGCGGGCGCCCCTTACGCGTCGCCGGGCACGGCGTCGCGGGCGGCGAAGCCTTCGGCGGGCAGCCCTTGACGTAGTTAGTAATTGACCACTAACTTCGTTGTATGGTCAGGATGAGCGCAGAGGAGCGGCGCGAGAGCGTCATTCGTGCGGCGATCGCGGAGTTCGCGCAGAGGGGCTACTACGGCACCTCCACGGAGGCGATCGCCAAGCGGGTCGGTGTCTCGCAGCCGTATCTCTTCCGGCTCTTCCCGGGCAAGAAGGCGATCTTCGCCGCGGCCTCGCAGCGCTGCATCGACGACATGCGGCAGGCCTTCGAGGAGGCGGCGGAGGGGCTCGAGGGCGAGGAAGCCCTGCGGGTCATGGGGGAGACGTACGTGCGGCTGATCCAGGAGCGGCCGGAGCGGCTCCAGATGCAGATGCAGACGTACATCACCGTGGCGGCGGCCGAGGCGGAGGGCGAGCACGAGTTCGGCGAGCTGGTGCGGGACAGGTGGACGCGCCTCTGGGACGCCGTTCAGCTGCTCTCCGGCGCGGATGTCGAGACCACCACGGCCTTCCTGGCCAAGGGGATGCTCATCAACACCTACGCGGCCATGGGATTTCCGCCCGAACACCGGGTCTGGCACGGGATGTTCTCGGACGCCGAAGTCACGGGGGGCCTGGGGAAGTGCGGCCACGAGTGAGGTGCGGTGCGCCGTACCGGGCCGGCCTTTTTCTTGCGCCCAAAAATTAGTGATCAATAACTAACCAACACGGACCATGCTTCTGGGGGAGCGATGTCAGAAGAAACCGCACGTCGTGGGGGCGCCGCATGGGCCCTCGTCATCACCAGCGTCGCCGGGTTCATGGCGGCCCTCGACAACCTCGTCGTCACCACGGCTCTGCCCTCCATCCGCAAGGACCTCGGCGGAGCCCTGGACGACCTCGAATGGACCGTGAGCGCCTACACGCTCACCTTCGCCGTCCTGCTGATGTTCGGCGCGGCCCTGGGTGACCGCTTCGGCCGACGCCGGCTCTTCCTCGTCGGGCTGACCGTCTTCACCGGCGCCTCCGCCGCCGCGGCCATGGCGCCCGGCATCGACTCCCTGATCGCCGCCCGCGCGGTGCAGGGCGTCGGCGCGGCCGTGATGATGCCGCTCACCCTCACCCTGCTGACGGCGGCCGTGCCCGAGGCCAAACGCGGAATGGCGTACGGCATCTGGGGTGCCGTCAACGGGCTCGCGGTCGCCTCCGGACCGCTCATCGGCGGCAGCCTCACCGAACACGTGTCCTGGCATTGGATCTTCTGGCTGAACGTACCGCTCGGCCTCGCCCTGCTGCCGCTCGCCCGCCTCCGCCTCGCCGAGTCGCACGGCACCGGCGCCCCGCTCGACATCCCCGGCACCCTGCTCGCCAGCGGCGGCCTCTTCGGGATCGTCTACGGCCTGGTGCGCGGCCCCGCCGACGGCTGGACCAGCCCGCTCGTGCTCACCGGGCTGTTCGCGGGCGGCGCCCTGCTCGCCGGCTTCGTCCTGCACGGCAGCCGCGCCAAGAACCCCATGCTGCCGATGCGGCTCTTCCGCTCCCGTGCCTTCTCCGGGATCAACGCGGCCAGCCTGCTGATGTTCCTCGGGATGTTCGGGTCGATCTTCCTGCTCAGCCAGTACATGCAGGGCGTGCTCGGCTACTCGCCCACCGAGGCCGGCCTCAGGATGCTGCCCTGGACCGGCATGCCGATGATCGTCGCGCCGATCGCCGGCATCCTCTCCGACCGCATAGGCGGCCGCCCGGTCGTCGCGGCCGGGCTCTTCCTCCAGGCCGCCGGGCTCGGCTACCTGGCCTCGGTCGTCACCGCCGACGCCTCCTACGGCGCCCAGCTGCCCGGCCTGATCGTCAGCGGCATCGGCATGGCCCTGTACTTCGCCCCGGCCGCCAACCTGGTGATGTCCGCCGTACGCCCGCAGGAACAGGGCATCGCCTCCGGCGCCAACAACGCGCTGCGCGAGGTCGGCGGCGCACTCGGCGTCGCGGTCATGTCGTCCATCTTCGCCGCCCAGGGCGGCTACCAGAGCGCCCAGAGCTTCGTGGACGGACTGCAGCCCGCCCTGGTCACCGGCTCGGCCGTGGTGGCCCTCGCCGGGATCGCGGCCCTGGCCATCCCCGGCCGGCGGCGCGCTGCGCGGCTCGTGGCCGAGGGGGAGCCGGCCCCGGCTCTGGAGACAGTCGGCGGCTGACGACGGCTGACGGCACGCGCGCGTGGGGCCCCGTTTCCGGTGCGGACGGGGCTCCACGCGCGCGTGCCGCTCGTGGCGGCCGGACCGCCGGCGGCGTCTCGTAGTCTTGGGCGCGTGCAGGAACTCCACGACGCCCCCCTCGCCCCCCTCACCACCTTCCGGCTCGGCGGCCCCGCCACCCGGCTGGTCACCGCGACCACCGACGCCGAGGTGATCACCGCCGTCCGCGCGGCCGACGACAGCGGTACCCCGCTGCTGGTCATCGGCGGCGGATCGAACCTGGTCATCGGCGACAAGGGCTTCGACGGCACCGCCCTGCGCATCGCCACCACCGGTTTCGAACTGCGCGGTACGACGCTGGAACTGGCGGCCGGCGAGGTGTGGACCGACGCGGTCGCCCGCACCGTCGAAGCCGGCCTCGCGGGCATCGAGTGCCTCGCCGGCATCCCGGGATCCGCGGGGGCCACGCCCATCCAGAACGTGGGGGCGTACGGGCAGGAGGTCTCCGCGACCGTCACCGAGGTCGTCGCGTACGACCGGCGGACCGGCGCGACGGTGACGCTGGCGAACGAGGACTGTGCGTTCTCGTACCGGCACAGCCGGTTCAAGGCCGACCCGGAGCGGTACGTCGTCCTGCGCGTCCGGTTCGGGCTGGAGGACGCGGGCGGGCTGTCGGCGCCGGTGCGGTACGCGGAGGCCGCGCGGGCGCTCGGGGTGGAGCCGGGGGACCGGGTGCCGCTCGCCGACGCCCGCGAGACCGTGCTCAAGCTGCGCGCCAGCAAGGGCATGGTGCTGGACCCCGAGGACCACGACACCTGGTCGGCCGGGTCCTTCTTCACGAACCCGATCCTCACGGACCAGCAGTTCGCCGCCTTCCACGCGCGCGTGCGCGAACGGCTCGGCGACGCGGCCGAGCCGCCCGCCTACCCCGCCGGGGACGGCCGCACCAAGACCTCGGCGGCCTGGCTGATCGACAAGGCCGGGTTCGCCAAGGGGTACGGCAGTGGCGCGGCCCGGATCTCCACGAAGCACACGCTGGCGCTGACCAACCGGGGCGGGGCCACGACCGAGGACCTGCTGGGGCTGGCCCGGGAGGTCGTCGCCGGGGTCCGCGAGGCCTTCGGCGTGACCCTGGTCAACGAGCCGGTGACCGTCGGCGTCAGCCTCTGAGGGCTCCGCCGGAATCAGTAGGCCACCCCCACCCCCTGCTTCACCGTCCCCGTGTCCTCGACCATCGCGAGCATCGCGTGGGCCACGTCCGCCCGCGCGATGAAGCGTCCCCTGCGCGGGAAGCCGCCCACCACCGTGCGGTAGGTACCGGTCAGCGGCCTGTCCTGCAGGCGCGGCGGGCGTACGGAGGTCCAGTCGGTGCCGCTGCGGGACAGTTCGGCCTCCATCTCGCGCAGGTCGTCGTAGACCGGCTTCAGGACGGTGGCGACCACACCGCGCATCGTGCGGTCCAGCAGGCCGTCGCCCGGTTCCGGGCCCACCGGCGCGGCGCTGACCACCACCAGCCGTCGTACGGCCTCCGCCTCCATGGCGGCCAGGACCGTGCGGGTCAGCCGGGCGGCGACGCCGGCGTCCCCCCGGGAGCGCGGGCCCAGACCGGACAGGACCGCGTTCCGCCCGGTCACCGCCGGGCGGACCGCCTCGGGGTCGGTGAGGTCCGCGCGCACCACCTCCAGGCCCGTGCCGGTCACGGTCAGCCGGGCAGGGTCGCGGACGACCGCCGTGACCCGGTGGCCGGACGCCAGCGCCTGACGGACGATCTCCCGGCCTATCCCGCCGGTCGCGCCGAACACAGTGAGATTCATGACTGCTCCCGTTCCAGCACATGGACTGAGTGACTGCGGTCGGGGTGGGTGAGTATTCACTCACCCCCTGCCACCTCTAGGGTGAGTAAGCACTCACCCACCCGTCAAGGCTTCTCGGGAAGTCCGTCGGAATCGCCGGAAGGGGCATGTGATCCTTGGATGCCATGGAGCAGAAACCGGCCCGCGTCCGCATCCTCGACGCCGCTCACGAGCTGATGCGCACCGTCGGGCTCGCCCGCGTCACCACCAAGGAGATCGCCAGGGCGGCCGACTGCTCCGAGGCGGCCCTCTACAAGTACTTCCCCAGCAAGGAAGAGCTGTTCGTGCACGTGCTCACCGAGCGGCTGCCGCGGCTCCTCCCGCTCCTCGGCGAGCTCACCGTCGAACCCGGCCGGGGCAGCCTGGAGGACAACCTCACGCAGATCGCCCGTCAGGCCGCGCTCTTCTACGAGGAGAGCTTCCCGATCACCGCGTCCCTCTACGCCGAGCAGCAGCTCAAACGGAAGCTCGACGACACACTGCGCACCATCGGCGCGGGACCGCACGTGCCGATGCGAGCCCTGGACGGCTACCTGCGCGCCGAGGCGGCCCTCGGCCGGATCCGGCCCGACGCCGACACGTCCGCGGCCGCCGCCCTGCTCCTCGGCGCCTGCGTCCAGCGCGTCTTCTCCTACGAGGCGACGGAGACCGGCCGGCGTCCGCCGGTGGACGCGTTCGCCGCCCGCATCGCCCGCACGCTGCTCGGCGGGCTCTCGGGGCTCTCCGGCGCCGAGGAGCCCGCCCGCCGGTGACCGGGGATCAGGACACCGGGGCGGTCAGCCAGGCGTCGATGTCCGCCAGGAGCCCGGCCTGCACGTCCTGCGGTGCCGCCGAGCCGCGTACCGACTGGCGGGCCAGCTCGGCCAGTTCGGCGTCGGAGAAGGCGTGGTGCTCGCGCGCGATGTCGTACTGCGCGGCCAGCCGGGAGCCGAACAGGAGCGGGTCGTCGGCGCCCAGGGCCATCGGGACGCCGGCGTCGAAGAGGGTGCGCAACGGGACGTCCTCGGGCTTCTCGTAGACGCCCAGGGCCACGTTGGAGGCCGGGCACACCTCGCAGGTGATCCCCCGGTCCGCCAGGCGCTTGAGCAGCCTCGGGTCCTCCGCCGCCCGGACGCCGTGCCCGATGCGGGAGGCATGCAGGTCGTCCAGGCAGTCCCGTACCGAGGCCGGCCCGGTCAGCTCGCCGCCGTGCGGGGCCGCCAGCAGGCCGCCCTCCCGCGCGATGTGGAACGCCCGGTCGAAGTCCCGGGCCATGCCCCGCCGCTCGTCGTTCGACAGTCCGAAGCCGACCACGCCCCGGTCCGCGTACCGGATGGCGAGCCGGGCCAGCGTGCGCGCGTCCAGGGGGTGCTTCATGCGGTTCGCGGCCACCAGGACGCGCATACCGAGGCCGGTCTCCCGGGAGGTCGTCTCCACCGCGTCCAGGATGATCTCCAGGGCCGGGATCAGACCGCCGAGGCGCGGGGCGTACGACGTGGGGTCCACCTGGATCTCCAGCCAGCGCGAACCGTCCCTCAGGTCCTCCTCGGCTGCCTCCCGGACCAGGCGCCGGATGTCCTCGGGCTCTCTCAGGCAGGAGCGCGCGGCGTCGTACAGCCGCTGGAAGCGGAACCAGCCCCGCTCGTCGGTGGCCCGCAGTCTCGGTGGCTCGCCGCTGGTCAGGGCGTCGGTCAGCGCCTCGGGGAGGCGCACGCCGTACTTGTCGGCCAGTTCCAGGACGGTTCCCGGCCGCATCGAACCGGTGAAATGCAGATGCAGATGAGCTTTCGGCAGCTCAGAGACATCACGTACGTGCTCCATTCCAGGATCCTGCCGTACGCACCCGCCGTACCGGTAGCCGATTCCCCATTAGTGGCCTTGCTCGCACACGAGAACGGGCCGCCTCCCCGCAGGGAGACGGCCCGCACGCGCGTGTGCGGCGCGAGAAGGCGTCAGTCCTTCGCCTCGGCCAGCAGCTTCTGCATCCGGCTCACGCCCTCGACGAGGTCCTCGTCACCCAGCGCGTACGACAGCCGCAGGTAGCCGGGCGTGCCGAAGGCCTCGCCGGGGACGACCGCGACCTCGGCCTCCTCCAGGATCAGCGCGGCCAGCTCGACCGAGTCCTGCGGGCGCTTCCCGCGGATCTCCTTGCCGAGCAGCTCCTTGACCGACGGGTAGACGTAGAAGGCACCCTCGGGCTCGGGGCAGACCACGCCGTCGATCTCGTTGAGCATCCGCACGATCGTCCGGCGGCGCCGGTCGAAGGCCTCGCGCATCGTCGCCACGGCCTCCAGGTCGCCGGTGACGGCGGCCAGGGCGGCGACCTGCGCCACGTTGGAGACGTTCGAGGTGGCGTGCGACTGGAGGTTCGTGGCCGCCTTGACGACGTCCTTGGGGCCGATGACCCAGCCCACCCGCCAGCCGGTCATGGCGTACGTCTTCGCCACGCCGTTGACGACGATGCACTTATCGCGCAGCTCGGGCAGGACCGCCGGCAGCGAGGTGAACTTCGCGTCGCCGTAGACCAGGTGCTCGTAGATCTCGTCCGTGAGCACCCACAGGCCGTGCTCCACGGCCCAGCGGCCGATCGCCTCGGTCTCGGCCTCGCTGTAGACCGCGCCGGTCGGGTTCGACGGGGAGACGAAGAGCACGACCTTCGTCTTCTCGGTGCGGGCCGCCTCCAGCTGCTCCACCGAGACGCGGTAGCCGGTGGTCTCGTCCGCGACGACCTCGACCGGGACGCCGCCGGCCAGGCGGATCGACTCCGGGTACGTCGTCCAGTACGGCGCGGGGACGATGACCTCGTCGCCCGGGTCGAGAATCGCGGCGAAGGCCTCGTAGATGGCCTGCTTGCCGCCGTTGGTGACGAGGACCTGGGAGGCGTCGACCTCGTAGCCGGAGTCGCGCAGCGTCTTCGCGGCGATCGCGGCCTTCAGCTCGGGCAGGCCGCCGGCCGGGGTGTAGCGGTGGTACTTCGGGTTCTTGCAGGCCTCGACGGCGGCTTCGACGATGTAGTCCGGCGTCGGGAAGTCGGGCTCACCGGCGCCGAAGCCGATCACCGGGCGCCCGGCGGCCTTGAGGGCCTTGGCCTTGGCGTCCACGGCGAGGGTGGCGGACTCGGAGATCGCGCCGACTCGGGCGGAGACCCGGCGCTCGGTGGGAGGGGTTGCAGCGCTCATGGGGCCCATCGTTTCAGACCGGAAACCTGCCCGGCACGCCGGTTTCACGGACTGAACAACTACGGGTCGAACCCTGCACAGGCGTGCGGTTCCGCCCCGGGGCCAGGACGATCTCCCGTACGGTCGGCCCGGACTGCCGCTTTCTGTTCGACGCGGGCCCCCGGACCACGTACACTCTCCACTCGTTGGCCTCCAGCGGCCGTGCGTGAGCAGGTGCACACCGAGCACCCGGTCGGATGCGGTACGTTGGGGACACAGCAAAGGGTCGTAGCTCAATTGGTAGAGCACCGGTCTCCAAAACCGGCGGTTGGGGGTTCAAGTCCCTCCGGCCCTGCTACACACACCGCCAGGATGTGTGCGCATGTACGTACAAGCATTGCACCGCCGTGCGGCTCCAGAAACCGGGCGCGGCACGGCCATGACCCGGGACCAGGTGAGGACGAATGACGGACGCCGTGGGCTCCATCGACACGCCTGATGCCGATGAGGTGCAGGAGTCCAAGAAGAAGGGCCGCAAGGGCGGCAAGCGTGCCAAGAAGGGCCCGCTGAAGCGCCTTGCCACCTTCTACCGCCAGATCATCGCGGAGCTCCGCAAGGTAGTCTGGCCGACTCGTAACCAGTTGACGTCGTACACCACCGTGGTGATCTTCTTCGTCGCCATCATGATCGCTCTGGTGACCGTGATTGACTATGGACTCAACCACGCGGCCAAGTACGTCTTCGGCTGAGCACAGAGCGAAGGGCGCCGTGGTACCGGCGCCCGTTTTCGCATGTTCCACCCCTATGTATCCAGGAAGAAGCAGCCATCGTGTCTGACCCGAACCTGAACGACGCCGTCGAGGCCGTCGAGCCCGAAGAGGCCCGCGAAGACGAGCTGGACATCGTCGAGGGCGCGGACGAGCAGGACGAGTTCGAGGCTGCCGAGGCCGAACTGGGGGAGCCGGCCGAGGAGACCGCGGTCCACGTCGAGGACGAGGGCGCGGCGGAGGACGAGGACGTCGACGCCGAAGAGGTCGAAGAGGCCGAAGAGGTTCTCGAGGAGGAGCCCGCCGAGCCGGTCGACCCCGTCCAGGCGCTGCGCGAGGAGCTGCGCGTGCTCCCCGGCGAGTGGTACGTCATCCACACGTACGCCGGCTACGAGAACCGCGTGAAGACCAACCTGGAGCAGCGCGCCGTCTCGCTGAACGTCGAGGACTACATCTTCCAGGCCGAGGTGCCGCAGGAAGAGGTCGTCCAGATCAAGAACGGCGACCGCAAGACCATCAAGCAGAACAAGCTGCCCGGCTACGTGCTCGTCCGCATGGACCTCACCAACGAGTCGTGGGGTGTCGTCCGCAACACCCCGGGTGTCACCGGCTTCGTCGGCAACGCGTACGACCCCTACCCGCTGACCCTGGACGAGATCGTCAAGATGCTCGCGCCGGAGGCCGAGGAGAAGGCGGCCCGCGAGGCGGCGGAGGCCGAGGGCAAGCCGGTGCCGCAGCGCAAGGTCGAGGTCCAGGTGCTGGACTTCGAGGTGGGCGACTCGGTGACGGTGACCGACGGTCCGTTCGCCACGCTGCAGGCGACGATCAACGAGATCAACCCGGACTCCAAGAAGGTCAAGGGTCTGGTGGAGATCTTCGGGCGCGAGACGCCGGTCGAGCTCTCGTTCGACCAGATTCAGAAGAACTGACAGATTCAGAGGAACTGAGTCGGTCGTTCGTCGGCTGCGGGCCGGTGGGGGTTGTTCGCGCAGTTCCTCCCCCAGCCTTCGGCCGGGGGGACCCCCAGCGCTCCTAGGCAAGACAGGTCAGGGTTGGCCCCACAGCGGACCCCCTGACCTGTTCGTTTTTGGCCGCGCATCCATACCCGTTATCGTTGTGCGGTATGCCTGCGCCCAGGAGAGAAACCTGGCGCAGGCAGGACCCGATCGAAAGGACCCGGAGAGCTATGCCTCCCAAGAAGAAGAAGGTCACGGGGCTCATCAAGCTCCAGATCAACGCCGGTGCGGCGAACCCCGCCCCGCCGGTCGGCCCCGCGCTCGGTCAGCACGGCGTCAACATCATGGAGTTCTGCAAGGCCTACAACGCCGCGACCGAGTCGCAGCGCGGTTGGGTCATCCCGGTGGAGATCACGGTCTACGAGGACCGCTCCTTCACCTTCGTCACCAAGACCCCGCCGGCCGCGAAGATGATCCTCAAGGCCGCTGGTGTCGAGAAGGGCTCCGGCGAGCCGCACAAGACCAAGGTCGCCAAGATCACCGAGGCGCAGGTCCGCGAGATCGCCCAGACCAAGCTGCCCGACCTCAACGCCAACGACCTGGACGCCGCGTCGAAGATCATCGCCGGCACCGCCCGTTCCATGGGCATCACGGTCGAGGGCTGAACCCCACCTTCGTAGAACCACCGTGGTAGGGCCTGCTCGGCCCGTACACCACGACTCCTTCAGAACACACAGGAGCAAGTTGTGAGCAAGCGCAGCAAGGCTCTCCGCGCTGCGGACGAGAAGATCGACCGGGAGAAGCTGTACGCCCCGCTCGAGGCCGTCCGTCTCGCCAAGGAGACCTCCACGACCAAGTTCGACGGCACCGTCGAGGTCGCCTTCCGCCTGGGTGTCGACCCGCGCAAGGCCGACCAGATGGTCCGTGGCACCGTGAACCTCCCGCACGGCACCGGCAAGACCGCCCGGGTCCTGGTCTTCGCGACCGGTGACCGTGCCGAGGCCGCGCGTGCCGCGGGCGCCGACATCGTCGGCGCCGACGAACTGATCGACGAGGTGGCGAAGGGCCGTCTGGACTTCGACGCCGTCGTCGCCACCCCGGACCTCATGGGCAAGGTCGGCCGCCTCGGCCGCGTCCTCGGCCCCCGTGGTCTGATGCCGAACCCGAAGACCGGCACCGTCACGCCGGACACCGCCAAGGCCGTGACCGAGATCAAGGGCGGCAAGATCGAGTTCCGCGTCGACAAGCACTCGAACCTGCACTTCATCATCGGCAAGACGTCCTTCGAGGACGACAAGCTGGTGGAGAACTACGGCGCGGCGCTGGAGGAGATCCTCCGTCTGAAGCCGTCCGCCGCCAAGGGCCGCTACATCAAGAAGGCCGCGGTCAGCACCACCATGGGCCCCGGCATCCCGGTCGACCCGAACCGCACCCGCAACCTCCTCACCGAGGAGGACCCGGCCGCCGTCTGAGCCCCGCGCTCGGTCCGGTAGCCGCGTCAGGGACGCGACACCACCAGGACGGGCCCCGCAACCTCTCGGTTGCGGGGCCCGTCCTGCTGTTCGAGCGACTCCCGGCGCGCCGTCAGTGCCCTGGGTTAGCGTCGGAGTACGGGACCTTCACGGGGGTGGACGGGATGAAGACCAGGCGAGCGCGTCGTACGGCCGTCTCGATCGCGGTGGCGGCCGCGCTGACCGGCGTGGCGGCCTGCAGCTCCGCGGGAGGCCCGGGGGGCACCGGCGGCTCCGGCACGGGGGACAGGGCCGGCGCCCGCGCCGCGACCAGGGTCAGCCCCGTCGCCGAGCTGCGCTCCGCGGAGAAGTCCACCGACGACGCCGACTCCGCCCGGGTCCGCTCCACCACGACCATGGGCTCGCTGCTGTCCATGACGACGGACGGCAGCCTCGCCTGGGACGACGGCATATCCGGCACCGTCACCATCACCTACACCGGCGGCAGCACGGCCGAGCTGATGCGCAAGCTCGGTACGACGTCGATGGAGGCCCGCTACCTGCCCGACGCCTACTACGCGAGGATGAGCGACACCTTCGCCGCGCAGACGGGCGGCAAGCACTGGATCCGGTACGGGTACGGCGACCTCGCCTCCGTCGCCGGCGGTTCGGGCGCCCTGCTCAAGGACCAGATGCAGAACACCACGCCCAACAAGTCGGTGCAGATGCTGCTGGCCTCCGGCGACGTGCGCAAGGTCGGCGAGGAGACGGTCGACGGCCAGGCCACCACCCACTACGCGGGCAGCGTGGACGTGGCCGACCTGGCCGGGCGCAGCAGCAGCCTCACGGCGAGCCAGCTGGCGGCCCTGAAGAAGCAGCTCACCCAGGCCGGCGTCAGCACCGAGACCGTCGACATCTGGGTCAACGACCAGGACCTGCTGGTCAAGAAGACCGAGAAGGCCGCCACGGCGAACGGGACGATGACGCAGACCGCGCACTACAGCGACTACGGCGTCAAGGTCAGCGCCAGCAAGCCCCCGGCCGGCGACACCGCGGACTTCAAGGCCCTGCTCAAGAAACAGGGCGCGACCGGGCTGACCTCCTGAGCCGCGGCTGGGCTGTCCTCCTGAGCGGTGGCCGGGCTGACCTCCTGAGCCGCGACCGGACCTCCTGAGCCGTGGACGGCAGGGGACCGATTTGCTCGACAGTGCCCGGGTCCCGTACTCTCCTACAGAAGCCAAAGACCGCTGGTCGTTGCCGTCTGCTCGCAAGAGTGTGCGGTGGCCGAAGGATCCGCTGAACCGCGGACGACCCGCGCAGGTGACTGTGGAAGTGCTCCCGGAGCCGCATACATCGTGTGTGTGACCTCGGTCGAGCTACGCCCCGTGCGCCTGCGCCGGGGCGTTTCGTTTTCCCCAGCCCCTTCTGAGCGGTCCTCATCACCCGGAAGGAGGCCGACGCTCTATGGCAAGGCCCGACAAGGCTGCCGCGGTAGCCGAGCTGACGGAGCAGTTCCGCAGCTCGAACGCCGCCGTGCTGACCGAGTACCGGGGTCTCACCGTGGCGCAGCTCAAGACGCTGCGCCGGTCGCTCGGTGAGAACGCCCAGTACGCCGTGGTGAAGAACACGCTGACCAAGATTGCGGCCAACGAGGCCGGGATCACGACGCTCGACGACCTGTTCAACGGTCCGACGGCGGTCGCCTTCGTCACCGGTGACCCGGTGGAGTCGGCGAAGGGTCTTCGTGACTTCGCCAAGGACAACCCGAACCTCGTCATCAAGGGCGGTGTCCTTGACGGCAAGGCGCTGTCCGCCGACGAGATCAAGAAGCTTGCGGACCTCGAGTCCCGCGAGGTTCTGCTCGCCAAGCTGGCGGGCGCCCTGAAGGGCAAGCAGACGCAGGCTGCTCAGGTCTTCCAGGCGCTCCCGTCGAAGCTCGTCCGCACCGTGGACGCGCTTCGCGCCAAGCAGGACGAGCAGGGCGGTGCCGAGTAACTCGGCTCGCGAAATGACCGCCGCCTGAGGCAACGCGCCGACGGCAACGGTCGTAGCGGGCCGAACGTACGCCCGCCAGACATGTACATACGGCACCAGCCGAATTAGTGGAAGGAAAGCCATCGTGGCTCTCACCCAGGACGAACTGCTCGCCGAGTTCGAGGGCATGACCCTCATCCAGCTCTCCGAGTTCGTGAAGGCGTTCGAGGAGAAGTTCGACGTCACCGCCGCCGCCGCGGTCGCCGTCGCGGGCCCGGCCGGTCCGGCCGCCGCCGCCCCGGTCGAGGAGGAGAAGGACGAGTTCGACGTCATCCTCACCGGCGCCGGCGACAAGAAGATCCAGGTCATCAAGGTCGTGCGTGAGCTGACCTCGCTCGGCCTGAAGGAGGCCAAGGACCTGGTGGACGGCGCCCCGAAGCCCGTCCTCGAGAAGGTCGCCAAGGACGCCGCCGAGAAGGCCGCCGAGTCCCTCAAGGGCGCCGGCGCCTCCGTCGAGGTCAAGTAACACCTCCGAGGTCGGCCACGACCTCTGTGTGCTGAAACACCCCCCTCGGGGGCTGTAACGCGCAGACCGCGAAGAGCGATCATCCATCCGGGTGGTCGCTCTTCGGCGTTCCTGGAAGGCCGACCACGGTTACCTTGCACCCGCCCCGGCGGGAGGTATGGTGATCTTCGTCGTGTCACCGGGCGCACCGGGTTTGCGCAGGGGGGCCTTGACGAACCGCACGCAGCGCGCAATTCTCAGGACGCGTCGCCAGAACGGTCCGAATCCGAGGCATGGATCGGCGACGAAGAGGGCAGTATCAACGTGCGTTGAGGGCAGGCATGACGCAGGCGTTGACGATGAAGAGGGTCTCAGAAAATGGGGACTGGACATCAGTGTGCCAAGTGGCTACACTGACCCTTTGCGCTGCCTGTTAGCCTTCCCCTGCCCGTCACCAGGGGTCTGCCCTCACCCGAATGCCGACGACCGAACCTCCTCTGAACTGGGGTTTCTGTCTCTGTGTCCGGGAAGGGACCGGGGAGCGCGTAGTGAGTCCGAGCCCTCGGAAGGACCCCCTCTTGGCCGCCTCGCGCACTGCCTCGAACGCGAATATGAACAACGGCGCCAGCACCGCCCCGCTGCGCATCTCCTTTGCAAAGATCAAGGAGCCTCTTGAGGTTCCCAACCTGCTCGCGCTGCAGACCGAGAGCTTCGACTGGCTGCTCGGCAACACCGCCTGGCAGAGTCGGGTCGAGGAGGCTCTGGAGTCCGGTCAGGACGTCCCCACCAAGTCCGGTCTGGAGGAGATCTTCGAGGAGATCTCCCCGATCGAGGACTTCTCCGGGTCGATGTCGCTGACGTTCCGCGACCACCGCTTCGAGCCGCCGAAGAACAGCATCGACGAGTGCAAGGAGCGCGACTTCACGTACGCCGCCCCGCTCTTCGTCACGGCCGAGTTCACCAACAACGAGACCGGTGAGATCAAGTCCCAGACGGTCTTCATGGGCGACTTCCCGCTCATGACGAACAAGGGCACCTTCGTCATCAACGGCACCGAGCGTGTCGTGGTGTCGCAGCTGGTCCGTTCGCCCGGTGTCTACTTCGACTCGTCGATCGACAAGACGTCCGACAAGGACATCTTCTCCGCCAAGATCATCCCGTCCCGGGGTGCCTGGCTGGAGATGGAGATCGACAAGCGCGACATGGTCGGTGTCCGTATCGACCGCAAGCGCAAGCAGTCCGTTACCGTCCTCCTGAAGGCGCTCGGCTGGACCACCGAGCAGATCCTCGAGGAGTTCGGCGAGTACGAGTCCATGCGCGCCACCCTGGAGAAGGACCACACCCAGGGCCAGGACGACGCGCTGCTCGACATCTACCGCAAGCTGCGTCCGGGCGAGCCCCCCACGCGCGAGGCCGCGCAGACGCTGCTCGAGAACCTGTACTTCAACCCGAAGCGCTACGACCTCGCCAAGGTCGGCCGCTACAAGGTCAACAAGAAGCTGGGCGCGGACGCCCCGCTGGACGCCGGTGTGCTGACCGTCGAGGACGTCATCTCGACGATCAAGTACCTGGTCAAGCTGCACGCGGGCGAGACCGAGACGGTCGGCGACAGCGGCGGCACGATCGTCGTCGAGACCGACGACATCGACCACTTCGGCAACCGTCGTCTGCGCAGCGTCGGCGAGCTCATCCAGAACCAGGTCCGCACCGGTCTGGCCCGTATGGAGCGCGTCGTCCGCGAGCGCATGACCACCCAGGACGTCGAGGCGATCACGCCGCAGACCCTGATCAACATCCGGCCGGTCGTCGCCTCCATCAAGGAGTTCTTCGGCACCAGCCAGCTGTCCCAGTTCATGGACCAGAACAACCCGCTGTCGGGTCTCACCCACAAGCGCCGCCTGTCGGCCCTTGGCCCGGGTGGTCTCTCCCGTGAGCGGGCCGGCTTCGAGGTCCGTGACGTGCACCCGTCGCACTACGGCCGCATGTGCCCGATCGAGACCCCGGAAGGCCCGAACATCGGCCTGATCGGCTCGCTCGCCTCCTACGGCCGGGTCAACGCCTTCGGTTTCGTCGAGACCCCGTACCGCAAGGTCGTCGACGGCCAGGTCACCGACGAGGTGGACTACCTGACCGCCGACGAGGAGGACCGCTTCGTCATCGCGCAGGCCAACGCCGGCCTCAACGACGACATGCGCTTCTCCGAGGCCCGCGTTCTGGTCCGCCGCCGTGGCGGCGAGGTCGACTACGTCGCCGGTGACGACGTGGACTACATGGACGTCTCGCCGCGCCAGATGGTGTCGGTCGCGACCGCCATGATCCCGTTCCTGGAGCACGACGACGCCAACCGTGCCCTCATGGGCGCGAACATGATGCGCCAGGCCGTGCCGCTGATCAAGAGCGAGTCCCCGCTCGTCGGCACCGGCATGGAGTACCGCTCCGCGGTCGACGCCGGCGACGTGGTCAAGGCCGAGAAGGCCGGTGTGGTCCAGGAGGTCTCCGCGGACTACATCACCACCGCCAACGACGACGGCACGTACATCACGTACCGCCTGGCCAAGTTCGCCCGGTCCAACCAGGGCACCTCGGTCAACCAGAAGGTCATCGTCCTGGAGGGCGACCGGATCATCGAGGGCCAGGTCCTCGCCGACGGTCCCGCCACCGAGAACGGTGAGATGGCGCTCGGCAAGAACCTGCTCGTCGCGTTCATGCCGTGGGAGGGTCACAACTACGAGGACGCGATCATCCTGTCGCAGCGCCTCGTGCAGGACGACGTCCTCTCCTCGATCCACATCGAGGAGCACGAGGTCGACGCCCGTGACACCAAGCTGGGCCCCGAGGAGATCACCCGGGACATCCCGAACGTCTCCGAGGAGGTCCTCGCCGACCTCGACGAGCGCGGCATCATCCGCATCGGCGCCGAGGTCATCGCCGGCGACATCCTGGTCGGCAAGGTCACCCCGAAGGGCGAGACCGAGCTGACGCCGGAGGAGCGCCTGCTGCGCGCGATCTTCGGTGAGAAGGCCCGTGAGGTCCGTGACACCTCGCTGAAGGTGCCGCACGGCGAGACCGGCAAGGTCATCGGCGTGCGTGTCTTCGACCGCGAGGAGGGCGACGAGCTGCCGCCGGGCGTGAACCAGCTGGTCCGCGTCTACGTCGCGCAGAAGCGCAAGATCACCGACGGTGACAAGCTCGCCGGCCGGCACGGCAACAAGGGTGTCATCTCCAAGATCCTGCCGATCGAGGACATGCCGTTCCTGGAGGACGGCACCCCGGTCGACATCATCCTCAACCCGCTGGGTGTGCCGTCCCGAATGAACCCGGGACAGGTCCTGGAGATCCACCTCGGCTGGCTCGCCAGCCGCGGCTGGGACGTCTCCGGTCTCGCCGACGACTGGGCCCAGCGGCTCCAGGCCATCGGCGCCGACCAGGTCGCCCCGCGCACCAACGTCGCGACCCCGGTCTTCGACGGTGCCCGCGAGGACGAGCTGGCGGGTCTGCTGCAGCACACCATCCCGAACCGCGACGGCGACCGCCTGGTGCAGCCGACCGGCAAGGCGCGGCTGTTCGACGGCCGCTCGGGTGAGCCGTTCCCGGACCCGATCTCCATCGGTTACATGTACATCCTCAAGCTCCACCACCTGGTCGACGACAAGCTGCACGCCCGGTCGACCGGCCCGTACTCGATGATCACCCAGCAGCCGCTGGGCGGTAAGGCCCAGTTCGGTGGCCAGCGGTTCGGCGAGATGGAGGTGTGGGCGCTGGAGGCTTACGGCGCCGCGTACGCCCTCCAGGAGCTGCTGACCATCAAGTCCGACGACGTCACCGGCCGCGTGAAGGTCTACGAGGCCATCGTCAAGGGCGAGAACATCCCCGAGCCCGGCATCCCCGAGTCCTTCAAGGTGCTCATCAAGGAGATGCAGTCGCTCTGCCTGAACGTGGAGGTGCTGTCCAGCGACGGTATGTCCATCGAGATGCGTGACACCGACGAGGACGTCTTCCGCGCTGCGGAGGAGCTCGGCATCGACCTGTCCCGGCGCGAGCCGAGCAGCGTCGAAGAGGTCTGACGGGAGTCCGGCGGGCCCTGAGCCATCAGGGCCCCGCCGACCCCCAGGCCCCCGTTTCAGACCACAGACTTACAACCCTGAGAGGGATTGACGCATAGTGCTCGACGTCAACTTCTTCGATGAGCTCCGGATCGGCCTGGCCACGGCTGACGACATCCGTCAGTGGAGCCACGGCGAGGTCAAGAAGCCCGAGACGATCAACTACCGCACCCTCAAGCCGGAAAAGGACGGGCTCTTCTGCGAGAAGATCTTCGGCCCCACCCGGGACTGGGAGTGCTACTGCGGCAAGTACAAGCGTGTCCGCTTCAAGGGCATCATCTGTGAGCGCTGCGGCGTCGAGGTGACCCGCGCCAAGGTGCGCCGTGAGCGGATGGGCCACATCGAGCTGGCCGCGCCGGTCACGCACATCTGGTACTTCAAGGGTGTCCCGTCGCGCCTCGGCTACCTGCTGGACCTGGCGCCCAAGGACCTCGAGAAGGTCATCTACTTCGCGGCGTACATGATCACGTACGTCGACGAGGAGCGCCGTACCCGCGACCTGCCCTCCCTGGAGGCGCACGTCTCCGTGGAGCGCCAGCAGATCGAGAACCGCCGCGACTCCGACCTCGAGGCCCGCGCCAAGAAGCTGGAGAGCGACCTGGCCGAGCTGGAGGCCGAGGGCGCCAAGGCCGACGTGCGCCGCAAGGTGCGCGAGGGTGCCGAGCGTGAGATGAAGCAGCTGCGCGACCGTTCGCAGCGCGAGATCGACCGCCTCGACGAGGTGTGGACCCGCTTCAAGAACCTCAAGGTCCAGGACCTGGAGGGCGACGAGCTGCTCTACCGCGAGCTGCGGGACCGCTTCGGCACGTACTTCGACGGCTCGATGGGTGCCGCGGCGCTGCAGAAGCGCCTGGAGTCCTTCGACCTCGACGAGGAGGCCGAGAAGCTCCGGGAGATCATCCGTACCGGCAAGGGCCAGAAGAAGACCCGTGCGCTCAAGCGCCTCAAGGTCGTCTCCGCGTTCCTGCAGACCAGCAACAGCCCCAAGGGCATGGTGCTCGACTGCGTGCCGGTCATCCCGCCGGACCTCCGCCCGATGGTGCAGCTGGACGGTGGCCGCTTCGCGACCTCCGACCTGAACGACCTGTACCGCCGTGTGATCAACCGCAACAACCGCCTGAAGCGGCTTCTCGACCTCGGCGCCCCCGAGATCATCGTGAACAACGAGAAGCGCATGCTCCAGGAGGCCGTGGACGCCCTCTTCGACAACGGTCGTCGTGGTCGCCCGGTCACCGGTCCCGGCAACCGCCCGCTGAAGTCCCTGAGCGACATGCTCAAGGGCAAGCAGGGTCGTTTCCGTCAGAACCTGCTCGGCAAGCGAGTCGACTACTCGGCGCGTTCCGTCATCGTCGTCGGCCCGCAGCTGAAGCTGCACCAGTGCGGTCTGCCCAAGGCCATGGCGCTGGAGCTCTTCAAGCCGTTCGTGATGAAGCGCCTGGTCGACCTGAACCACGCGCAGAACATCAAGTCCGCCAAGCGCATGGTGGAGCGCGGCCGCACCGTCGTGTACGACGTCCTCGAAGAGGTCATCGCCGAGCACCCGGTGCTGCTGAACCGTGCGCCCACCCTGCACCGCCTCGGCATCCAGGCCTTCGAGCCGCAGCTGGTCGAGGGCAAGGCCATCCAGATCCACCCGCTCGTCTGCACCGCGTTCAACGCGGACTTCGACGGTGACCAGATGGCCGTGCACCTGCCGCTGTCCGCGGAGGCGCAGGCCGAGGCCCGCATCCTGATGCTGTCCTCGAACAACATCCTCAAGCCCGCCGACGGCCGTCCGGTGACGATGCCGACCCAGGACATGGTCCTCGGTCTGTTCTTCCTGACGACCGACGGCGAGATGCGCAACGTCAAGGGCGAGGGCCGTGCCTTCGGCTCGGCGGCCGAGGCGATCATGGCCTTCGACGCCGGCGAGCTCTCGCTCCAGTCGAAGATCGACATCCGCTTCCCGGTGGGCACCATCCCGCCGCGCGGCTGGACCCCGCCGGTCGCGGAAGAGGGCGAGCCGGAGTACCAGACCGGTGACAGCTTCCGTCTGAAGACCACGCTCGGCCGTGCGCTCTTCAACGAGCTGCTGCCCGAGGACTACCCGTTCGTCGACTACGAGGTCGGCAAGAAGCAGCTCTCCGAGATCGTCAACGACCTCGCCGAGCGCTACCCGAAGGTCATCGTGGCGGCGACGCTCGACAACCTGAAGGCGTCCGGCTTCTACTGGGCGACCCGTTCCGGCGTCACCGTCGCCATCTCCGACGTCGTCGTTCCCGAGGCGAAGAAGGCGATCGTCGCCGGCTACGAGGCCAAGGACGAGAAGGTCCAGAAGCAGTACGAGCGCGGTCTGATCACCAAGGACGAGCGCACGCAGGAGCTCATCCAGATCTGGACCCAGGCGACCAACGAGGTCGCCGAGGCGATGAACGACAACTTCCCGAAGACCAACCCGATCTTCATGATGGTGAACTCGGGTGCACGAGGCAACATGATGCAGATGCGTCAGATCGCCGGTATGCGTGGTCTGGTGTCGAACGCGAAGAACGAGACGATCCCGCGTCCGATCAAGGCGTCGTTCCGTGAGGGTCTGTCCGTGCTGGAGTACTTCATCTCCACGCACGGTGCCCGTAAGGGTCTGGCGGACACCGCCCTGCGTACCGCCGACTCGGGTTACCTCACCCGTCGTCTGGTCGACGTCTCCCAGGACGTCATCATCCGCGAGGAGGACTGCGGCACCGAGCGCGGCCTCAAGCTGCACATCGCGGAGGTCGGCGCGGACGGCGTGCTGCGCAAGGCGGACAACGTCGAGACGTCCGTGTACGCGCGCTGCCTCGCCGAGGACATCGTGGTCGACGGTCAGGTCCTGGCCCCGGCCGGCACCGACCTCGGTGACGTGCTCATCGACGAGCTGGTGGCCCGTGGCGTCGCGGAGGTCAAGACCCGCTCGGTCCTGACCTGCGAGTCCGCCGTCGGCACCTGCGCCATGTGCTACGGCCGTTCGCTGGCCACCGGCAAGCTGGTCGACATCGGTGAGGCGGTCGGCATCATCGCCGCCCAGTCCATCGGTGAGCCCGGTACCCAGCTGACGATGCGTACCTTCCACACCGGTGGTGTGGCCGGTGACGACATCACCCAGGGTCTGCCGCGTGTCGTCGAGCTCTTCGAGGCCCGTACCCCGAAGGGTGTCGCCCCGATCTCCGAGGCCCAGGGCCGCGTGCGGATCGAGGAGACCGAGAAGACCAAGAAGATCGTCGTCACGCCGGACGACGGCAGCGACGAGATGGCCTACCCCATCTCGAAGCGTGCCCGTCTCCTGGTCAGCGAGGGCGAGCACGTCGAGGTGGGCCAGAAGCTCACCGTGGGTGCCACCAACCCGCACGACGTGCTGCGCATCCTGGGTCAGCGTGCCGTCCAGGTCCACCTGGTCGGCGAGGTCCAGAAGGTGTACAACTCGCAGGGTGTGTCGATCCACGACAAGCACATCGAGATCATCATCCGGCAGATGCTGCGCCGCGTGACGATCATCGAGTCGGGCGACGCCGAGCTGCTGCCCGGCGAGCTGGTCGAGCGCTCGAAGTTCGAGCACGAGAACCGTCGTGTGGTCCAGGAGGGCGGTCACCCGGCTTCGGGTCGTCCGCAGCTCATGGGTATCACCAAGGCCTCGCTGGCGACGGAGTCCTGGCTGTCGGCCGCCTCCTTCCAGGAGACGACCCGAGTCCTGACGGACGCGGCGATCAACGCCAAGTCCGACAGCCTCATCGGCCTCAAGGAGAACGTCATCATCGGTAAGCTCATCCCGGCCGGTACGGGCCTGTCCCGCTACCGCAACATCCGGGTCGAGCCGACCGAGGAGGCGAAGGCCGCGATGTACTCGGCCGTCGGCTACGACGACATCGACTACTCGCCGTTCGGCACCGGCTCCGGCCAGGCCGTTCCGCTGGAGGACTACGACTACGGTCCGTACAACCAGTAGGAGATGGTTCTGAAGGGCGGTCACCCCGTTTCGTGCGGGGTGGCCGCCCTTCGGCGTTGTGGCGGCGCGCGGTGAGCTCCGGCGCCGTCACGACGGGCTCGCATGTCAGGCGGTGAAGCCGCCGTCCACGTGGATCGAGGCGCCGGTGATGTACGCGCCGTCCGGACTTGCCAGGTGGGCGACGGTGGCCGCGATCTCGGCCGCCTCCGCGTAGCGGCCCACCGCCGTGAATCCGGCGATCACCTCGGCGTCCGGTCCGTCGGCCGGGTTGCTCTCCGTGTCGGTGGGCCCGGGGTGCACCAGGTTGACGGTGATGCCACGCGGGCCGAGTTCCCGGGCCAGGCCCTTCGTCATCCCGGTCAGAGCCGTCTTGCTCATGGAGTACAGCGCCAGTCCGGGGAAGACCGCACGCTCGGCGACGTTGCTGCCGATGCTGATGATGCGGCCGCCCCGGCCCATGTGCCGAACTGCCGCCCGGGACGCCGCGAACGGCGCCCGGACGTTCACCGCGAGGGTGCGATCGATCTCCGCCGCCCCCAGGTCTTCGAGCGGGCCGACGAGGAAGACACCGGCGTTGTTGACCAGGATGTCGAGTCTGCCGAACGCCGAGGCGGCCTCGTCCACCGCGGCGGTGAGCGCCTCAGGGACGGTGCTGTCGGCCCGTACGGCCCGTGCACGGCGCCCTCCGGCCTTGACCTGCTCCACCACCTGGCCGGCACGTTCCGCGCCGCTCTCGTAGGTCAGGACGACGTCGGCACCTTCCTCGGCGAGCCGTAACGCCACGGCGGCGCCGATGCCGCGGCTGCCGCCCGTGACCAATGCCACGTTTCCTTCAAGTCGATTCATGACGTCGAGCATGGTCGGCGCCGGCCCCGGAAACTGGCGGGAATCCGACCTGGCATTCGACCTCCGCCGGAGGTCCGACTTTCTCGTACAAACCTGTGCCGGAAGGCGAAGGCGGAATCAACATGCGCGTTCTTCGGCGGGACGGTGTGCGGTGCGGGCGCGGGTGCGGGTGCGGGTGCGGAGCCGGTGGGCCGTGGCGGCGCGGGGCGCCTGTGACCTCGTACGTTCTCGAAGGAGTCGGCGGAGCGGCACGCGCCGGCACGCCGGCTTGTGCTGCCGTCCCGGGCTGAATCCTCGCCGTATCGATGAATGCACGGAATACACGGCACGGGGTTCACGGCCGGTCCGATTTTCCGGCTCCGGGCGGAGATTCTGTTCGAGAGCGCCGCTCTCGCGGACGACGCTACGGAATCCCCAACTCGAAGATGACGTAATGCGCGTACCACCCCGACGCCACCGCCGCCGTGGCGAAGAACACCACCAGGGTCGGCCACCTCAGCCGGGCCAACGCCGCCGCCGGGGCGAGCAGCAGGGGGAAGACGGGGAGCAGGTAACGCGGGGTGTTGCCGAACATCTGCTGGGTGCCGAGGATCGTCACGATCGAGGCGAGCGTGTACGCCGTCAGCACCAGTGGCGGCCGGCTGCGGAGCAGGAGTGCGACGAGGAACGGCAGCGCCACCACCACCTGCACGGCGATCAGGTCGGGGACCGGGTAGGCGAAGAGGTAGTCGCCGTGCCCCACCGCCACGTTCCGCAGCACGTCCAGGGTGTACGCGCCGAAGTCGAAGTAATGGGCCCAGGCCTCGCGCTGGAGCGAGAAGTACGCGCCCGGGGCGCCCATCGACCAGCCGACCCAGCCGATGTAGGTGAGCAGGCCGAGGGGTGCGGCGACCGCCGCGTACAGCGGGGCCGCGACGCCCTGCTCACGGCGGCTGTCCCGGCGCGCCAGCGTCACCAGGGCCGCCAGGCCGACCGCGCCGATCAGCACCGCTGCCGTGGGCCGGCTCAGGCCGGACAGGAAGGCGAGCAGGCCCGCCGTCACCCACCGGCGCCTCAGCACGGCGTGGCAGGTCCAGGCGGCGATCGCCACGAACAGGGACTCCGTGTAGACCGCCCACTCGACGCCGGCGGCCGGGGCCACGGCCCACAGGCCGGCCGCGACGGTGCCGGCGCGGGCCCCGGCCAGCAGCGAGACCACCGCGTAGATGCCGGCCGCGGCGACGAAGGAACAGACGACGGAGACGAGGATCGCCGAGCCGTAGAGGCCGATGCCGGTGATCTCCGAGACGGCTCGGACCAGACCGGGGTAGAGGGGGAAGAAGGCGACCGAGTTCTGCTCCGCACTGAACTGGCCGCCCGGGGCGAGGGGCCGGAGGGGCTCGGGGTGATAGCCCTTCCGCGCGACCT
Organism: Streptomyces sp. NPDC086777; assembly: GCF_040702065.1. Lineage (NCBI taxonomy): Bacteria > Bacillati > Actinomycetota > Actinomycetes > Kitasatosporales > Streptomycetaceae > Streptomyces > Streptomyces sp. NPDC086777. The sequence goes on along the minus strand of NZ_JBFBJI010000041.1, from coordinate 50,754 downwards.
GGAGGTACCACCAGCCGTCCCACGTGGACAGGACGTCCCACCAGTGGGCGCCGCCGCCGAAACGGGGGTCCTTGTCGCGGTAGTCGCCGGCGGACGTCAGCAGCCAGGCGAAGACGAGGAGGCCGGTGAGCTTGGCGGCGCCGTAGAGGGCGAGGGGCGGGAGGTAGGGGCGGGCGGCCGGCGGAAGACGGAGCGCGCGGGGGCGTGGCGCCGGTTCGGCGGTCGTCGCGGTGTTGCTCTGAGCTGCGCTCATGCGTGTGCTGCCCCCAAAAAAAAGCCGCGCCGTGCGCCGTGCCGCGCGGGTCCTTCGGGCGGCTGCGGGTCCGTGGTCGCTGGTCGCGCGGTTCCCCGCGTCCCGAGGGGAGCGTCGAAGGGGACCGGCGATCAGAAGATCTGATCAGCGTCGCACAGCCGTGCATCCGATCGGCGTCGGCTCGCGCCGCTCTCCGTTCGCGTGTCGTTCGTCTCCGTGGTATATCGGGAGGCAACTCAAAACCGCAGCTCACGTCCCCCGCAACCGGTCCCCCTTCTTTTGTTTTGACCGGAGTGAATGCGCTGGGTACGCTCAGACCTTGTGCCTGGGGTGTGCCCTGATCCTCGTGCGTGCCTTCAAACCGCACCGGAGTGACGAAGTGGCCACCGCGATCCGCGCCCCCTTCTGCCTCGCGGCAGGAGCCCACGGAATCCGACACACCCGACCGCGTGGGTCGGCGATGTTCCAGGTTAGCTTCACCATTCGGCACACAGAAACCGGAGAAGTAGTGCCTACGATCCAGCAGCTGGTCCGCAAGGGCCGGCAGGACAAGGTCGAGAAGAACAAGACGCCCGCACTCGAGGGTTCCCCTCAGCGTCGCGGCGTCTGCACGCGTGTGTTCACGACCACCCCGAAGAAGCCGAACTCGGCCCTGCGTAAGGTCGCGCGTGTGCGTCTGACCAGCGGGATCGAGGTCACCGCTTACATTCCGGGTGAGGGACACAACCTGCAGGAGCACTCCATCGTGCTCGTGCGCGGCGGCCGTGTGAAGGACCTGCCCGGTGTTCGCTACAAGATCATCCGCGGCTCGCTCGACACCCAGGGTGTCAAGAACCGCAAGCAGGCCCGCAGCCGCTACGGCGCCAAGAAGGAGAAGTAAGAATGCCTCGTAAGGGCCCTGCCCCGAAGCGCCCGGTCATCATCGACCCGGTCTACGGTTCTCCTCTTGTCACGTCGCTCATCAACAAGGTGCTGCTGAACGGCAAGCGCTCCACCGCCGAGCGCATCGTGTACGGCGCCATGGAGGGCCTGCGCGAGAAGACCAGCAACGACCCGGTCATCACGCTCAAGCGCGCGCTGGAGAACATCAAGCCCACGCTTGAGGTCAAGTCCCGCCGCGTCGGTGGCGCCACCTACCAGGTGCCGGTCGAGGTCAAGCCCGGCCGTGCCAACACCCTGGCGCTGCGCTGGCTGGTCGGCTACTCCCGCGCCCGTCGCGAGAAGACCATGACCGAGCGTCTGCTCAACGAGCTTCTCGACGCTTCGAACGGCCTCGGTGCGGCCGTCAAGAAGCGCGAGGACACGCACAAGATGGCCGAGTCCAACAAGGCCTTCGCGCACTACCGCTGGTAGTCGCTACCCCCATCGAGACCGAGAGAAGACCGAAGCCTTATGGCTACCACTTCACTTGACCTGGCCAAGGTCCGCAACATCGGGATCATGGCCCACATCGACGCGGGCAAGACGACCACCACCGAGCGGATCCTGTTCTACACCGGTGTGTCGTACAAGATCGGTGAGGTCCACGACGGCGCTGCCACCATGGACTGGATGGAGCAGGAGCAGGAGCGTGGCATCACGATCACCTCTGCTGCCACCACCTGCCACTGGCCGCTGGAAGACGTCGACCACACCATCAACATCATCGACACCCCGGGCCACGTCGACTTCACCGTCGAGGTGGAGCGCTCGCTGCGCGTGCTCGACGGTGCCGTGACGGTGTTCGACGGCGTCGCCGGTGTCGAGCCGCAGTCCGAGACGGTGTGGCGTCAGGCGGACCGCTACGGCGTGCCGCGTATCTGCTTCGTCAACAAGCTCGACCGGACCGGTGCCGAGTTCCACCGCTGTGTCGACATGATCAGCGACCGCCTGGGCGCGCAGCCGATCGTCATGCAGCTCCCGATCGGTGCCGAGGCCGACTTCCAGGGCGTCGTGGACCTCGTCCGCATGAAGGCGCTCGTGTGGTCCGCCGAGGCCACCAAGGGCGAGATGTACGACGTCGTCGACATCCCGGCCACCCACACCGAGGCTGCCGAGGAGTACCGCGGCAAGCTTCTGGAGGCCGTGGCCGAGAACGACGAAGAGATCATGGAGCTGTACCTGGAGGGCGAGGAGCCCTCCGAGGAGCAGCTGTACGCCGCGATCCGTCGTATCACCATCGCGTCCGGCAAGTCCGACGGCACCACCGTCACCCCGGTGTTCTGCGGTACCGCGTTCAAGAACAAGGGCGTTCAGCCCCTGCTCGACGCGGTCGTGCGCTACCTCCCCTCCCCGCTCGACGTCGAGGCCATCGAGGGCCACGCCGTGAACGACCCGGAGGAGGTCGTCAAGCGCAAGCCGTCCGACGACGAGCCGCTGTCCGCGCTGGCGTTCAAGATCATGAGCGACCCGCACCTCGGCAAGCTCACCTTCGTCCGGGTCTACTCGGGCCGCCTGGAGTCCGGCACCGCCGTGCTGAACTCCGTCAAGGGCAAGAAGGAGCGCATCGGCAAGATCTACCGCATGCACGCGAACAAGCGTGAGGAGATCGAGTCGGTGGGCGCCGGCGACATCATCGCCGTCATGGGTCTGAAGCAGACCACGACCGGTGAGACGCTGTGCGACGACAAGCAGCCGGTGATCCTGGAGTCCATGGACTTCCCGGCCCCGGTCATCCAGGTCGCCATCGAGCCCAAGTCGAAGGGCGACCAGGAGAAGCTCGGCGTCGCGATCCAGCGCCTGGCCGAGGAGGACCCGTCCTTCCAGGTCCACTCGGACGAGGAGACCGGCCAGACCATCATCGGCGGCATGGGCGAACTGCACCTCGAGGTGCTGGTCGACCGTATGCGCCGTGAGTTCAAGGTCGAGGCCAACGTCGGCAAGCCGCAGGTGGCGTACCGCGAGACGATCCGCAAGGCCGTCGAGCGCGTCGACTACACCCACAAGAAGCAGACCGGTGGTACCGGTCAGTTCGCGAAGGTGCAGATCGGCATCGAGCCGCTCGAGGGTGGCGACACGTCGTACGAGTTCGTGAACAAGGTGACCGGTGGCCGTATCCCGAAGGAGTACATCCCTTCGGTGGACGCCGGTGCGCAGGAGGCCATGCAGTTCGGCATCCTCGCCGGTTACGAGATGACCGGTGTCCGCGTGATCCTGCACGACGGTGCCTACCACGAGGTCGACTCCTCCGAGCTCGCCTTCAAGATCGCCGGTTCGCAGGCCTTCAAGGAGGCCGCGCGCAAGGCGTCCCCCGTGCTCCTTGAGCCGATGATGGCCGTCGAGGTCACCACGCCCGAGGACTACATGGGTGAGGTCATCGGCGACATCAACTCCCGCCGTGGTCAGATCCAGGCCATGGAGGAGCGGGCCGGTGCCCGCGTCGTGAAGGGCCTCGTGCCCCTCTCGGAGATGTTCGGTTACGTCGGCGACCTGCGCAGCAAGACGTCCGGCCGGGCCAGCTACTCCATGCAGTTCGACTCCTACGCCGAGGTTCCGCGGAACGTCGCCGAGGAGATCATCGCGAAGGCCAAGGGCGAGTAAGTACCGCGTTCAACGCGGCGCGCACAGACGCCTTAGGCTTGACCCCGGAGCCTCACGGGTCGTTCCTCCGCATTCGTGGCGGAACGACCCGGGGCCCGGGACCCAACAGCAAAGATCACCTGGCGCCGACTGAACCCAGGCGTACAGAACCACTCCACAGGAGGACCCCAGTGGCGAAGGCGAAGTTCGAGCGGACTAAGCCGCACGTCAACATCGGCACCATCGGTCACATCGACCACGGTAAGACGACCCTCACGGCCGCCATTACCAAGGTGCTGCACGACGCGTACCCGGACCTGAACGAGGCGACCGCGTTCGACAACATCGACAAGGCGCCCGAGGAGCGTCAGCGCGGTATCACGATCTCCATCGCGCACGTCGAGTACCAGACGGAGACCCGTCACTACGCGCACGTCGACTGCCCCGGTCACGCGGACTACATCAAGAACATGATCACGGGTGCCGCGCAGATGGACGGCGCGATCCTGGTCGTGGCCGCCACCGACGGCCCGATGCCGCAGACCAAGGAGCACGTGCTCCTGGCCCGCCAGGTCGGCGTTCCGTACATCGTCGTCGCCCTGAACAAGGCCGACATGGTGGACGACGAGGAGATCATGGAGCTCGTCGAGCTCGAGGTCCGTGAGCTCCTCTCCGAGTACGAGTTCCCGGGCGACGACCTGCCGGTCGTCCGTGTCTCCGCGCTGAAGGCGCTGGAGGGCGACGCCGAGTGGACGCAGTCCGTGCTCGACCTCATGACCGCCGTCGACGAGAACATCCCGCAGCCCGAGCGTGACGTCGACAAGCCGTTCCTGATGCCGATCGAGGACGTCTTCACGATCACCGGTCGTGGCACCGTCGTCACCGGTCGTATCGAGCGTGGTGTCCTCAAGGTCAACGAGACCGTCGACATCATCGGCATCAAGACCGAGAAGACCACCACCACGGTCACCGGCATCGAGATGTTCCGCAAGCTGCTCGACGAGGGCCAGGCCGGTGAGAACGTCGGTCTGCTCCTCCGTGGCATCAAGCGCGAGGACGTCGAGCGCGGCCAGGTCATCATCAAGCCGGGCTCGGTCACCCCGCACACCGAGTTCGAGGCGCAGGCCTACATCCTCTCCAAGGACGAGGGTGGCCGCCACACGCCGTTCTTCAACAACTACCGTCCGCAGTTCTACTTCCGTACGACGGACGTGACCGGCGTCGTGACCCTCCCCGAGGGCACCGAGATGGTCATGCCGGGTGACAACACCGAGATGAAGGTGGAGCTCATCCAGCCCGTCGCCATGGAAGAGGGCCTGAAGTTCGCCATCCGCGAGGGTGGCCGCACGGTCGGCGCCGGCCAGGTCACCAAGATCAACAAGTGATCTCGGCCCGCAAGGGCTGACCAGGCAGGTCTGAAGGGGCCCGTACGACTCCGGTCGTACGGGCCTCTTTGCTGCTTCGGCAGGACCTCACTGCATGTTCTGCACGGGCGGATGGTCGTACGACGCCTCGCACACGTACACCTGGAGGGTGTAGCCGCGCCCGATGGTGATCTGCGTGTCCAGCGCCGGTCCGAGGAAGTGGTAGCCGGTGTATCCCGCGTCCTCCACCGGTGCCCAGCTGCCGCTGCCACCGTCCCACTCGGTGCCGTCGATCGTGAGCAGGGGCCGCACCCCGGCGCCGCACTCGGCGCAGGCCATGGGGAACGGGTCGGAGAAACTCCAGGGCGCGTGTCCCCCGAGCTTCCATCCCGGGGCGACGGCCAGGTCGTACTGGTAGCAGACCCCCGGCTCCTCGTCCTCGCCCTCGATGCCCTCCTCCCACTCGTGGATCCGGTCCGCCAGCCCCTGAGGCAGCTCGTGCGGGGCCGGGTACTCCGTGACGGTCTCGGGGTGCAGCACACAGGGCTCGGGCAGATAGTCGTCGCTGCCGATGACGGCGGGCCGCGGGGGAGCGGCGAGCGCGGTCACGACATCGGCGGCCCGGCGCCAACGCAGCTCGACCCTCGGCGAGTAGTCGTCCTCGGGATGGTCGAAGGCGCACCACAGCACCTGGAGCAGATCGGCGCCCTCGGGCCGGGGCAGCGTCGGCACATCCGCGGCACGTATCTGCGCGACCGGCACCAGCGGCACCGGCCCGTCCAGGGCTGCCCGGTACGGCGTGGTCCCCCGGTCGACCAGCGTGCGCTCCTCCTCGGTCAACAGGTCGGCGCCCTCGGCGTGCGGCCGGGCCCAGGCCTTGCGCAGGACACGCCGGCCGACGTGGACATCGTCCGGCGCCACACCGTGCTGCCAGGGACCCGCATGTTCCGGACAGGTCGGCCACGGCTCCTCGGCCGGCCACAGCAGGGGCCCGCCGACGGAACTGCCGGCCGCGGTGGGCGCACCGGCGCGGGGATGCAGGCGGACGGCGGTGCGGGCGAGCGGAGCCAGTTCGGGGAAGACCGCGGTGATGTCCAGAGGGCGGGGCGGCGTCGTACGGGTCGTCATGGCCGGAGGCTACCGGCCCGGTCTGACAGCACCGCTTCGAAGGTATTCGTCGCGTACGATCCGTCCCCCCACTACCACTTCGACTACGTCGGAGCGGGCCGCAACTACAAGTGGGTCGGCACCGCGAACCTACGCAATGTCCGGGACCAGCTCCACCAGGCCCGCGCCTGCGGCAACCACGGCCTGTGGGTGGCCAACGTGGGCGACCGACCTGAAGGGGAACGAGCTCCCGACGGAGTTCTTCCTCACCTACGCGTGGAATCCGGACCACTGGACCTTCGGCCGGCTCGCCGGGCGGGAGTGCCGGTACGGCCGCCAGAACTTCCAGGACGCGTGGTTCGAGCTGGTCGGGTACGAGGTGACGGCGACCGCGAACCTGTACGCGCTGCGGACGGCCGAGTTCACCGACCTGCTGTACGCACGGCAAGGCAGGGCCGCGATCAACTCCCTCGCCGCGCAGGCAGAGCAGGCTTTGTAGCGAGGCTTCGCCTTGGCCGACCGCTTCGACTCGCAGGTGGCGCGGCAAACGGCGGGGCTTCCAGCCCAGCCGCACATCGACTGCGGGGACGTGGACCGGTACGGCCCCAACGCGCCCTGGCGGCAACCGGAGATTAACCTGCCTTTTCGCTCGGGCTGCCTACCTCTCTGTGTCTGCGAAGAGTTCGGTCGTGGTGGTGGCTGTGGCGGCGCGGGTCAGCCACGTGGTGAGGGTGTCGTGGTCGTCGCAGGTGGTGATGCGGTCGCGGGCTTCGTCGCTGACGTCGATGCCACGGCCGCTGAGGACGACGAGGAGGGCTTCGGAGAGGCCTTCGAAGAGGCCTTCGGCGCGCAGGGCCTGGGCCGTCTGGGACTGGAAGATGGAGAGGTCGACGGCCATGAGGTGCCTCCAAAGGTCCGCGGCGGGAGTCTTGCCCAGGCCTTGTTCGGTGAGCTCGAGCCGGACGTTGACGTGGGTCACCCCGTACGAGGGGTTCGAGCCGGGAACGGCTGACCTGGCGCGCGAGGGCGCGCTAGTGTGCTCTGCATCCATCGGGAAGTTGCAGTCTTCCTAGGTGGTCAGGCCCTCGATCGGGATCGCTAGTCCCGGCCGGGGGCCGTCGTATGTGCGTCGCGAGTGACGGGTGACCGTGTGTTGCCCCGGCCGTCACTCGGTGTTGTCGCGGCGAGCATATGCCGGGCAACCGGCACCGAATCCAGCCCAGTTGGCCATGTTCACTCCGCAGGGTGACGGGTGACGGGTGACGGGTGACGGGTGACGGGTGACGGGTGACGGGCGGCGGCGGGGAGGCGGGTGGGGTTGGGGAGGGGGATTTCCCTGGGTTTTTTCACTACTTGGCGGCGGGCGTCACCGTCCCGCGGCGGACCGCGTGACGGTCAGCTCGGCCCAGACGGTCTTGCGGGGGCGGGGCCCGAGGGAGACGCCCCAGCGGTCGGCGAGGGCCTCCACGATCACCAGCCCGCGGCCGTTCTCGTCCTCCCCGGAGGGGAGTTGGAGGCGAGGGTGGCGCTCCTCGCAGGTGTCCGTCACCTCGATGCGGACCGTGTTCCCGACGACGTACATCAGCAGCCGGAAACCCCGGCCCGCCGTCCGCCCGTGCGTCGACGCGTTGGCCGCCAGTTCCGCGACGACGTACGCCACGTCCTCCGACGGCAGCCCCCACGACCGCAGTTGCTCGGTCGCCAGCAGTCGCGCCAGCCGGGCCCCTCTGCGGGTGGGCGACAGCAGCACGCTGAAGTTGCGGATCGGGCAGTCGAGGGGGGTGGAGATTTCCTGGTTCACATCACTCAGCGTGGCCGCTCGTGCCTACCGTGAACAGTGACGGAGCCGTTGCGTACGGTCACTGTCCGCTGCTTGTCCGGCGCTGTCCGGGCCGTCGGACACGGGCGTACGGGTAGGGCGTCGTCGAGGCACGGTCGTACGACGGAGGGGTGCGGGATGAGTGTGGACGGCGCGGTGGCGCGGCTCAGGAGCGAGGCGGACGAGCCGGGTTGGGAGGTGGATCCCGATGACGACTGGGGTGTCGCGGTCATCGCGACCGTCGGGCGGCAGCTGAAGCTGCGGCGGGAGGCGGTGGGGATGCGGGCCGCCGAGTTCGGGGTGGCGGTCGGGTACGGCGAGGACATGGTCTACAAAATCGAGGGTGGGAAGCGGATTCCGCGGCCGGAGTATCTGGACAGGGCGGACGAGGTGCTGGGGGCGGGTGGGCTGCTCTCGGCGATGAAGGAGGACGTGCGGCGGGTCCGGTACCCCAAGAAGGTGCGGGACCTGGCGCAGCTGGAGGCGAGGGCGGTGGAGCTCCAGCTCTACGACCCGCTCAACATCCACGGGTTGTTGCAGACACCTGAGTACGCGCGAGGACTGCTCCTCATGCGTCGCCCGGCGTACACCGGGGACGAGGTGGAGCGGTTCATCGCCGCGCGCGTGGCCCGTAAGGCCGTCTTCGAGCGGGACCCGGCGCCCGAACTCAGCTTCGTTCTGGAGGAGTGGACGCTTCGGCGTCCGCTCGGCGGGCGGGCGGTGCTCCGTCAGCAGCTGGAACACCTCCTGGAAGCTGCGCAGTTGCGGAACGTCGAGCTTCAGGTGATGCCGATGGACCGTGAGGAGCACGCGGGGGTCGACGGCGGAATCGAGGTGCTGAAGTCCGAGGACGGCTCGGCGGTGGGGCGTTCGGTAGCAGTGGCCAACGGCCGACCGGTGTCCGATGCGAAGCAACTCCGTATCCTTGAACTGCGGTACGGCATCATCCGGGCGCAGGCGCTCACGCCACGTGAGTCGACTGCCTTCATCGAACAACTGCTGGGGGAGACATGACCCGCACGACCACGGCCGAGGACGCCTCCGGTCTGACGTGGTTCAAGAGCAGCTACAGCAGTGGCAGTGAAGGCGACTCCTGCGTCGAAGTCGCCGTCAGCCCCGCCACCGTCCACATCCGCGACTCCAAGAACACCGCGACCACCTCCCGCGGTCCCCACCTCACCTTCCCGCCGGCCACCTGGACGGCCTTCCTCTCCCACGCGGCCGCCGCCGGCGAGTGAGGTACGCCCGCGAGTTGTTCGCGCCGCTGGGGGCGGCCGTCGCGGTGGGCGCGCTGAACGCCACCGGCACCTGGTCGTTCGCGGATGTCTCGGTCGGCGCGTTCCTGGCGGGCAGACGGCAGCAGTGGGACCGCCTCTTCGCCGCGGTCTGCGCGCTCTGCGCCTTCGACTACGACGAGGCGACGGCGATCGCCGACGAGATGGCCTACTTCCGCGACTACGACCTGTCCGCGCCACTCCTCGTCCTCTGGTCGGCCGGAGTGACGGGGGCCGAGAGCCTGCACGACCCGTCGCCGCCGGTCGTACGCCGCATGTGCCGCATGGCGGCTGACCTCCAACTGACCGAGTTCCTGAACATGTTGGTGCGGATGGCCCTCGACGCGGGTACGGACGCCGCTGCCGGTGCGCCTCAGGTCATCGAGATCCTCACCGCCGCCGGCGCCTTGGCGGACCCGGCCGGGAACGTCACCCCGCACCACGTCCACCGCATGTGGCGAGTCGCCCATCTGCCGTCGGTGCTCCGCCCGGACTCGTCCACTGCGGAGCACGTCAAGGCGGGGCTCCGGTCGTACGACGGGACGCTGGAGGAACTGCTCGGCGGCGGCCCGCCGGAGCGCGGCTACCGCTACGTCGGCCCCGCCGAACTCGCCGTCATGGCACGGCGATCCAGGGGCGGACCCGGCACCCGGATCGCCTCCGTGGCCGACTTCGAGTCGTGGGCCGCACGGCAGTCACCCGCGGAGCTGGCCGAGCCGTTCACGTACGTCGTCGGCGCCGACGGGCTGCTATGTCTCGCGCCCCGCCGCAGCGAACACGTGGCCTGCGCGGGCGGAGCGGCCGTACTCGGCGCCGGGGAGATCACCTTCGTGCGCGAGGCGGGTCAGTGGGCGGCGAGCGAGGTCAGCAACCAGTCGACGGGCTACTGCCCCGACGTCACGTCGTGGCCCGCGGTGGCCCGCGCTCTCGACGGCATCCCGCTCCGCCGACCCGCCGCCTTCACCCACGAGGTGGTGTTCCGCCGCTGCCCGGCCTGCGCGGAGCACAACATCGTCCGGGAGGGCGACTTCGTCTGCGTCTTCTGCGGCAGCGACCTGCCGAAGGCCTGGAACGTGGACGTGGACGACGTCGGCAGGTCAGCTCACCCGTGAGGCGTCGAAACGGACCTCCGCCGCCGGAGTCACCGCGACCGACGTGAGGGAGGGCCCAGGGCCCTCTACTCCGCCTTGTTCCCGCCACCACCCTGTTGCTGCTGACCCTCCGGTCGCACCGCGTCCTTCGCTTTCTTCGCGAGGTCGTCGTCCAGTTTCTTGAATTCGCGGACCACGGTGTCGGACATGTCGGCGAGGGAGTCGATCTGCTTGGTGATGTCCTCGCGGCCGTCGTGCCAGTTGGACTCGAAGTCGTCGAGGGCGTCGTAGACCGTGCCGCTGCCGACGTCGTCCTTGTAGGACTCGAACATCTTCTTGGTGTGGTTGAGACGTTCCTTGATGGAGCGCAGCTTGCGGCCGTAGTCCTCAAGCTCGCTCAACGGTATGGCGAGATCGCTCTTGCCGTTGCCCACGTGACCGTCCCCCGTTCGCGCGTCTCGTAGTCTGGGCCGCACCGTATATCAGATCATCGGGGGAGGGGTGGCGTACAGCATGGCCCGCTACATGGAGACGCTCACGATCGAGCGCGGCGGCTTCCGGATCAAGGTGCCGGAGTCGTGGTGGGAGTTCGACGTGCGGCCGGAGTCGCGGGACGACTCGATCCGGCGGATGGTGAACGAGCGCATCGCCCAGCACCCGGAGCTGGCGCAGTACCGGGACACGTACGTCGGCTTCCTGCGCAAGTCCGCGGCCGACGCGTGGAAGTCGGGCGCGATGTACTGCGGCTGCATGGCGGAGAGCTTCGGCGGGGACACGCCGATCACGGGCTCGGTCACGGTGTCGCTGGTCGGCGGCCGTACCCGCGAGGGCGCGCCGCTCTCCAACGACCCGGCCGCCATCGCCGCCCAGCTCGCCCCCAAGGAGGCCCACCGGGAGGGCGACTCCTGGCGCAAGGTGACGACCGTCGACATCCCCGGCGTCGGCCCCGCCGCCCGCACCTACGGCATCGAGGACATCCCGATCCCCGAGGACAGCCTGGGCCGCACGATCCGCGCCATCCTGATGCAGACCTTCATCCCGGTCCCCGGCCAGGAGGGCAAGGTCGCCCTGGTGGCCGGCAGCAGCCAGGTCCTCGACCTCGCTGACTCCTTCTTCGACATCTTCGACGCGATCACGTCGACGTTCCGGTTCGCGGACTGACCCTTTGCGGTGGGAGGCGCGGTGGCGGACCGGCGAGGGTCTGCTGGGGGTCGCCGACCCTGCGGAGTGGGACGCCGCGTTCGAGCGCGGCGAGGATCGTCTTGGCACGGCGGTGATCGGGCTGGCTCTCAACTGTCCCTTGGAGGAGGCGTCTCCCCGGATCGTGAGGGCGATGAGACTCCCGGACCAGGAGGAGCGGGGTTACGCCTGCACCGCGGCGGGCACCGCGGCCCGCCTCAACCGCCGGCTGACCCCCGAGCTGTTCGCCGCGCTGCACGCCGAGGGGCCGGACGGTCCGGCCGGGGACGCGATCGGCGACACGCTCACCTTCGTGCCGTTCCGGGACCTGCCGCCGTGGTTCAAGCGCCGGTGGGTGTACGTGACCGTGCGCGGCACGCTGGAGCACTGGTGGCTCCGCTCCGTGGACGCCGTCCAGGACGGCCGGCGGACCTTGCGCGGACGCCGACGCTGAGCCCCTGCCGGCACGGCCGACTCGACCGTCGGTCTTCACCTCGAACGGCCGTTCCTTGTAAGTTCGCGTGTGCACAAGGTTGTTGACGGGGCAAACGTGACGGGGGTTGCGGGGACATGGCGGGGTACCGACCGGCGGACTGGCATCCACTCGACCTCGACAGAGACCCGACCCCCGGTGACCCGCAGCGCGTCCGCACCCTCGCAGCACAGCTCCACACCTTCGCCGACGACGTCTCCGACGCCCTGCGTCTGGTCAAGGGCATGGCCGGCGAGGACACCCTCCTGCAGTGGGCCGGGAAGTCGGCGGAGGTGTTCAAGGAGCAGTTCAAGGACGTTCCGAAGAACCTGAAGAAGCTGAAGAAGTCGTACGAGATGTGCGGCGATGCGCTTGCGGACTACTGGCCGAAGCTGGAGCGGGCTCAGGCCTTGGCCGACAAGGCCCTGGTCAAGGCCAAGGAGGCCCAGTCGGACCTGTCCTCCGCCAAGTCCCGGCTCTCCTCGGCCGATTCGTGGGTGACCCGGGCCACCAAGGAAGCCGACAAGTACAAGGACGACCCCACCGGCAGCAAGTCGGACGCCGACAAGCCGGACGAGGGCAAGGTGCGGGCCGCCACCCGGGACGTGCAGAGCGCCAAGTCCGCGCACACTCAGGCCCAGTCGGACGTCACCACTGCCCAGAACGCCCTCGATGCCGCGAAGAAGATGGCCGAGGACGCGCGGAAGATGCGTGACGACGCGGCGGGTGAGGCGAAGCGGAAGATCGACGAGGCGTCGGATGCGGGGATACCGAACCGGCACTGGTGGCAGGACGTCGGGCACTGGTTCGAGGACAACTGGGACACCATCGTCACCGTCTGCAAGGTCGTCGTCGCCGTCGTCGGGATCATCGCGATGATCATCGGCGGGCCCATCCTCGGCGCGATCGTGCTGGTCGCCGCCCTCGTCGTGCTCGCGGACACGCTCTACAAATACTCCAAGGGCCAAGCGTCGCTGTGGGATGTGGCGTTCGCCGCGCTGGACTGCATACCCGGCGGCAAGGGCATCACCAGCCTTGGCAAGCTCGCCAAGGGCGTAAAGGAGATGAAGTTCCTCAAGGGCGGCCTCAAGGCCATGAGCAGAGGACTCGGCAAGGACCTGCGCAAGGGAGCCGAGGACGTCCTTGAGAAGAGCAAACCAGGCAAGGGGAGGTGCAAGAACGGCGACCCCGTCGACATGGTCTCCGGCGAGATGCTCATCGAGCAGACCGACGTGGGTCTGCCTGGCGTGCTTCCCGTCATTCTTCGCCGGACGCACCTGTCCACCTACCACTGGGGCAATTGGTTCGGCGAGTCATGGGCCTCCACCCTCGACGAGCGGCTGGAAGTGGACGAGGACGGAGTGCTGTTCGCCACCGAGGACGGAATGATCCTCTGCTATCCGGTTCCGGATGCCGAGGGTCCGGCGCTGCCGGTGGCGGGGCCTCGCTGGCCCCTGACCTCGGACGACGAACACCCTGGAGAGCTTCGGGTCACCGATCCCAAGACGGGGATCACCCGACACTTCTCCCCGTCGGCGAGCGGGAGTCAGAACGAATCGGCGTTCACCCTGCCGCTGGCCGCGATATCGGACCGCAACGGCAACCGCGTCCACTTCGACCGTGCTCCCGACGGCGCGCCCGTGGCGATACGGCACTCCGGCGGCTACCACCTCGACATCGACACCCGCAGCGGCCGCATTGTCCGGCTCGCTCTGCGCAACCCCGCCGACGGCCCCGCGGGCACCACGATGCTGCGGTTCGGCTACGACGAGGCCGGGGACCTCACGGAGATCCACGACTCCACCGGAGAGCCCTTCACCTTCGCCTACGACCTCGCCGGAAGAATCGAGTCCCGGACCGACCGGAACGGCTCCTGGTACCGCTACACCTACGACGACCACGACCGTGTCGTCCGGGGCGAGGGCGTGGACGGCGTGCTCGACTGCGCCATCGAGTACGACACGAAGGCCCGTGCCACCCGGTACACCGACTCCCTCGGCCGTACCACCGTCTACCGGCACAACGAGCGACTGCAACTCATCTCCACCACCGATCCGCTCGGCGCGACCGTACACAACGAGTGGGACGAGTCGGACCGGCTGGTGAGCCGCACCGACGCCCTGGGAAACATCTTCGGCTACGCCTACGACACCGTCGGCAACATCACCAGAATCACCCGTCCCGACGGCACGTCCGCGTCCGCCGCCTACAACGATCTCCACCTGCCGGTCTCCGTGACCGAGGAGGACGGCGTCACATGGCAGCACAGCTACGACGAACGAGGAAACCGGACCGCCACCCGCGACCCGCTCGGCGCCGAAACCCGCTACTCCTACGACGCGACCGGATTCCTGACAGAGGTCACCGACGCCCTGGGAAACCGGCACACGGCGGTCGGGAACGCCGTGGGGCTGCCGGTCCGGCTCACGAACCCGCTCGGCAGCGTCTCGACGGCCGAGTACGACTCCTTCGGCCGGACGACGGCTCTCACCGGGGCGCTGGGGCAGGTCACCCGGTTCGGATGGACCGTCGAGGGGCGGCTCTCCTGGCGGCAGACCGGTGACGCACCCGCGGAACGCTTCGAGTGGGACCCTGCCGGAAACCTCGTGCAATACACCGACGAGGCCGGCAACACCAGCACCTACACGCCCACGCACTTCCAGCTCGCCGCCGCCCGGACCCGCCCCGACGGCTCGCGGTACACGTTCACCTATGACACCGAGCTGAACCTGGTCCAGGTGACCAATCCTCAGGGTGCCACCTGGGACTACGCCTACGACGCGGTGAACCGGGTGATCGCGGAGACCGACTTCAACGGGCGCACGCTCAGCTACGAGGTGAACGCCATGGGAGGGCTCACGGCCGCCACCAACGGCGCCGGCGAGACCGTCTCCTTCGGCAGGGACGCCCTGGGCCGCACGACCTCCGTCCGGCACGACGGCCAGACCACGGTGCTCCGGTATGACAGGCAGGGGCAACTGGTCGAACAGACCGGGCCCGAGGTCAGGGTCGACCGAGCCTACGACCCGGTCGGCAGGCTCGTCTCGGAGAGTGTCGACGGCCGTACCACCACCTTCCGATACGACGCACTCGGCCGCCGGGTCGAACGTCGGACGCCTTCCGGGATCGTCTCCACGTGGACCTACGACGCGGCGGGGCGTCCCGACGGCCTGGAGGCCGCGGGCCACCGCATCGGCTTCCGGTTCGACGCCGCAGGCCGGGAGACCGCCCGCAGCCTTGGCCCCGGGATCACGCTCGGCCAGTCCTGGGACGAGGCCAACCGGCTCACGTCCCAGACGCTCTCCCGGCACCCGGAAGGCGCGGAGACGTTGCTCCAGCACCGCAGCTACGCCTACCGTGCCGACGGCTACCTGACGGAGTTGCGTGAGCTGACCAGCGGCACCCGGCGGTTCGACCTCGACGCCGGCGGACGCGTCACCGCCGTCCACGCGCGCGACTGGACGGAGAGCTACGCCTACGACGACCTCGGGAATCTGGTCCAGGCCTCGACACCGGTGACCGGCGCAGACGACAGGGACCGGGACTTCACGGGAACCCTGATCCGCCGCAGTGGCCGAACCAGCTACGAACGGGACTCCGACGGACGCATTGTCCGGTCGGTACGCCGGCTGCTCAACGGGCAGAAACGCGTGCGCACGTTCGCCTGGAACAGCCAGAGCCAGCTCGTCGGCACCGTGACGCCGGAGGGCACGGCCTGGCGCTACCTCTACGACGCGGAGGGCCGCAGAGTGGCGAAGCAGCGTTTCGCCGCGGACGGGACCGTCTCCGAGGAGACGCGCTTCACCTGGGACGGAGCACGGCTCGCCGAGCAGGTCACGACGAGTGGACAGGTGACCTCGTGGGACTACGCCCCGGGCACCCACCTGCCGCTGACGCAGATCGACCACCGGCCGGATCGTGCCCACGAGGACACCCGCTTCCACGCGGTGATCACCGATCTGTCGGGAGCGCCCGCCGAACTCGTCTCACCCGACGGTGAGCTGGCCTGGAAGCGCCTCACCACGCTGTGGGGCCTGCCGATGGGGGCACAGTCCGGCGGTTCGGCGGAATCGGCGGACGCGGTCACCTGCCCCCTGCGCTTTCCCGGCCAGTACGCCGACGCCGAGACCGGATGGCACTACAACCGTCACCGTCACTACGACCCGGAGACCGGGCACTACACGACTCCCGATCCACTCGGGCTGCTGCCCGCCGCCAACGACACCGCCTACGTGTCCAACCCCTACCGGTGGATCGACCCGCTCGGCCTGTACCGGGACGAGGACAACGGCCAGTACGCGCGCGATCCCGACGCACCGGAGACCGCGCACAACAGGAAGAGCGAGTACCCCTCCAGTTACCGGGAGTCGACCCACGACGAGATGGCCAAGAACTGGACGCTCGAAGGCGTGGACCAGGACGCGAGGCCCGTCGACTCGAAGGGCAACAAGATTCCGCGCGAGGACCTCACCTGGTTCGACTCCAAGGGTGACATCATCTGGGACCCGAAGAACCCCGGCTCGAAACCGTTCCATGAGACGGTCACGTACGAGCACACACAGCCCGTCGTGGATCACTGGAACAGCACCGGCTACGACACCGGCCGGGCCACCCGGAACGACTTCTACAACGACGCCAGCAAGATGGAAGCGATGGACAAGAGCAAGAACTCCCGCGGCGGGGCGCTGATGGACGCGCGATACCGACAGGACACGGGCGACAACTACTCCTGCCGCTGAAGACCGGGCCCGACGGCCCACAACCGATCCCGGACCCCCCGGAAGGAACCATGGATCTGCAGTCCACCGTCACCGCGTTCCCGCGGGCCACGCCGATCGACGGCCTGGAACGCGCCTGGACGTGGCGTCTGAACCCGGTGCTGAACTTCGCGGGGGCGCTGACCGGCGACGGCACCCGGCTTCTCCAGATGAACCAGGTCCGCCGACACGACGACGCGCTGGCGGCCGCGGTGCTTGCCTTCGCCCGCGCGCACGAGCCGGAGCTGATCGCCGAGGGGCGCTTCCTGACCTTCGTCGGCGGCTTCGAAGCGCCCGGGTACGCCTACGACGCCGTCGCGGCCACCGTTCCCGAGGTGCACGGTCACCACCGGGTCCAGAACCCCGACCTCACGTCCGTGACCACCATCGTCTTTCCCGCGTACCGGTGCGAGTTCTCCGGGCGGGAGACGTTGGAGGAGGCGGAGGCCAGGTATCACAAGATGCTGCCCACCGCAGACATCGGCCGTGGACCCGTGCCGTTCCTGAAGATGCGCTTCGACAACCCGCGTACCGGGGGAGGCAGCAACAACCCGGGACGGGCCCTGGCCCGGCCCGAGGTCCTGCTGGCCGAGATCCCGGAGCTGAGGGATGCTCCCGGCGGGTTCGTGGAGTACGAGAACCACGCGGGTGACGTACGGCGCGTGCAGTGGGACCGCAACGGTACGTGGGTGCTCTCGGACGCGTCCGGGAGCCGGGAGCTGGGGCTCGACGAGCTTCTGCCCCTGGTGGAGGAGAGTCTGTGCTGATCGTCGAAGACGCCGGAAACCACCTATGTGGTGTTGGCCCCGGCCGCCTGGACCCCACGGCAGCGCTGGCAGCTGCCGTCAGCCGGATGACAGGGTGGGTGACGGCGGGCCGGGGGCATCTTCGACGCCCCCCCATACGGTGCCGACCGACACGCGATGACGACGCGGCCGAGCGGCGTTGACCCGCTCCGATGGATCGCGTGACGACTCCATGACCGCTGACTCGACCTCCGCACCCACCCTTGCCGTTCCTTCGGCTGTGTACCGCCTCCTGGCCGGCACGGGGAACCTGCGGACGCTGCGCCTGGCTGATTCACTGATCGATCTCAAGCGCCGGCAGTTCCAGGGACCGCAGGTCGCTCTGCCGGACGTGTTCGAGGCCGAGTGGACCGGTGACCCCAAGGCGCGCAAGGCCGAGTTCGCCTCCGACTATCCGGGTGCGCCGATCCTGAGCCGACGCCTTGTCGACCGGGTCGGGCAGGAGCGGCTGGAGCAGGCCGGGCGGCTGGTCCCCGTCCGTACACCGGGCCCCGACCCGGACGAGTACGCCCTGTACGTGGTGGAGCCCCTCGTGGACTGCGTGGACACTCGCAGGTCGAACCGGCCGAAGAAGGCCACCGGAGAGATGCGGAAGATTGTCTTCCGTCCAGAGGCGGTGCCTGCCGAGTTGCCGGCGTTCCGGGTTCCGCAGTTTCCCGTCGCGGTGTGCTGGACCGGCTGGATGCGTGATCTGCTGGGCGAGATCCTCGGAGACGGTCTGGAGGCCCGCCTGCTGTGGTCACCGGAGCCCTCGGCCGCTCCACACCCCGATCCGTGGGCGTTGTGATCCCGGCACGCGCGGCGCTCCCGATCGGCCGGTCCCCTGGCCCGTATGGATGGTGACGCGATGTCTGGCATGTCCCGACGGGGCTCGGCGGTCTACCGGCTTCTGCCGAGCCTGAGCGACTACGCGACGCTGCGTCTGAACGGGACGGACCAGAGCCGGCTCATGCGCTGGCAGCGTCTGGGCAGCGAAGAGGAGCGACCCACCGGGCTGCGTGCCGAATGGCTGGACGACGACGGCACTCCCAGGAGTGAGTTCCCCAGCGGCAGTCCCGGAGCGCCCGTGCTCAGCCGCCGTCTGACTGAGGGGTTCGGGGACGAACTGCTGTCGGCCGGGAACCTGGTACCCGTCGAGATCCGCAACGGCAAGGGCGACGACTACGTCCTGTACCTCGTCGATCAGGTGGTCGACTGCCTCGATCAGCGCAGGTCGTCCAAGCCGAAGCGGAACGGCGAGATCAAGAAGCCCGTGTACCGTCCCGAGGCCCTGCCGACCCGGCTGCCTGCGTTCCGGCTGCCGCAGTTCCCTCGTGCCGTCCAGTGGAACGGCTGGGCCGTCGATCGGCTCCTCGGGCTCGCCGGGGACCAGATCGAGGCCCGCCTGACCTGGTCCGAGGACCCCGCGGCCAAGCCTCCCCCCGACCCCTGGGGATTCTGACGCGCCCTGTCCGACGCCGAGCGTCAGCGCAAGGTCGGCACCCCGCCTCCCTCGGCCCGCGTCAGCGTGACCCCGGGCAGACCGCGCAGCCGGCGCTCCGCGAGAGCCGCGAGCCGGCCGGCGCTCGGCGGGGCGGAGCCCAGGCCGATGGCGTAGCGGACCGGGTTCGTGGTGAAGGGGCGGGGCCAGGCGTGGCAGTCGGGGACCGATGCCGAGAGGTCGGTGAGGAGGGCTCGCATCCTGCCCCGCACCCGGCCCTCGTCCGCGTCCGGGCGAACCGTCAGGACCGCCCAGGCCGCGTGGCGGCGGTGCAGCGGGGGCGGGGCGAGGAGTTCGGCCCGGGGGTAGGGGTCCGCGGTTGCTTCCAGCAACTCCCAGGCTCGGAACAGTTCTTGGGCCACCAGGTCACGCATGCCCGCCGTCACCTGGTCGGTGCAGGGGCGTACGGGGGCGGAGGGTGTCATGACGGTGAGGGGGAGGAGGGGCGGGGTTCGGTCGGTTGTCCTGCCTACCGGTTCCCGCCAGTCCCAGGCCGCCCAGGTCGCGAAGAAGTGCCGTAGGAGATCGCCCGGCGCGAGGTCGCCGGCCTCGGCCGTGGTGCGGGCGGCCAGGACGGACCAGGCCAGGCCCGGCAGACCGCCGAACGGAGCCGAGTCCAGGCCCCGGGCCTTCGCCCACGCCTTCACCTGCGTGGCCAGCCGGGCGAAGGCGGGCCCGTGCCCGCCCACCGAGGCCAGCACCGCGTCGGCGTCGCTCACCGCGCTGAGCGCGAGCGCGGCCGCCTCGCCCAGCTCGGCCCGGCGGGTGACCGCCTCGGCGGGGTCCGTCGAACCCGTGGTGACCACGGCCAGGTCCACGTCCAGCCCGTCGATCCGCAGCCGCAGACCGGGTACGCGGGCCCCGACCACCTCACGCACGTCCGTCGCCTCGGGGAGAGCAGCGGCCAACCGCGCCCGTACGGCGCGGAGTTCGACCGTGTCGGGCAGCACCGCGACCAGGTCCAGGTCCGCACCGGGCAGTGCGCAGCCCATACGCCGGGAGCCGACGACATGGACGACGCCGTCGGAGAACGCCTTCTCGAGGCGGTGGGTGGTCTCCGCGGCCACCCGCGCCACCATGTCCTGCGCCGCGTCCCGCGCGGCCTCCTGCGCCCACTGCGCCGTGTCCCGCGCGGCCTCCTGCGCCCACCGCACCTCGCCCGTTCCCAGCGTCACCGTGGCCCGCACCCGCATCGGCTCGTCCCCGCGCCGCGAGAGCAGCGCCAGTTCGCCGACCCTGACCGGCATCGGGGCGAGCCGGGCCGCGCAGGCGTCGGCCAGGGCGTTCGGGTCGGTGGTGCGGCCCAGGCTGAGGTGGGGGGTGAAGCCGGTGTGGCGGCCGCCGCAGCGGGGGAAGTGGCGCAGGAGCGTGCGGTGCAGGTCGGCCCAGGGCTCCTCACCCGCGGCGGCGGGGTCGAGCCAGACGGTCGCGTCGTCCCGGTGGCCGAACCACTGCACCCCTTCCAGCCGGGCGTCGAAGGGAGTGGTGGCGGCCGTCGCGAGCACTGCTGCCGCCCGTTCGAAGGTGTGTTCCGGTACGAATCCGAAGAGCAGGTTCACATGCGGGGGCCAGCGGTGGATCTGCGGGTCGTGGTCCCGGCGGATCTCCTGCAGCGGGGCCCACAGCTCCTCGGGCGGGAGCCATGCCAGCGCCGTCCGCGGTGTCGGTTCCTCGGCAAGGGAATCCAGGGCGTCCGCCTCCGGAGCGCCCACCGCGAGCTCGGCCAGGACACCGTAGTGGTCGGAGATGTACGTCCCCTCGGCCGACGGCACGTCACCGCGGAGTTCGGCGCGTCGTGCCCGCACCCCCTCGCCGCGCAGCAGCACCCGGTCCAGCCGCGAGGCCCGGCCCGTCAGTGACGAGATCGCGGCCAGCGGATTGCTGCGGGGGTCGAAGGTCGGGGTCGTGTCGTCGGCGCCGTGCACCTCGCTCCAGGCGTCCCGCAGGCCCAGCGTCAGCTGCGGTGTGTGGCCGCCGTCGTTGAAGTCGCCCAGCACGAGCAGATCGGCGTCCACGCCCGCCAGGCCCTCGGCGATGCGGGTGAGTTCGGCCTCGCGCCGGTCGGCGCCGTTCTCCGAGTGGTCGCTGCTCAGATGGGTCGCCGCGATGACCACGGGACGTCCGCCCGCCTCCACGACGAGGGCGGTCACCGCCTTGTGCGGGCCCAGTTCATGGTGCGCGGCCTCGATGACGGGGAGCCGGCTCAGGAGCAGCAGACCGCACGTGTCGACGTCCCGCCCGCGCGGGTCCGTGCCCAGCGTCCAGCCCGCCCGCACCCACTCCTCGCCCAGCAGCAGGGCGAGGAGTTCCGCCTCGACCTCCTGCAACGCGATCACGTTCACATCCGCGTCGCGCAGGGCCCGCGACAGGAGAGGTCTGCGCCGGGCGGTGTCGATGCGGTCGGCGTCGTACCGGTCCCAGAGCGTGTTCCAGGTCAGGACCCGCACACCCCCGCCCGCCCGCACATCCCCGGCACCCCACGCACCGCCGGACGCGTCCCCGCGTCGCGAGGGCGCGGGCACCCAGTCCGCGCCGCCCCACGCGTACGGCGTACGGGCCGTGAAGAACGGCGCCCGGAGCAGCCGGGCCTCGCGAACGCGCCCGGCCTGCGTCGCGTCGATCCGGTCCGCCCCCGTGGCCCGGTCCCACACCACTTCGCCGTCGGCCTCGATGAACAGCACCCGGTGCCAGGGGATCTCGCCCCCGGGCACGAACGCGGGCAGTGGGACCCGCTTGGGCGCGGCGCCGCGCCGGCGGACGCCGAGCACGAAGCGGGCCGGGTCGAAACGCGCGTCCCAGCGCACCCGGTGATAGATCTCCTCACTCGTCCGCACGCGTCACACCTCTTCCTCGACGGTCCCGGCGGCCCCGATGTACCAGGTGCGATGGGCGTCGCCGGGATAAGGCGGGACGAAGCGCCGCAGCTGGCCGGTGAGCACGTCGGGCGGCACCGGGTGCTCGCGGCGGGTGTTGCGCCGTACCAGTTCGTCCTCGTCCACCAGGGCCACGGCGTGCGTGATCAGGGCGTCGCGGCGGTGGGCGATGCCGTGCACCAGCGACCGCTGCTGCTTGGTGAGGGACGTGGCGTCCCACACCACGGTCCCGCCGCCGGCCAGGGCCCGGTCCAGCCGCCCGAGCCCCTCACGGAGGACCTCGCCGTTGGCCCGCTGGTCGGCGCGTGAGCCGCGCGCCTCGCGCAGGTCGTCCAGGGAGACGTACGCGTCCACACCCGTGAGCCCCCGTGCGAAGGTGCTCTTGCCGCTGCCGGCCGGGCCGACCGTCTGGATCAGCTTCGGGAACCCGCCGGACCGCCAGCGCCAGGTCGCGGCGACGGCCTCGTCGGCACTGCCGATCCGCCCCAGCGCGTACGCCTCCCGGGCCTCGGCCCGGCACCGGGCGGCCGTGTCGGCCGGCAGCCCGGCGAACACCTCCCGCAGCCCGGGGCTCCTTACGTCCTCGGCGTGCAGGGCCGACCACTCCACCTGCTCGCGCGCCGCGTCCGTGTGCGCGGTGGCCCGGGCGACCGCGTGCAGCAGGCCCAGGTCGGCGGCGTACGACAGGCGTACCAGACCGGCCCGGCGGTCCTCGTCCGGATACGGCCGGTGCAGCGCCGGGTGCAGTCCCACGAGGTCGGCGACCCGGCGGGCGAGCGGTATGCCCGCCACCGCGGCGAGCCGTACCGCCAGCCGACCCCGCCGCACCCCGTGCAGCGACGCGGCCAGGACGCCGGCCAGCAGGTCGTCCCCGGACCGCCCCGCCGGATCGAAGCGGCCGACGGCCCGTGCGTCGCCCTCGCCGGGCAGCCCCACGGCCTCCTCCAGCGCCCGCACGTCGACGGCCGCCCCCGATCGCACCGCCCACAGGGCCGCCCCGGCCCCGAGCCCGTTCACGACGACGGCCGCGTGCATCCAGTGCGTGTCCGTCCGCACATGTCCCGCCCGTACCCACTTGGCCACGCGCTCCCCGAACTCCTGAGCGCCGAACCCGTCCGCGACCCGGACGACGTAGCCCTCCTGCCGCCCGGGATCCAGCCGCAGGGCGCGCAGCGCCCGCTCGTCGAACACGCCGCGCCACAGCACCCGGGGAACGGGAACGCCGAGCCCGCGCAGGAAGACCACCGTCCGGTCCCAGTCCAGGCAGCGGCCCTCCGCGTCCCAGACCGAGAAGCCGTAGAAGTAGCTCTCCAGGTCGTCGTACGCGATCGAGTGCCGGGCGAACATGTTCTCCCCGCACACCCGCCACCCCTCCGGGACGGCGTGGCCGATCCGGGCCTGGAGTGCCTTGACCCAGGTACGGGAGGGATGGTGAGCCGAGTCCAGCGAACGGGCGTGCAGGCCGTCGGCGTAAAGTGTGGTGTTCTCGCCGTCGAGCTTCTCGGTCACGACGACCTCGCGACCGCGCAGACCGGACAGGTCGGTGATCCGGAGGTCGTCGGCGGTCGCTCCGGGCGACCAGGGCAGATGCCGGGTCCGTGGATAGTGCGTACGCATGCTGAACGTCCCCCGTGACAGCTGTTGTGCCTGTTCAGCGTAGGGGTGCCGGGGTAGCGCGGGCGAGTGGATTACGGTGCGGCCGGAACCGGCCGGCCCGCTCGGGAACGCCGCCGGGCGGGTCCGGGTTTGACCTGCGTCACTCCGGGGGTAAGCTCCCGGGCCCGATTGGCCAGCCCCCCACCCTCTGTGGCAGACTGTCGGAGTTGCTCGGTCGAGTGTTGATGCTGCGCGCCTCCCGCCGGGGGGACCGGAAGCGAGTCCCACAGTACTCGTCGTCCTAACTGCCACTACGGCAGCACTGGGGCGGACGTACGGGAATCTTTCGGGAAGTGCGGTGCGGCACCGGCCAGGCACCCGGTGGGCCTTCCGCCCCCGGCTTGCGGTTCCGGAAGGGCCGTGTGCATTCCCCGCAGGGATGTTCGAACAAGGGGCATCTGTGTCAGCGGGAGCGCGACACGCCCGACCGCGTGGGTCGGAGAAGAGAAGTAGGCATCGGGTTCCAGAGCGTGCAGAGAAGGACTACTGAGTAGCCATGGCGGGACAGAAGATCCGCATCCGGCTCAAGGCCTACGACCACGAGGTCATCGACTCCTCGGCGAAGAAGATCGTCGAGACGGTGACCCGCACTGGTGCGTCGGTCGCGGGCCCGGTGCCGCTGCCCACTGAGAAGAACGTGTACTGCGTCATCAAGTCGCCGCACAAGTACAAGGACTCGCGCGAGCACTTCGAGATGCGCACCCACAAGCGCCTGATCGACATCCTCGACCCGACCCCCAAGACCGTTGACTCTCTGATGCGACTCGACCTCCCGGCCGGTGTCGACATCGAGATCAAGCTCTGAGGCCGGTGATCTGAGAATGGCTAAGCAGATCAAGGGCATCCTGGGCGAGAAGCTCGGCATGACGCAGGTGTGGGACGAGAACAACCGTGTTGTTCCGGTCACCGTCGTCAAGGCCGGCCCCAACGTCGTCACCCAGGTCCGTACCAACGACGTCGACGGCTACGAGTCGGTCCAGATCGCCTTCGGCGAGATCGACCCGCGCAAGGTGAACAAGCCCCTCAAGGGCCACTTCGCGAAGGCCGACGTCACCCCCCGTCGCCACCTTGTCGAGATCCGTACGGCGGACGCCTCCGAGTACACCCTCGGCCAGGAAGTCACCGCCGAGGTCTTCGAGGCCGGCGTGAAGGTCGACGTCACCGGCAAGAGCAAGGGCAAGGGCTTCGCCGGTGTCATGAAGCGTCACAACTTCAAGGGCCTCGGCGCCGGTCACGGCACCCAGCGCAAGCACCGCTCGCCCGGTTCCATCGGTGGCTGTGCCACCCCGGGCCGCGTGTTCAAGGGCCTCCGCATGGCGGGTCGCATGGGCAACGAGCGTGTCACCACCCAGAACCTGACCGTCCACGCCGTTGACGCGGAGAAGGGTCTGCTGCTCATCAAGGGCGCGGTTCCCGGTCCGAACGGCGGCCTCGTCCTGGTCCGCACCGCGGCCAAGGGGGCCTGAGGTAACCGATGAGCACTGTTGACATCCTTTCGCCTGCCGGCGAGAAGACCGGTAGCGTCGAGCTCCCCGCGGAGATCTTCGGCGTGGAGAAGGTCAGCATCCCGCTGATCCACCAGGTCGTCGTCGCGCAGAACGCGGCTGCCCGCCAGGGCACGCACAAGACGAAGACCCGTGGCGAGGTCCGTGGTGGCGGCAAGAAGCCGTACCGCCAGAAGGGCACCGGCCGCGCCCGTCAGGGCTCGACCCGCGCGCCGCAGTTCGCGGGCGGTGGCGTCGTGCACGGTCCCGTGCCGCGCGACTACTCGCAGCGCACCCCCAAGAAGATGAAGGCTGCCGCTCTGCGTCACGCCCTCACCGACCGGGCGCGCCACAACCGCATCCACGTCGTCACCGGCGTGGTCGAGGGCGAGAACCCCAGCACCAAGGCCGCTCGCACGCTGTTCGGCAAGATCTCGGAGCGCAAGAACCTGCTCCTGGTCGTCGACCGCGCCGACGAGGCCGCGTGGCTCTCCGCCCGCAACCTGCCCCAGGTCCACATCCTGGAGCCGGGCCAGCTGAACACGTACGACGTGATCGTCTCGGACGACGTGGTCTTCACCCAGGCCGCTCTCGAGTCCTTCGTCGCCGGCCCGAAGGCCAACGACACCGAAGGGACCGAGGTCTGATGGCTATCCGCCACCCGAGCATCGCCTCGAAGGCGGCCAAGGCCGCCAAGGCCGCGCGCGTCGCCAAGGCGAAGCGCCACGCCGCCGAGGGCAAGAACACCGTCGAGACCCCGCTCAGCAAGTCGTACACGGACCCCCGTGACGTGCTGCTGAAGCCGGTCGTCTCGGAGAAGAGCTACGCGCTCCTCGACGAGAACAAGTACACGTTCATCGTCGCCCCGGACGCCAACAAGACCCAGATCAAGCAGGCCGTCCAGGCGGTCTTCTCGGTCAAGGTCACCGGGGTCAACACCCTCAACCGCCAGGGCAAGCGCAAGCGCACCAGGACCGGTTTCGGTCAGCGCGCGGGCTCCAAGCGCGCGATCGTGACCCTCGCCGAGGGCGACCGTATCGACATCTTCGGCGGTCCGACCGCGTAAGCGGGTCGGATCGTCCGATATCGGACGAGGACTGAGAAATGGGAATCCGCAAGTACAAGCCGACTACGCCGGGCCGTCGTGGCGCCAGCGTCGCCGACTTCGTCGAGGTCACGCGGTCCACGCCGGAGAAGTCGCTGGTCCGCCCCCTGCACAGCAAGGGCGGCCGTAACAACGCCGGTCGTGTGACCGTTCGCCACCAGGGTGGCGGACACAAGCGCGCCTACCGAGTGATCGACTTCCGTCGTCACGACAAGGACGGCGTGCCGGCGAAGGTCGCGCACATCGAGTACGACCCCAACCGCACCGCGCGCATCGCGCTGCTGCACTACGCGGACGGCGAGAAGCGCTACATCCTCGCCCCGCGCAACCTGCAGCAGGGCGACACCGTGGAGAACGGTCCCGGGGCCGACATCAAGCCGGGCAACAACCTGGCCCTCCGCAACATCCCGGTCGGTACCACGGTCCACGCGATCGAGCTCCGTCCCGGCGGTGGCGCCAAGTTCGCCCGCTCCGCGGGTGCCTCGGTGCAGCTGCTCGCCCGTGAGGGCGCCATGGCGACCCTCCGTATGCCGTCCGGCGAGATCCGCATGGTGGACGCGCGCTGCCGCGCCACCGTCGGTGAGGTCGGCAACGCCGAGCAGTCGAACATCAACTGGGGCAAGGCCGGCCGCAAGCGGTGGCTGGGCGTCCGCCCGACCGTCCGTGGTGTCGTCATGAACCCGGTCGACCACCCGCACGGTGGTGGTGAGGGCCGGACCTCCGGTGGCCGTCACCCCGTGTCCCCGTGGGGCAAGAAGGAAGGCCGTACTCGTTCGCCCAAGAAGGCGTCGAACAAGTACATCGTCCGCCGCCGCAAGACGAACAAGAAGCGCTAGGAGCGGGTTTAGATGCCGCGCAGTCTCAAGAAGGGGCCCTTCGTCGACGACCACCTGATCAAGAAGGTGGACGCCCAGAACGAAGCCGGCACCAAGAACGTCATCAAGACCTGGTCCCGTCGCTCCATGATCGTGCCGGCCATGCTCGGCCACACGCTTGCGGTGCACAACGGCAAGACCCACATCCCGGTGTTCGTCACCGAGTCGATGGTCGGTCACAAGCTCGGCGAGTTCTCGCCGACGCGCACCTTCCGGGGTCACGTCAAGGAAGACCGGAAGTCGAAGCGCCGCTAGTAGCGGATCGCATTCAGACACGTAAGTAACTGAGAGGGACAACCATGGAAGCCAGGGCCCAGGCGCGGTACATCCGCGTTACGCCCATGAAGGCCCGCCGCGTGGTGGACCTTATCCGTGGCATGGATGCCACGGAGGCTCAGGCTGTTCTGCGATTCGCTCCGCAGGCAGCCTCCGTGCCGGTCGGCAAGGTGCTCGACAGCGCCATCGCCAACGCCGCGCACAACTACGACCACACCGACGCCGACAGCCTCTTCATCTCCGAGGCGTACGTCGACGAGGGTCCGACCCTGAAGCGGTTCCGGCCGCGTGCCCAGGGCCGTGCCTACCGGATCCGCAAGCGGACCAGCCACATCACCGTGGTCGTCAGCAGCAAGGAAGGAACCCGGTAATGGGCCAGAAGGTTAACCCGCATGGGTTCCGGCTCGGTGTCACCACGGACTTCAAGTCCCGGTGGTACGCCGACAAGCTGTACAAGGACTACGTCAAGGAAGACGTCGCCATCCGTCGGATGATGACGTCCGGCATGGAGCGCGCCGGCATCTCGAAGGTGGAGATCGAGCGCACCCGTGACCGTGTGCGGGTGGACATCCACACCGCGCGTCCGGGCATCGTCATCGGCCGCCGCGGCGCCGAGGCCGACCGCATCCGCGGTGACCTGGAGAAGCTGACCGGCAAGCAGGTCCAGCTGAACATCCTCGAGGTCAAGAACCCGGAGACGGACGCTCAGCTGGTGGCCCAGGCCGTCGCCGAGCAGCTCTCCTCCCGCGTCTCCTTCCGCCGTGCCATGCGCAAGAGCATGCAGTCGGCGATGAAGGCCGGCGCCAAGGGCATCAAGATCCAGTGCGGTGGCCGCCTCGGCGGCGCCGAGATGTCCCGCTCGGAGTTCTACCGCGAGGGCCGCGTGCCCCTGCACACGCTCCGCGCGAACGTGGACTACGGCTTCTTCGAGGCCAAGACGACCTTCGGCCGCATCGGTGTGAAGGTCTGGATCTACAAGGGCGACGTCAAGAACATCGCCGAGGTCCGCGCCGAGAACGCCGCTGCCCGCGCCGGCAACCGCCCGGCCCGTGGTGGTGGCGCTGGTGACCGCCCGGCCCGTGGTGGCCGTGGTGGCGAGCGGCGCGGTCGCAAGCCGCAGCAGGCTCCCGCTGCCGAGGCCCCCCAGGCCGAGGCCGCTGCCGCTCCGGCTGCTGAGAGCACCGGAACGGAGGCCTGACCGACATGCTGATCCCCCGTAGGGTCAAGCACCGCAAGCAGCACCACCCGAAGCGTCGCGGTGAGGCCAAGGGCGGTACCACGGTCGCGTTCGGCGAGTACGGCATCCAGGCCCTCACGCCGGCGTACGTGACCAACCGCCAGATCGAGGCGGCCCGTATCGCGATGACCCGCCACATCAAGCGTGGCGGCAAGGTCTGGATCAACATCTACCCGGACCGTCCGCTCACGAAGAAGCCTGCCGAGACCCGCATGGGTTCCGGTAAGGGTTCTCCGGAGTGGTGGATCGCGAACGTGCACCCGGGCCGGGTCATGTTCGAGCTGTCCTACCCCAACGAGAAGATCGCCCGTGAGGCCCTGACTCGCGCAGCCCACAAGCTGCCGATGAAGTGCCGGATCGTCAAGCGCGAGGCAGGTGAAGCGTGATGTCGGCCGGTACCAAGGCGTCCGAGCTGCGCGAGCTGGGCAACGAGGAGCTTCTGGGCAAGCTCCGCGAGGCCAAGGAAGAGCTGTTCAACCTCCGCTTCCAGGCGGCCACGGGTCAGCTCGAGAACCACGGCCGTCTGAAGGCGGTCCGCAAGGACATCGCGCGGATCTACACCCTGATGCGCGAGCGTGAGCTGGGCATCGAAACGGTGGAGAACGCCTGATGAGCGAGAGCAATGTGACTGAGAAGACCGAGGCGCGCGACAGCTTCCGCAAGACCCGTGAGGGTCTCGTCGTCAGCGACAAGATGGACAAGACCGTCGTCGTCGCCGTCGAGGACCGCGTCAAGCACGCGCTGTACGGCAAGGTCATCCGCCGTACGAACAAGCTCAAGGCGCACGACGAGCAGAACGCCGCGGGCGTCGGCGACCGTGTCCTCCTCATGGAGACCCGGCCGCTGTCCGCGACGAAGCGCTGGCGCGTCGTCGAGATCCTCGAGAAGGCCAAGTAATTTCCTGCGGGGCAAACCCCGCAGGTCAGTTCCGCCAGGCTCGGGGCGGGTGAGCACTCACTCACCCGCCCCGGGAACCGGCAGACAAACAGGAGATAGACGTGATCCAGCAGGAGTCGCGACTGCGCGTCGCCGACAACACTGGTGCGAAGGAGATCCTTTGCATCCGTGTGCTCGGTGGCTCCGGTCGCCGCTACGCGGGCATCGGTGACGTCATCGTCGCCACCGTCAAGGACGCGATCCCCGGTGGCAACGTGAAGAAGGGTGACGTCGTCAAGGCGGTCATCGTTCGCACCGTCAAGGAGCGCCGCCGTCCGGACGGCTCGTACATCCGCTTCGACGAGAACGCCGCCGTCATTCTGAAGAACGACGGCGACCCTCGCGGCACCCGCATCTTCGGCCCGGTCGGCCGTGAGCTGCGCGAGAAGAAGTTCATGAAGATCATCTCGCTCGCGCCGGAGGTGCTGTAAGCATGAAGATCAAGAAGGGCGACCTGGTCCAGGTCATCACCGGTAAGGACAAGGGCAAGCAGGGCAAGGTCATTGCCGCTTACCCGCGCGAGGAGCGTGTCCTGGTCGAGGGTGTCAACCGGGTCAAGAAGCACACCAAGGCCGGTCCGACCGCTCGCGGTTCGCAGGCCGGCGGCATCGTCACGACCGAGGCGCCCGTCCACGTCTCCAACGTCCAGCTGGTCGTTGAGAAGGACGGCAACAAGGTCGTCACGCGTGTCGGGTACCGCTTCGACGACGAAGGCAACAAGATCCGCGTTGCCAAGCGGACGGGTGAGGACATCTGATGGCTACCACCACTGCTCCGCGTCTGAAGCTGAAGTACCGCGAGGAGATCGCGGGCAAGCTGCGTGACGAGTTCCAGTACGAGAACGTCATGCAGATCCCCGGCCTCGTCAAGATCGTGGTCAACATGGGTGTCGGCGACGCCGCCCGTGACTCGAAGCTGATCGAGGGCGCGATCCGCGACCTGACCACCATCACCGGTCAGAAGCCGGCCGTCACCAAGGCCCGCAAGTCCATCGCGCAGTTCAAGCTGCGTGAGGGTCAGCCGATCGGTGCCCACGTCACGCTCCGTGGCGACCGCATGTGGGAGTTCCTGGACCGCACCCTGTCGCTCGCGCTCCCGCGCATCCGCGACTTCCGCGGTCTGTCCCCCAAGCAGTTCGACGGCCGTGGCAACTACACCTTCGGTCTCACGGAGCAGGTCATGTTCCACGAGATCGACCAGGACAAGATCGACCGTACCCGGGGTATGGACATCACCGTGGTGACCACGGCGACCAACGACGCTGAGGGCCGCGCGCTCCTTCGTCACCTCGGCTTCCCGTTCAAGGAGGCGTGAGCGAGATGGCGAAGAAGGCTCTGATTGCCAAGGCCGCCCGCAAGCCCAAGTTCGGTGTGCGTGGCTACACGCGCTGCCAGCGCTGCGGCCGTCCGCACTCCGTGTACCGCAAGTTCGGCCTGTGCCGCGTGTGCCTTCGTGAGATGGCTCACCGTGGCGAGCTGCCGGGCGTGACCAAGAGCTCCTGGTAATCCCCGCTTTTAGGGATTTCAGAGGCTCTCGGTAAGCAATGGGCGTGTCAGGCGCCCACCCCTTCATGGCTTAGGCTTGGAGGGTTGGGCGCCTGACGGTCGCCCGTACGACTTACTACGCCGTAGGTCCACCGCGCCGCACCCGTCCCGTCTCGGATCGGGGAGAGGGATGGCGCACCAGGAAACCCCGGCGAGAGAGGCCGAAGGCCAATTCATGACCATGACTGATCCGATCGCAGACATGCTGACGCGTCTGCGGAACGCGAACTCGGCGTACCACGACTCTGTGACGATGCCGGCGTCCAAGATCAAGTCTCACATCGCGGAGATCCTCCAGCAGGAGGGCTTCATCACGGGCTGGAAGGTCGAGGACGCCGAGGTCGGCAAGAACCTCGTCCTGGACCTGAAGTTCGGTCCCAACCGTGAGCGCTCCATCGCGGGCATCAAGCGGATCTCCAAGCCCGGTCTCCGGGTGTACGCGAAGTCCACCAACCTGCCGAAGGTGCTCGGCGGCCTGGGCGTGGCGATCATCTCCACGTCGCACGGTCTCCTCACCGACAAGCAGGCCGGCAAGAAGGGCGTAGGCGGAGAAGTTCTCGCCTACGTCTGGTAGCAGAAGGGAACGGAGGAAACAGCTATGTCGCGCATCGGCAAGCTCCCCATCGCGGTTCCCGCCGGCGTGGACGTCACCATCGACGGCCGCACGGTGAAGGTCAAGGGCCCCAAGGGCGAGCTGACCCACACCGTCGTGGCTCCGATCGACATCGCCAAGGGCGAGGACGGCACTCTCGCGGTGACCCGCCCCAACGACGAGCGTCAGAGCAAGGCCCTGCACGGCCTGTCCCGCACGCTGGTGGCGAACATGATCACCGGCGTGACCCAGGGTTACGTGAAGAAGCTCGAAATCAGCGGTGTCGGTTACCGCGTGACCGCCAAGGGCTCGAACCTCGAGTTCGCGCTCGGTTACAGCCACCCGATCCTGGTCGAGGCCCCCGAGGGCATCACCTTCAAGGTCGAGGCTCCGACCCGTTTCTCGGTCGAGGGCATCGACAAGCAGAAGGTCGGCGAGGTCGCGGCCAACATCCGCAAGCTGCGCAAGCCCGACCCGTACAAGGCCAAGGGCGTCAAGTACGAGGGCGAAGTCATCCGCCGCAAGGTCGGAAAGGCGGGTAAGTAAGCCATGGCATACGGACAGAAGATCCTCAAGGGCGACGCCTACAAGCGCGCCGCGATCAAGCGCCGTCACATCCGGATCCGTAAGAACATTTCCGGTACGGCGGAGCGTCCCCGTCTGGTCGTTACCCGCTCCAACCGCCACATCGTGGCCCAGGTGATCGACGACATCAAGGGTCACACCCTGGCGTCGGCGTCCACGCTGGACACCTCGGTCCGTGGTGGCGAGGGTGACAAGTCCGCGCAGGCCAAGCAGGTCGGCGCCCTGGTCGCCGAGCGTGCCAAGGCCGCCGGCGTCGAGGCCGTGGTGTTCGACCGTGGTGGCAACCAGTACGCCGGGCGCATCGCCGCCCTGGCGGACGCCGCCCGCGAGGCCGGGCTCAAGTTCTGAGCCGCTTGTAGCTAGCGGAAAGAGAGAGGTAATCCAATGGCTGGACCCCAGCGCCGCGGTGGCGGTGCCGGTGGCGGCGAGCGGCGGGACCGGAAGGGCCGTGACGGCGGCGCTGCTGCCGCCGAGAAGACCGCGTACGTTGAGCGCGTCGTCGCGATCAACCGCGTCGCCAAGGTTGTGAAGGGTGGTCGTCGCTTCAGCTTCACCGCGCTGGTCGTGGTGGGCGACGGTGACGGCACCGTGGGTGTCGGTTACGGCAAGGCCAAGGAGGTGCCGGCCGCCATCGCCAAGGGCGTTGAGGAGGCCAAGAAGCACTTCTTCAAGGTCCCCCGTATCCAGGGCACCATCCCGCACCCGATCCAGGGTGAGAAGGCTGCCGGCGTCGTGCTGCTCAAGCCCGCGTCCCCCGGTACCGGTGTTATCGCCGGTGGCCCGGTGCGTGCCGTGCTCGAGTGCGCCGGTATCCACGACGTGCTGTCGAAGTCGCTCGGCTCCGACAACGCGATCAACATCGTGCACGCGACCGTGGAGGCCCTGAAGGGCCTGCAGCGTCCCGAGGAGATCGCGGCCCGCCGTGGTCTGCCGCTCGAGGACGTCGCCCCCGCGGCTCTGCTCCGTGCGCGTGCCGGGGCGGGTGTGTGATCATGGCGCAGCTCAAGATCACGCAGGTCAAGTCCTACATCGGCAGCAAGCAGAACCACCGTGACACCCTGCGTTCCCTTGGTCTCAAGGGCATCAACACGCAGGTCGTCAAGGAGGACCGCCCCGAGTTCCGCGGCATGGTGCACACCGTCCGCCACCTCGTGACGGTCGAGGAGGTCGACTGATCATGGCGGAGAACAACCCGCTCAAGATCCACAACCTCCGTCCGGCCCCCGGCGCCAAGACCGCCAAGACCCGTGTCGGTCGTGGTGAGGCGTCGAAGGGTAAGACGGCCGGTCGTGGTACCAAGGGTACGAAGGCCCGTTACCAGGTTCCGGAGCGCTTCGAGGGTGGCCAGATGCCCCTCCACATGCGTCTTCCGAAGCTGAAGGGCTTCAAGAACCCGTTCAAGACCGAGTACCAGGTCGTGAACCTCGACAAGCTGGCCGCGCTGTACCCGGAGGGTGGCGAGGTCACCGTCGAGGGTCTCGTCGCCAAGGGTGCCGTTCGCAAGAACAGCCTCGTCAAGGTCCTCGGCCAGGGTGAGGTCTCCGTGGCGCTGCAGGTGACGGTCGACGCCGTCTCCGGCTCCGCCAAGGAGAAGATCACCGCCGCCGGCGGCACCGTCACCGAGCTCGTCTGATCGTTTCGGACGTCTCGATGACGTAAGCGAATCCCGACCGGGGATACCTCACAATGGGGTATCCCCGGTTGGTCGTTCCTAGGGGGGCAGTGCGGCCGGTAAGGTGGCCAGCACTGTTGTTTTTCCCATTCGTCGAACCTCAAGACCGTCACCCTTGACGCACTTGCGCGGGGGTCGCAGGAGGCACCGTGCTCACCGCGTTCGCCCGGGCGTTCAGGACGCCCGACCTGCGCAAGAAGCTGCTCTTCACGCTGGGCATCATCGTGGTCTACCGGGTCGGTACGCACATCCCGATCCCGGGTGTGAACTACACGTCGGTGCAGCAGTGCGTGAAGGAGGCCTCTGGCAACCAGGGTCTCTTCGGCATGATCAACATGTTCAGCGGTGGCGCGCTGCTGCAGATCACGATCTTCGCGCTGGGCATCATGCCGTACATCACGGCCAGCATCATCCTTCAGCTGCTGACCGTGGTCATCCCGCGCCTGGAAGCCCTGAAGAAGGAGGGTCAGGCCGGTACGACGAAGATCACGCAGTACACCCGGTACCTGACGGTGGCCCTGGCCATCCTCCAGGGCACCGGTCTGGTGGCCACCGCCCGCAGCGGCGCGCTCTTCAACGGCTGCTCGGTCGCGTCCAGCATCGTCCCGGACCAGTCGATCTTCACGACGATCACGATGGTCGTCTGCATGACCGCCGGTACGGCCGTCGTGATGTGGCTCGGCGAGCTGATCACCGACCGTGGCATCGGCAACGGCATGTCGATCCTGATGTTCATCTCGATCGCCGCGACCTTCCCGTCGGCGC
Organism: Streptomyces sp. NPDC086777; assembly: GCF_040702065.1. Classification (NCBI taxonomy): domain Bacteria; kingdom Bacillati; phylum Actinomycetota; class Actinomycetes; order Kitasatosporales; family Streptomycetaceae; genus Streptomyces; species Streptomyces sp. NPDC086777. The sequence goes on along the minus strand of NZ_JBFBJI010000041.1, from coordinate 16,054 downwards.
TGTGGGCCATCAAGAAGCAGGGCACCCTGGCCGACGGCTGGATCGAGTTCGGCTCCGTCATCGCGATCGGCCTGGTCATGGTCGGGCTCGTGGTCTTCGTCGAGCAGGCCCAGCGCCGCATCCCGGTGCAGTACGCGAAGCGCATGATCGGCCGTCGTTCCTACGGTGGTACGTCCACGTACATCCCGCTCAAGGTGAACCAGGCGGGTGTGATCCCGGTCATCTTCGCCTCGTCGCTGCTGTACATCCCGGCTCTCGTGGCGCAGTTCGCGGGCGGCAACTCGGGCTGGAAGAGCTGGATCGAGCAGAACCTGACCAAGCAGGGCGACAGTCCGACGTACATCACCCTGTACTTCCTGCTCATTGTTTTCTTCGCGTTCTTCTACGTGGCGATCTCCTTCAACCCCGAGGAAGTCGCCGACAACATGAAGAAGTATGGTGGCTTCATCCCGGGCATCCGGGCTGGCCGACCGACCGCTGAGTACCTGTCGTACGTGCTCAACCGGATCACCTGGCCGGGTTCGCTGTATTTGGGGCTGATCGCTCTCGTACCGACAGTGGCGTTGGTCGGCTTCGGGGCGAGCCAGAACTTCCCGTTCGGCGGGACCAGCATCCTCATCATCGTGGGTGTCGGTCTCGAGACGGTGAAGCAGATCGAGAGCCAGCTCCAGCAGCGCAATTACGAAGGGTTCCTCCGCTGATGCGTATCGTCCTCGTCGGGCCGCCGGGCGCCGGTAAGGGAACGCAAGCCGTTCGCCTTGCCAAGGAGCTGCAGATCCCGCACATCTCCACGGGCGACCTGTTCCGCGCCAACATCAGCCAGAAGACGGAGCTCGGGAAGCTCGCGAAGTCCTACATGGACGCCGGCAACCTCGTTCCCGACGAGGTCACCATCGCCATGGCCAAGGACCGCATGGAGCAGGAGGACGCCGCCAACGGCTTCCTGCTGGACGGTTTCCCGCGCAACGTCTCGCAGGCCGAGGCGCTGGACGAGCTGCTGAAGGCCGAGAAGATCAAGCTGGACGCCGTGCTTGACCTCGAGGTCCCCGAGGAAGAGGTCGTCAAGCGGATCGCCGGGCGCCGCCTGTGCCGCAGCAAGGCGGACCACGTGTTCCACGTGACGTACAGCCCGCCGAAGACCGACGGCGTCTGCGACATCTGCGGTGGCGAGCTCTACCAGCGCGACGACGACTCCGAGGACACCGTCCGCACGCGGCTGGAGGTCTACCACACGCAGACCGAGCCGATCATCGACTACTACAAGTCGCAGGGCCTGGTCGCGACGATCTCCGCCCTCGGCCCGGTGGACGAGGTGACCAAGCGGGCGCTGGAAGCGCTCAAGCGTGACGGGGACGACGAGAAGTAGTCCCCGGCGGTTCCGGCCGCGGTGCCCCCTCGGGTGCCGCGGCCGTACTGTTGTGTTCGAGTTCGGTTGACGCCGACGTTGACGTTGTCGTGAGTATGGAGAGCGCAGGCCACCCATGGTGCAGATCAAGACCCCCGAGCAGATCGCCAGGATGCGGGCGGCGGGCCTGGTCGTGGCGGCGATCCACGCGGCCACCCGGGAGGCGGCGGTCCCCGGCGCCAGCACCAAGGACCTGGACGGGGTGGCCCGCAAGGTCCTCGCCGAGCACGGCGCCAAGCCGAACTTCCTCGGCTACGGCGGTTTCCCCGCGACCATCTGCACGTCCGTCAACGAGGTGGTCGTCCACGGCATCCCCTCGGAGGACGTCGTCCTCAAGGACGGCGACATCATCTCCATCGACTGCGGCGCCATCGTCGACGGCTGGCACGGCGACGCCGCCTACACCGCCTTCGTGGGCTCCGGGCACGCTCCGGAGCTGATCGAGCTCTCCCGGGTGACCGAGGAGTCGATGTGGGCCGGCATCGCGGCGATGAAGCAGGGCAGCCGGCTCGTGGACGTGTCCCGGGCGATCGAGACGTACATCCGCCGCCAGCCGAAGCCGGGCGGCGGCCGCTACGGCATCATCGAGGACTACGGCGGCCACGGCATCGGCACCGAGATGCACATGGACCCCCACCTGCTGAACTACGTCGACCGGCGGCGGGGCAAGGGCCCGAAGCTGGTGCCCGGCTTCTGCCTGGCCATCGAGCCGATGGTGTCGCTGGGGACGCCCCGGACCGAGGTCCTCGAGGACGACTGGACGGTCATCACGACGGACGGCACCTGGTCCTCGCACTGGGAGCACTCGGTCGCCCTCACCGAAGAGGGCCCGCTGGTGCTGACGGCTCCCGACGGGGGCCGGGCGAAGCTGGCGGAGTACGGGATCACGGCGGCGCCCGACCCGCTGGCCTGAAGATCGCAAAGAGATCATAAAGCCCCCCTGCGAATCGATCCTCCGTTCGAGTCTTGAGGATAAGATCATTGGCGACCGGCAGGGGGGCGGTCGCGCAGTGGTGTGCCCGCTTCCCTGTCATGCACATGATGAAAGGGAAAACGGTGGGTTCCACTCTGAAGCGAACGGTCGGCATCCTCGCGGGGGCGGCCGCTCTGGCCATCACGACCGGCACCGCGCCCGCGTTCGCGTCCGCGGCCGGCTGTCACGGCGGCGCCTGTGTCCGGGTCGACGGCTCCGGCCTCAAGGTCAACTGGATCCAGGCCTACTCGGGCGACGAGACCTTCCACGGCAAGTTCAAGATCTACGCCGAGAAGATGGGGTACGTGAAGTACTCGCCGCTGACGACGTACTACGACAACGGCGACCACCTCACCTACTACCGGGTCGCGATCAACGCGAACTGGAAGGACGGCACCGACATCTGCGTCCAGGCCCTCCTGGACGGCACCCACGACGACGGCACCGCCTGCGAGACCGTCGAGAAGTGAGCAGCCGGAAGCAGACAGTGGTATAGGCAGTAGGGAGCGGCCGGGGGAACGGCCGCTCCGCCCCGCCCCGCCCGCCGCGCATAACCTGCCGGCGGGCGGGGCATTGTCATGGGCAGGTGCGCAGGACGAGTGAGTTCGTCTTTTTCCGGGCGCTGACGTAGACTGACTCGTCGGCTCTCGTGCACCCGCATGTCCGCATGCCCCTCGTGAGTCGATCAAGGTAGTCGATTCGAAGGGCGAAGCGTGGCCAAGAAGCAAGGTGCCATCGAGATCGAGGGCACTGTCGTCGAGTCTCTTCCGAACGCCATGTTCAAGGTCGAGCTCCAGAACGGCCACCAGGTCCTGGCACACATCAGCGGCAAGATGCGAATGCACTACATCCGCATCCTCCCTGACGACCGGGTCGTGGTGGAGCTGTCTCCGTACGACCTGACGCGTGGCCGGATCGTCTACCGATACAAGTAGATCTTGCCCACGTCCCGTGTGAGCGGGGCCGCCGGCAACTGACCCGGAGAACCTCAATCCCATGAAGGTCAAGCCGAGCGTCAAGAAGATCTGCGACAAGTGCAGGGTGATCCGCCGTCATGGTCGGGTCATGGTCATCTGCGAGAACCCGCGCCACAAGCAGCGCCAGGGCTGACGCACGACCGATCCCTCTGCATCCATCGCAGAGATTCGCGCGACGCAAGCTGAATATGTTCATACGCAGAACCCAGGTGCCACGGTGCCTGACACCCCCGGTTCGGAGGCCGGGGACCCAGTACGTACCTGATACGGCGGCTGGGAACCGGTTCTGCGGAAGACCTCCGAAGATCACCAGGAGCCATTGAATGGCACGCGTTTCCGGTGTTGACATCCCGCGCGAAAAGCGCGTGGAGGTCGCGCTCACCTACGTGTTCGGCATCGGCCGGACACTCTCGCAGCAGACGCTGGCCGAGACCGGCATCGACCCGAACACCCGCGTTCGCGACCTGACCGAAGAGCAGCTGGTCGCCATCCGCGAGTACGTCGACAACAACATCAAGACCGAGGGTGACCTCCGTCGCGAGATCCAGGCCGACATCCGCCGCAAGGTCGAGATCGGCTGCTACCAGGGTCTGCGTCACCGTCGCGGTCTGCCCGTCCGCGGTCAGCGCACCAGCACCAACGCCCGCACCCGCAAGGGCCCGCGTCGCGCCATCGCCGGCAAGAAGAAGCCGGGCAAGAAGTAGTCCGCAGCGGACAACGCTTCATCAGCGGTCTTCGCTGTAGGACCGACCACCTCCCCGTAGGAGTTACTAGATGCCCCCCAAGGGTCGTCAGGGCGCTGCCAAGAAGGTGCGCCGCAAGGAAAAGAAGAACGTCGCTCACGGCCACGCGCACATCAAGAGCACGTTCAACAACACGATCGTCTCCATCACGGACCCGTCCGGCAACGTGATCTCCTGGGCCTCCGCCGGCCACGTCGGCTTCAAGGGCTCGCGGAAGTCCACGCCGTTCGCCGCGCAGATGGCCGCCGAGTCGGCTGCCCGCCGCGCCCAGGAGCACGGCATGCGCAAGGTCGACGTGTTCGTGAAGGGCCCGGGTTCCGGTCGTGAGACCGCGATCCGCTCCCTGCAGGCCACGGGCCTCGAGGTCGGCTCCATCCAGGACGTCACCCCGACCCCGCACAACGGCTGCCGTCCGCCGAAGCGCCGTCGCGTCTGACGTCGCTTCGCAGGGCTGCTCGGGCGGTACGGCTCCGTAAGGGTCGTGCCGCCCGTACCCTTGCAGTACCCGCACTCTTACGGGTGCGGTTCCGTCGGGCGTCAAATAGCGGGCGTCCACGAAAGAAGGATCTGATCCACACATGCTGATCGCTCAGCGTCCCTCGTTGACCGAAGAGGTCGTCGACGAGTTCCGCTCCCGGTTCGTGATCGAGCCGCTGGAGCCGGGCTTCGGCTACACCCTCGGCAACTCCCTCCGCCGTACCCTCCTCTCCTCGATCCCCGGCGCGGCCGTCACGTCGATCCGGATCGACGGCGTGCTGCACGAGTTCACCACCGTGCCGGGCGTCAAGGAGGACGTCACCGACCTGATCCTCAACATCAAGCAGCTGGTCGTCTCCTCGGAGCACGACGAGCCGGTCGTGATGTACCTGCGCAAGCAGGGCCCGGGTCTGGTCACCGCCGCCGACATCGCGCCCCCGGCCGGTGTCGAGGTGCACAACCCCGACCTCGTCCTCGCCACGCTCAACGGCAAGGGCAAGCTGGAGATGGAGCTGACGGTCGAGCGCGGCCGCGGTTACGTCTCCGCCGTGCAGAACAAGCAGGTGGGCCAGGAGATCGGCCGTATCCCGGTCGACTCCATCTACTCGCCGGTGCTCAAGGTCACGTACAAGGTCGAGGCGACCCGTGTCGAGCAGCGCACCGACTTCGACAAGCTGATCGTCGACGTCGAGACGAAGCAGGCCATGCGGCCGCGTGACGCCATGGCGTCGGCCGGCAAGACCCTGGTCGAGCTGTTCGGTCTCGCCCGCGAGCTGAACATCGACGCCGAGGGCATCGACATGGGCCCGTCCCCGACGGACGCCGCCCTGGCCGCCGACCTGGCGCTGCCGATCGAGGAGCTGGAGCTCACGGTCCGCTCCTACAACTGCCTCAAGCGTGAGGGCATCCACTCCGTGGGTGAGCTCGTCGCCCGCTCCGAGGCCGACCTCCTGGACATCCGCAACTTCGGTGCGAAGTCCATCGACGAGGTCAAGGCGAAGCTGGCCGGCATGGGCCTGGCCCTCAAGGACAGCCCGCCCGGATTCGACCCCACCGCTGCGGCGGACGCGTTCGGCGCGGACGACGACGCGGACGCGGGCTTCGTGGAGACCGAGCAGTACTGAGAGCTCGGGCCTTCCGGTCCGTACTCGGGTGCGGGTGCGCTGTGGCTTGTCGCGCAGTTCCTCCCCCCGGCCTTCGGCCGGGGGGACTCCCAGCGCCCTTTCCGGGGCGCCCCTTCGGGGACGCCCCGGATCTCCGACGGGCGACCGCCCGCTCGGATACTGACCTCGGTACCTGACACGGCCGGGGCAGACACACAGGAGAAGAACCATGCCGAAGCCCACCAAGGGTGCCCGTCTGGGCGGCGGCGCCGCGCACGAGAAGCTGCTCCTCGCGAACCTCGCGAAGTCGCTCTTCGAGCACGGCCGTATCACCACCACCGAGGCGAAGGCCCGCCGCCTGCGCCCGTACGCCGAGCGTCTGGTCACCAAGGCGAAGAAGGGCGACCTTCACAACCGCCGTCAGGTGCTCCAGGTCATCACGGACAAGAGCATCGTGCACACGCTCTTCACCGAGATCGGCCCGCGGTACGAGAACCGCCCGGGTGGCTACACCCGGATCACCAAGATCGGTAACCGTCGTGGCGACAACGCGCCCATGGCTGTCATCGAGCTGGTGGAGGCGCTGACCGTCGCCCAGCAGGCGACCGGTGAGGCCGAGGCCGCGACGAAGCGTGCGGTCAAGGAGGCCGAGGAGGCCAAGGTCGAGGAGACCAAGGTCGACGAGGCTCCGGCCGACGAGGCTGCCGAGGAGTCCAAGGAGGCGTAAGCCGTCCTTGGGCTGCCGGTCCGTCGCGGCTGGTCGCGCAGTTCCCCGCGCCCCTAGGGGGCGCGCTGGTGGGTCCGTTCCTTTCGAGGGGCGGGCCCACTTTTTCGTGCCTGAGAGGAATCTTCCGTGAGTGACGACGTTCAGCCCGGCCACGTCCGTATCCGTCTCGACCTGTCCTACGACGGCACCCACTTCCACGGCTGGGCCAAGCAGGCCGGCGGGAAGCGGACCGTGCAGGGGGAGATCGAGGACGCGCTGCGGGTCGTCACGCGGTCGCAGGAGACGGTGTACGACCTGACCGTGGCCGGACGGACGGACGCCGGGGTGCACGCACGGGGGCAGGTGGCGCATGTCGACCTGCCGGCCGGGGTGTGGGAGGAGCAGCGGGAGAAGCTGCTGAAGCGGCTGGCGGGGCGGTTGCCGAAGGACGTGCGGGTGTGGTCGGTCGGCGAGGCGCCGGCGGGGTTCAACGCGCGGTTCGCGGCGCTGTGGCGGCGGTACGTCTACCGGGTCGGGGACCGGCCGGGCGGCGTTGACCCGCTGCTGCGCAACCACGTCCTGTGGCACGACTGGGAGCTGGACGTCGAGGTGATGGACGCCGCCGCGAAGTCGCTGGTGGGGGAGCACGACTTCGCCGCCTACGCGAAGAAGCGTGAAGGAGCGACGACGATCCGGGAGATCCTCGGCTTCGGGGTGACCCGGCGCGCCGACGGGGTCGTCGAGATCGAGGTCCGGGCCGACGCCTTCTGCCACAACCAGGTGCGGTCGATGGTCGGCGCGCTGCTTTTCGTGGGGGACGGGCACCGGGGCGTGGAGTGGCCGCGGAAGGTGCTGGACGCGGGGGTGCGGGACAGCGCCGTGCATGTCGTACGGCCGCACGGGCTGACCCTGGAGGAGGTCGCGTACCCGGCGGCCGACCAACTGCTGGAGAGGCAGCGGCAGGCTCGCCGGGTACGGGTACGGGCGGTGTGAGGGGTCAGCCGGCCAAGATCTTCTTGAAGGTCGGCTGCAGGAACGGCACGAGTGACTTCGCGTAGCTGCCCGTCATGTGGCTGTAGTCGAAGTAGACCACCGTGCCACCGATGACCGCGGGGCAGTAGCCGTTCGAGCAGAAGGCCGGGACGGTGTCGATCACCTTGGCCCCGTTCTCCTCGGCCACGTCGCGTTCCAGGGCACGGTTCGCCGGGTGGTCGACGATCTTGTCGGACTTCGCGGTGCAGGACGCCAGGTCGTTCGCCTTCTCGGCCAGGCAGTCCGGGACGCTGAAGCCCGGGTAGGGCGTGTCCGTCAGGTAGACCAGCTTGGCGCCGGTGGCCTTGAGCGCCTTGAAGGTCTCCTCGGCGCCCGAGCGGGTGACGGTCGGCTGGACACGGTTCGTGACGACGATGACATCAGGCTTGAGCTTGCCGATGTAGGCCAGGGCCGACTTCCGCCAGCTGGTGCACTCGGTGTAGTCCCGCCCGAGGTCCGCGCGGGTGATCTTGTAGTCCTCGGGGCTGCAGCCGCCCTTCGCCACGGTCACGATCTTCGCGTGCAGGTTCTCGCCGAGTTCCTGGAAGGCGTTGTCCCACTGCCAGGAGTGGGAGTCGCCGAAGACGACGACCGTCTTCTTGCCCTCCGGGTCACCGATGACGCAGTCGTCGCGCATGACGAACTCGGTGGGCTCGAGGTTGTCGATGCAGCCGTGTGTGGTCTGGTCCTTCGGTGCCTTCAGCAGGTCGTCCTGGGTGATCTCGGGCTTGGCCCGCTTGGCCACCGCCTCCTGTACGGAGGCGGTGCCCTGGTAGCCCAGGGCCGCAGCGCTGCTCCCGGTGGAGCCGACGGCCAGGTTGAGTGGGATCACGTGCAGGGCGACGACCATGGCGGCGACGGTGGAGGCGGTCAGCGCACCCCCGGTGACCACGCCTCGCCAGGGTATGGCGACCAGCTTCACGTTCTCCCTGAACCGCTTCTCGATCATGTAGTGCATCAGGATCGCCAGCAGGAAGGAGAAGACCGCGACCCGGAAGCGGTCGGAGTAGCCGAACTCGCGGTCGATCATGCTGGGGAAGAGGATCAGGAGCGGCCAGTGCAGGAGATACCAGCCATAGCTGACGTTCCCGATGAAGTTGAAGATCGGATTGTCAAGGACCTTCTCGGCGCCGAAGCGCGGGTTTGCACAGCCACCGGCGATGACCATGCCGGCGCCCAGCAGCGGGCCGGCCACCGCGTAGCCCGGCAGCGGGGTGTGCTTGGTGATGAGGAGGCCGGTGACGAGAAGGGTGCCCAGGCCCAGCCAGGTGATGACGCCTGCCAGCCCGGTGTTCATGCGGGACAGCAACTGGGCGCTGAGGGCGAGCAGGACGCCGAAGGCCAGCTCCCAGATGCGGGTGGTGGTGCTGAAGTAGGCCATGGGCTGGTTCGACGTGGTCATCGTGTAGCCCAGGTAGAACGAGCCGCCGACCACGGCCGTCAGGAACACCGCCACCAGGGCGCGGTTGCGGAAGATCAGCTTGCTGAGCCAGACCATGACGACCAGCATGATCGGGGCGACCAGGTAGAACTGCTCCTCGATGCCCAGCGACCAGAAGTGCTGGTAGGGGGACTGGCTGCCGTCGTTGGCGAAGTAGTCGGTGCCGTTCTCGGCGAGACGCCAGTTGATCAGGCTCACCGACGCGCTGAGTCCGTCCGCCATGTAGTCCCGGAAGCGGAACGGGCTGACGTAGATCCAGGACACGATGGCTGTGGCCGTGATGGTGATGGCCGTGCCCGGCGCGAGACGCCGGAACCGGCGGGCCCAGAACTTGGCCAGGGACACCTTGCCGGTCTTGTCGATCTCGGCCAGGAGCTGGCTGCCGATGAGGAAGCCGCTCAGCACGAAGGAGACGTCCACGCCGCCGTGGATGTCGAGGATGCCGCAGTGCATGCTGACGACCATCATGATGGCCACGGCACGCAGGCCCTGAATGTCCGGCCGGTACTTGCGCAGACGCTCCGTCTGGGCGTCGGCGGCCGATGAACGATGGCGGGTCACGGTTCTCCAGTAACTGTCCGGGCTGGCCGGCGACTTCAGTGGACCGTCGGGCAGGCGACAGCCGTACCGCTGACGCGCACACCTTGGGCGGGGATGCGGATGCCGCACGACAGCCGTAGCTGGGCGGGGAGTTCGTTCTGCGCGCCGACATGCGAGTGGCAGCCCACCACGGCCTCACGGAGAAACGATTCGTTGCCGATCGAGGAGTCGTGGTCGACCACGGACTCGTGGATCTGTGCGCCCTCGGCCACGGTGACGTGCGCGCCGATGATGGAACGGTCGACGAGTGCGCGCGGGCCGATGACGGCGTGCGGGCCGATCGTCGAGCCGCCCGTGACCCGGGCGGTCGGGTCGACGGTGGCCGTGTGATGGATCAGGGCGTCGCCGGGCGCCGCCACCAGGGGCGAGGCCGCCTCGCCGGTGACCAGGTCCGCGGAGCCGTGGACGAAGGCCAGCGGGGTGCCGAGGTCTCGCCAGTAGTCCTCCGTGGTGTGGCCGAACACGCGCCGGCCCGCGGCGACCAGCTGCGGGAAGGTCGTCTGCTCGACCGAGACCTCCCGGTCGGCCGGGATGGCGTCCAGCACGGACCGGCGGAAGACGTAGCAGCCGGCGTTGATCTGGTCGGTGACGCACTCTTCGGGCGTCTTGGGCTTCTCCAGGAAGGAGAGCACCCGGCCGGACTCGTCGGTGGGGACCAGACCGAAGGCGCGCGGGTCGGGGACCCGGGTGAGGTGCAGGGTCACGTCGGCGTCGTGTGCCTGGTGCCGCTCCAGGACGGCAGGCAGGTCCACGCCGGACAGGATGTCGCCGTTGAGGATCAGCACCGGCGCGTCGGCCGAGGTGCCGCGCAGCAGGCGCCCGGCGTTGCGGATCGCCCCGCCCGTGCCGAGCGGGACTTCCTCGACGGCGTAGGAGATCGCCAGGTCCTGGGAGAAGTCCCTGAACTCCTCCTCGAAGAGGCGGGCGAGGTATGAGGTGGCGAACACCACGTGCTCGACGCCGGCGTCCATCAGCTTGGCGATCTGGTGCCGGATGAAGGAAGTGCCCGCCACGTTGAGCAGTGGCTTCGGGGTGTGGTTGGTCAGCGGGCGCAGGCGCGTTCCCTTGCCGCCGACCAGGATGATGGCTTCTTGCATGACTGCCTCCGCTCGGTCAGTTGGTGGTGGCGGTGCCGGGTCCCGCGTAGTCGGAGGTGAAGCAGGACTTGATGGCCGCCTCGGAGAGGGGACGTCCGGCGAAGTCGAGCCGGGAGGCGACCTTGTCGTCGGGCTTGGTGTTCGGGTCGTCGTCGAACCAGAGCGACCACCAGTAGATGCCCTGCATCTTGCGGTCCTGGACGACCTGGCAGACCGCCTTGTACCAGTTGGCCTGCACCTGCGGGTTGACGGTCCGCCGGGCATAGAAGTCGCCGGGGGCGTGGTAGGCGCCGTTCATGGCGCCGATGCCGGTCTCGGAGACGAGGATCTTGGGCAGCGGGCCGGCGGCCTTGCGGTCCAGCCAAGTGTTCCAGCCCTTGACCAGGTCCGAGACGGGTGCCGTGTCCGGCGCCTTGACCGGGAAGTAGGCGTCGACGCCGAGGTGGTTGACCGGCATGTTGATCCGGCCGGTGACGTAGTTGTCCCAGTTGGCGTTGTAGGAGACCTCGCCGGAGAAGTCCTTCTCGGCGTAGGAGACCAGGGGCTCCCAGCCCACGTCGCCCTCCAGGGAGTTCAGCTCGGTACCGATCACGAAGGTGTTGGTCTTCGCGTCGTCGGCGGCCCGGAGGTACGGGGTGAGGAACTTCTTGTACGAGGCGAACCAGGCGGAGCGGGAGGCCGGGTCGATGTCACCGCGCCAGTGCTTGGTCGGCTTGAGGGTCCCCTCGTCCAGGATCGGTCGGACCTGGGTGCGGAATCCGGCGTCCTTGAACACCTTCAGCACCTTCTGAAGCCGCTCGGGGGAGGGCGTCTTGGCGCCGGCCGAGAGCGTGTCGGAGGTGGAGTTCTGGATGAAGAAGGGGAAGGAGACGGACACCGAGTTGGCGCCCAGGCCGATGAGGTACTCGGCCTGTTTGCGAGCCTGCTTCTCGATGAACGTGTCCGACCGTTTCGTCTTCTCCTCCTCCCAGTAGAGCTGTACGCCCCACTGAGCCATGCCCTGCTTCCAAGGCTTGGCGACCTGGAGGGCGTCGGCGGCGGAGGACGCGGGACCGGAGGGGGAGGAGGCCGTTGCCGTTCCGGACTTGTGGCCGGACGAGGTCGAGGATTCCTTCTCGTCGCCGATCACGATCTTGGGCAGGGCCGACCCCGACTCCCAGCGCACCGGGTGGTTGCCGAGGGTGAAGGGGCTGCCGAGGACGATGGTGAGGACGGTCACCGGGAAAATGGCAAGGAGGGGCAGTCGTGAACGCATGTCAGTGGTTGTCTTCCGGGTGACTAGGCGGGCTTGGCGATCACGACGAACTTGTTCTCCTCGCGCCTGACGAACTTCAGGAAGCCCTTGAAGCCGCCGAGTCCTTCCAGCACGGAGAAGACGGGGATGCAGGCGACCACGACGATCGGCTCCCACCACTTGCGCCGGCCGCTGGCCGACGCGAGCGCGTTCAGCCTCAGGCCCTCCCAGTACGTCCAGATGACGTAGGCGAAGTTGAGGGCCCACAGGAGCACGATGGACTGGGTCACCGGTGAGGTGTTCATGTCGTTGAAGAGCCAGCCCACGAGCAGCACGGCGCCGATGTGCTGGAGCGGGCCGAGGATCCAGGTGGCCACGCAGATCGACAGGAACCAGCGGTAGCGCAGCGGGACCGCGCGGTTGCAGCAGAGGGCGACCAGGCCCCAGGCCCAGCGTTCGCGCTGCTTGACGAAGTCGGCCGCGTTGGCGGGCGAGGCGCCGTAGCAGCGGCCGTTGAACCAGTCGCTGCGTCCCGGGTACTTGCGGCAGAAGGTCAGGGCGAGCCGGGCGTCCTCGACGATCTCCTTGGGCCCGAAGTCCCAGCCGATCTCGGCCTCGATGGACGCGCGTAGCACGAGCAGCTCGCCGTGTACACCGGCTGCGGGTGTGCCGAGGCCGGTCAGGGCCCGGAAGCGGGCGATGTCGTCGGCGGGGCGCACCGCGTCGGCGAGCCAGGTGAAGAGGCTGACCGCGTTCTCGCGGGGGTAGGTCAGGATGCCCTGGGCCATGTGCTTGGCCTCGTCGGGGTGGGCGCGGCGCTGCCGGTTGATGAACTGGGCGAGGGAGGCCGCGGTGTCGGGGCCGACGCCGGTGTCGTCGTCCATGTGCAGCACCCAGACGTACTCGAGGGCCTCGCCCTCCGCGATGCGCAGCTCGTGGGCGTAGTGGTTGGCGCGGGCCTTGAAGCGGGTGCCGTTGGCCGGGACGTAGTCCTTGGGGACGGTGATCACCCGGATCAGCGGGTGGGAGGCGGCGAGCCGGTCGATGTCCGCCGCCGCCTCGCAGCCCTCCTCGGTCAGGATGTCGACCCGCATGTACGGGAACCACTCCGGGAGGTGCTCGACGTAGGAGAGGATCGAGCGTTCCAGGGCCGGGTAGGTGTCGTGGCGGCCGATGGTCGGGCACAGCGCGATCAGGAAGTCCTGCTCGGCCGGGGCGGGCGGGGTCATCCGGTCGTTCTTGCGGACCCGGCGGCGGATCAGCAGGGCGCCCTGGAGCCCGATCAGCACGCCGGCCGCCGGGAGGGACCACACGATGGTCAGGATCCAGCTCATCAGCGAGGAACTGGGCCGGTAGGACCACAGTCCGAGGACGACCAGCAGGACGAACGGCAGCAGGAACGGCAAGATGCCGGGTTTCCACGAGGCGGTGCGTTTGGCCAGCTTCGCGGTGTGTCGCGAATGCGGGGTTCCCCCGTCGACCACTGTCGATGCCATACGGCTACATGCTCTTCCGTGAGATCGGTGGGTGCCGGACGGCATGGCTCGGTGACGGGTGCGGTGACACGAGAAACCTCGTCTCACCGGTCCCGTTCCGGGCCGTGATGTTGCCCCCCGGCGCCTTCTTCGGCGTTCTGCGGCCGGCTCAGATGCCCCCCCGGGCGACCTGCGCCCCGGCCGTACAAGAAAACAAATCCTGCCACGTAAGAATCGGCCATGAAACTTCTGTGAGCAAGATGTAGTGGGAAAGTAATAAACCTATGTCTGGCGCAACGAAGCCCAGTCAAAACCGGAATGCCCGTCTCCGGTGCCCGTGATGACCTGGGAAGATGCGTAAGTCGCCTTCACGTCTTCTGCGGTGTTTTTTCCGCTCGGGGTGGAGACGTTGGCGTAGGTGAGGGCCTGCCCCCATACCGTCCACATGACCCACGGGGTCCGCGTGAGGGTCCGGGACTGGGCCGCGTTCAGGGGGACGTGGAAGGACTCGGCGACGACGCGCGGCCGGTCGAACTCCTCCAGCCCGCGGTACCAGATCTCGGTCCAGGCGCCCTCGCCGAGCGGCTTCGCCGGGGTGTCGCTGTAGGCGTCGACGCCTACGACGTCGACGTAGTCCCCGCCGGGGTAGTACTTGGCGGGCGAGCGGCCGTAGCCCCCGTCCCAGGAGTTCGGCGACCACACGAAGAGCAGGCTGTGCAGCCCGCGCCGGTTCACCAGGTAGTCGTACGTCAGCCGCCACAGCCTTCGGTACGTGGACGGATCCTGCCCTGCCCACCAGAAACCGTGGCCCGGGGCCGCGTTCATCTCGTGGTACGGCCGCAGCAGCACCGGCACTCCCTGGCCGGCGAGGTAGCCGAGGTGGTCCGCGAGGAAGTCGAGGTCGTGCAGGAGGGCCTGGTGCTCGGCGGTGCCCTCGGTGACCACCCGGCCGAACCAGCCGGGGTCCTTCGCGCCGGGGGAGTTGGCATGCAGCGTCTGGGCGAAGCCCTTGACCGGGCTGCCCGGGTAGGGCTGGTGAAAGGAGAAGCCGACCAGACCGGCCGGCCTGCCCCCGTTGTGCGGCAGGGACACGTCCGCGTGTGCCGCGCACTCCCGATGCAGGCCGGAGGCCCGGTAGGAGCCGTCGGCCGCCCGGGGCAGCCCCGCCCACACGCCGACGGCGAGGTCCACCGCGTCCTCTGTGTACCCCCAGTAGGGGCGGCAGGCGGGCCAGGCCTTGTTGTACGAGCGTGCCGTGCCCACCGCCCAGCCCGGCTGCGCGTATCCGGGACCGAGGTCCAGCTCCACGAAGCCGGGCAGCCGGCCGGTGATGTCGTGGACCTTCTTGTAGTAGTAGCCCGGCTGCTTCGTGCCCCGGTAGTCGCCGTACGACGGGTTGTACCGCTCGTTCTGCAACTCCACGTGCTGGCCGATGACCGTCCGGGACGGCTCGCCGCGCCGCGCCCGGTTCTCCAGGCCGGCGAGCAGGGCGTAGACCCGGCGGGCGGCGGGCGTCGCCTCGGGATCGCGGTCGCGCAGGTCGGTCGGGACGAGCCGGGGGGCGCGCGCGGCGTCCTCGGCGTCCCGCCGGGCCCACCACACCGCCGGCGGACCCAGCAGCCCGGCGGCAGCCGCCCCTATGAGCCCGACCCGTCCCCGCATGCGCATGACCTCGCCCGCCCCGTCTCTCTCCCCGACCGGCCCCACCCTTGGCCGAAACCATTCTGCCCCGCCCCGGGCAGCGGCCCGTCCGGGGCGCTGGGGGTACCGCCGGCCGACGGCCGGGGAAGGAACCGCGCGACCAGCCGGGGCGGCGCCACAGCCGACGGACGGCACGTCGCCGCACGCCCAGGCGGGCTCGAACGATGAGCCAGGCGACGGTCGAGGTGTCGCCCGCCACACCCTTGACGGTGAAGGACGAGCCGGCGGTGCGACCCGCGCCGTAGGCCACGCCAAGGGCCCGACGACCGGTGATGTCCCCGATCACCGGTCAGGTACGGGGAGACTCTCACGCGTCCCGTGGCGAGGTCAGCGGTTGGCGGCTGCCGAGGCCTGGGCCTCGCCGCGGCGGTGGATCTGGCGGAAGGTGAACTCCGCCAGGTCGTCGCCGGCCTGGAAGACCTTGGTGTCCTTGGTGGTGACGTCCTTGCCGTTCAGGAAACCGGCGGTGGTGAAGTACGCGTAGCGGCCGTACGAATTGGTCGTCGTACGGCAGACGCCGGAGTCGCAGAAGGTCTTCACGCCGGCGCCGCCCAGGGCGGTCACGAAGCCCTTCTTGTCGGCGTCGGTCTTGGCCTTGCCGGCCTGCGCCTCGGTGTTGAACACCGCCACGCCGACCGTGACCGCGACGCCGTCCTTGACGTAGGTGACCCGCAGCAGACGGGTGCAGCCGTCCTTGTCGAGGACGGTCGGGAGGGAGCCCTTGGCGGCCGTGGCGCACTTCTTCGTGTCGGCCGTGGCGCCCTTCTTGTAGACCGTCTCGCCCATGGTCAGCTGGGTGCCCGGGAAGAGGGTCGCGGCGCTCAGCGGGGCCGTGTCCTTCTGCACGCTCGATATGAACTCCTCCGGGTCCAGCGGCGGCGGCGCGCTGGTCGGAGCGAAGGACGGCACCGCGCCGGCCGTGTCGCTGGGCAGCGAGGCACTGGCCGGCAGGTTCGTGGGCGTGCCGGAGGCCTTGTTGTCACCGTTGGCGGACACCACGGCCATCGCGACGGCGGTGCCGATCGCCAGCGTGGCGACCACGCCACCGCCGATGAACAGCACTCTGCGCCGCTTGTTCCGCGTCTCCGAC
>NZ_JBFBJI010000040.1:0-83898 GCF_040702065.1 Streptomyces sp. NPDC086777 | reverse complement strand
TTGACTTTTGGCACGCTGTTGAGTTCTCAAGGAACGGTCGCTTCCTTTGTACTCACCCTCTCGGGCTTTCCTCCGGGCTTCCCTTCGGTGTTTCCAACCTTACCAGATCCTTTTTCCGTTCCGTTCCCGGTCGGAATTCATTTCCGGTGGCCGTTGGAGGGCCTTTGCCTTATCGATTGCCTTTCGGCTCTCTTTCGGCGAGTCCGACTTTATCAGAAGTTCTCGGCCGGTCTGACCGGCCATTCGTTACTGAGTAAATCGGAGGTGGCTTCAATGTCTCGGAGAGAGCTCTCCGTTGTGAAGCAAGATCGATTCTAACGATCAGCCCCGAACCTGTCCAGTTCTAGGCAACTGTTTGAATCTACCTCCCCGTCCCACCCGTGTCAACGGGTCTTCCGGGGCGAAGAGGAGACTAGCAGCTCACGGGAGGTCTCCGCACATCAGGCGGCCGTGGGGACGAGCGCGCTGCGCTCGGCCTCCTCGACGTCACCTGTCTCGCCGGCCCGGGCGGCTCGGCCGCCGAGGACGAAGACGTAGGCCAGGAAGGCCAGCTCAGCCACGACTCCGATGCCTATGCGCGCCCAGGTCGGCAGGCCGGAGGGGGTGACGAAGCCTTCGATGGCCCCGGAGACGAACAGGACGAGAGCCAGCCCGATGGCCATGGCCACGGCGGCGCGGCCCTCTTCGGCCAGGGCCGTGCGGCGGCTGCGCGGTCCCGGGTCTATGAGGGTCCAGCCGAGACGGAGTCCGGTTCCCGCGGCCACGAAGACCGCGGTGAGTTCCAGCAGCCCGTGCGGCAGGACCAGGCCCAGGAACGTGTCGAGGCGGCCGGCCGAGGACATCAGCCCGAAGCCGACGCCCAGGTTCAGCATGTTCTCGAAGAGGATCCAGAGAACCGGGAGGCCGAGAAAGACGCCCAGGACCAGGCACATCGCGGCGGCCCTGGCGTTGTTGGTCCACACCTGGGCCGCGAAGGAGGCCGCGGGATGGCTGGAGTAGTACGTCTCGTACTCGCCGCCGGGGCGGGTCAGCTCGCGGAGCTGGCCGGGAGCCGCGATGGTCGACTGCACGTCCGGGTGGGTGCCGATCCACCAGCCAAGTGCGATCGCGATGGCGGTGGATATGAGCGCGGTGGGCACCCACCAGTGGCGGGAGCGGTAGACGGCCGCCGGGAATCCCTGCCCGAGGAAGCGGGCGACATCGCGCCAGGATGCACGGCGGGTCCCCGTCACGGCACTGCGCGCGCGTGCCACGAGTTGGCTGAGGCGTCCGGTGAGCTGTGGATCGGGAGCGCTGGACTGGATCAGGGAGAGGTGTGTGGCGGTGCGCTGGTAGAGCACGACGAGTTCGTCGGCCTCTGCTCCGTTGAGGCGCCGCTGGCGGCGGAGAAGCGCGTCGAGACGGTCCCACTCTGCTCGGTGTGCGGAGACGAAGACGTCGAGGTCCATCGGGTCTGCCTGCTCCTCGGCTGGTCGTCGACTGCCTGTCGTGGCGGTGTCTCGTAGCGATGTCTCGTAGCCATGTCGCAGCTGTCAGCTTGTCGTACTGCGGCGCGGTGCGCCTTCAGCTTGGCAGACTTGCGCTGTACAGGGCAGACCAGGGGAAGGCGGCGGGCGTGAGTGAGCTGGTGACGGGTGAGGCGGTGGCGCTCGAGCTGCGTCCCGCGAGGCTGCCCAGCAGGGCACTCGCCGTACTGCTCGACCTGATCGTGGCCTTCACGGTCTACATCGGGGTGTCGATCGGTCTGGCGGCGGCCACGGCTTCGCTCGACGACGCCGCGCAGGTCGCCCTGGCGATCGCGACCTTCCTGCTGGTGCTGGTCGGTGCGCCGATCGCGGTGGAGACGCTGAGCCATGGGCGATCACTCGGGAAGCTGGCCTGCGGGCTGCGGGTAGTGCGGGATGACGGCGGGCCCATCCGGTTCCGGCACGCACTGGTGCGCGGCGCTCTCGGCGTGGTCGAGATCCTGGCGACGTTCGGGGTCGTGGCCTGTATCGCCTCGCTGGTCTCGGCTCGCGGCCGGCGGCTGGGGGACGTGTTCGCGGGGACTCTGGTCGTGCGGGAGCGGGTGCCCGTCGGGCAGACCCGTTTCGTGCCGCCTCCTCCGCCCTGGCTGGCGGGTCGCTTCGCCGAGCTGGACCTGTCGGCCGTTCCGGACGCGCTGTGGCTCGCCGTCCGGCAGTACCTGACGCGGATGCAGCAGCTCGACCCGCAGGTCTCGTGGGCGATGGCCGCGCGACTCGCGGGGGATCTCGCGACGCGCACGGGTGCTCCGGCGCCGACGGACATTCCGCCGGCCGCGTACCTGGCGGCGGTGGTGCAGGAGCGGCAGGCCCGTGAAGCCCGGCGGGCGTTCGCCGACCATACCTCTGCGTCCACCGGCGTCCCCGGCGCGTACGCGCCTCCGGTGCCCAACGCCTACGCGCCCCCGGTACCCGGCACGTCCTCCGCCCCCGCACCGCCGCACGTACCCGCAGCCATGCCTGCCGCGCCTGTCACCCGGCCGGCGGCCGCGCCCGTGGCTCCTGCGGCGACGACGGCCGAGCGGCCGGCCACCGGGTTCGTGCCGCCGGCCTAGGCGCGGCCCCGCCCGGCCCGTCGGATCTGCTGCTCAGTCCTCGGGGCCGGCGGAGAACGACGGCGGTGACCGCAGGTCCTCCAACTCGATTCCGGGGGCTGCCAGGACCACGTCACCGGCGAGGTGCACGGGGTGCTGTTCTCCGGTGTCCAGAGCTGTGACCTGGTATTCGTCCACGGTCAGCGGGCCGTTGTCAGTGGCGTGTGCTTCGCTTCTCAGCAGGGCCCAGGACTGGTCCACGGTGCGTGGGGCGAGGACCGGGTCCGTGAAGGCCACGAGGCGTACGCGGGTCGCGGCGGCGGAGGGGGTGAGGCGCAGGAGGCGGGCGGTGGCGACGAGGAACGCGGGGGACGTGCCGGTGAAGGCGTGGGCGCGCACATTGCCTTCGGTGGCATGGGTGCCGGTGGGGTCCGTACGGACCCAGGTGACGCCGTCGAGGGCGGCGGCGCGGACCTGCCAGCCTCCGGCGTGGAGTTCCAGGCGGATGGGGCGGCCGAGTTCGTCGAGGGCGAGATCGACGGAGCCGCCGTGGTCACCGGAGGGGGTGGTCACTTGGGAGACATAACGCCAGCCGGAGGGGCCGGGGGCGCACTGGAAGTGTTCTTCGCCGAGGGGAGTGTGATCGTGCGGATCGTGGAGCGAATAGCGGCCGCGGGGCATGGGGGTCCTGGGGCTTGACGGGGCGTGGGTCCGGCCCTCGGACCTGCGGTACGGCCGCGCGGGCGGTCGACGGGCCAAAGGGGCAGGCCCCCGGCACGGGGGTGCGGGGGCCTGCCTCGGCGGACCGGAGGACCTGCCGCCGGGAGAGCGCGTCGGTGCACGGGTGCGCTTCCCGGTGGGCGGGTCCCGGACTCAGTAGCGGTAGTGGTCCGACTTGTACGGACCCTCGACCTTCACGCCGATGTACGCGGCCTGCTCGGGGCGCAGCGTCGTGAGCTTCACGCCGAGCGAGTCCAGGTGCAGGCGGGCGACCTTCTCGTCGAGGTGCTTGGGCAGCGTGTAGACGCCGACCGGGTACTCGTCGGGCTTGGTGAACAGCTCGATCTGGGCCAGGGTCTGGTCCGCGAAGGAGTTGGACATCACGAACGAGGGGTGGCCGGTGGCGTTGCCCAGGTTCAGCAGGCGGCCCTCGGAGAGGACGATGATCACCTTGCCGTCGGGGAACTTCCAGGTGTGGACCTGCGGCTTGACCTCGTCCTTGACGATGCCGGGGATCTTGGCGAGGCCGGCCATGTCGATCTCGTTGTCGAAGTGGCCGATGTTGCCGACGATCGCCTGGTGCTTCATCTTGGCCATGTCCGAGGCCATGATGATGTCCTTGTTGCCGGTCGTGGTGACGAAGATGTCGGCCTTGTCGATGACCTCGTCGAGGGTCGTGACCTGGAAACCGTCCATCGCGGCCTGGAGGGCGCAGATCGGGTCGATCTCGGTGATGATCACGCGGGCGCCCTGTCCGCGCAGGGACTCCGCGCAGCCCTTGCCCACGTCGCCGTAGCCGCAGACGACCGCGGTCTTGCCGCCGATCAGGACGTCGGTGGCGCGGTTGATGCCGTCGATCAGCGAGTGGCGGCAGCCGTACTTGTTGTCGAACTTCGACTTGGTGACGGCGTCGTTGACGTTGATCGCCGGGAACAGGAGGACGCCGTCGCGCTGCATCTCGTACAGGCGGTGGACGCCGGTCGTGGTCTCCTCGGTCACGCCGCGGATCTCGGAGGCGAGCTGGGTCCACTTCTGCGAGCCGTCCGTGATGGTGCGGTGCAGGAGTTCGAGGATGACGCGGTGCTCGTCGGACTCGGCGGTGTCGACCGAGGGGACCTTGCCGTCCTTCTCGTACTCGACGCCCTTGTGGACGAGGAGGGTGGCGTCACCGCCGTCGTCGAGGATCATGTTGGGGCCGCCGGTGGGGCTGTCCGGCCAGGTCAGCGCCTGCTCGGTGCACCACCAGTACTCCTCCAGGGTCTCGCCCTTCCAGGCGAAGACCGGGACGCCCTGCGGGTTGTCGGGCGTGCCGTTCGGGCCGACGGCGATGGCGGCGGCCGCGTGGTCCTGGGTGGAGAAGATGTTGCAGGACGCCCAGCGGACCTGCGCGCCCAGGGCGACCAGAGTCTCGATCAGGACGGCGGTCTGCACGGTCATGTGCAGGGAGCCGGTGACGCGGGCGCCGGCCAGCGGCTGGGTCTCGGCGTACTCCTTGCGGATCGACATCAGGCCGGGCATCTCGTGCTCGGCGAGGGTGATCTCCTTGCGGCCGAAGTCGGCCAGGGAGAGGTCGGCGACCTTGAAGTCCTGTCGGTTGTCGACAGTCGTCATTGCGAGCTGCTCCTCGGGTTGGGTCGAGGGTGGGTACGGCTGGTCTGCGCGGCGGCGGACACCGGGTGCCCGAGAAGAGGACACAGGCGTGCCCGCGTGCGCGCAGCGCAGTCCGTCGGAGGCCCTCTCTCCCTCGGACGGTCCGTCCGGGACCGCCCGACCGCCATCAGCAGCGACGTCTGGCTCCGTCCCAAGCTACACCGGAGGAGCGGGCCGCCCCCAGTCCGCCTCCGAACAGATCACGCCGTTCGAGGGGATCAGTGGCCGGCGGGGTGCGGGGTCGGGCCGCCCGGGGTGGCTTCCGGGTCGGGGCCCTTGGCGGCCTCCGCCTCGCTGTAGATGTCGGGTTCCAGGTAGATCACGCGGGCGATGGGGACCGCGGTGCGGATGCGGACCTCGGCGGCGTTGATGGCCTTGGCGACCTCGGCGGCGGTGTCGTCGTGCTGGACGGCGATCTTTGCGGCGACGAGGAGTTCCTCGGGGCCGAGGTGGAGCGTGCGCATGTGGATGATGCCGGTGACGGTGTCGCCGTCGACGATCGCGGCCTCGATCTTGTTGACCTCTTCGGCGCCGGCGGCCTCGCCGAGGAGGAGGGACTTGGTCTCGGCGGCCAGGACGAGGGCGATCAGGACGAGCAGGACACCGATACAGACGGTGCCGATGCCGTCCCAGACACCGTCGCCGGTGAGGACGGCGAGGCCGACGCCGCCGAGGGCGAGGACCAGGCCGATGAGCGCGCCGAAGTCCTCCAGGAGGACGACGGGCAGCTCGGGGGCCTTGGCGCGGCGGATGAACTGCGACCAGGACAGCTTGCCGCGCAGTTCGTTGGACTCCTTGATGGCCGTCCTGAAGGAGAAGCCCTCGGCGACGACCGCGAAGAAGAGGACGCCCACCGGCCAGTACCAGTGCTCGACCTCGTGCGGGTGGCTGATCTTCTCGTAGCCCTCGTAGATGGCGAACATGCCGCCGACCGAGAAGAGCACGATGGAGACGAGGAAGGCGTAGATGTACCGCTCGCGGCCGTAGCCGAAGGGGTGTTGCGGGGTCGCCTCCCGCTGGGCCTTCTTGCCGCCGATGAGCAGCAGGAACTGGTTGCCGGAGTCGGCGAGCGAGTGGACGCCCTCGGCGAGCATCGACGAGGAGCCGCTGAACGCGAACGCCACGAACTTCGATGCCGCGATCGCGAGGTTGGCGCCGAGTGCCGCCACGATCGCCCTGGTGCCGCCTGACGCGCTCATGAGTTCGCGTTGCCCCTTCTCGTTCTCGTCTTCACCGGTGCTCGTCTTCACCGGTGAAGACGAGCACCGGGACCCGTCTTTGCCCGTGCTTTGCCGGTGGGTCATTCTTGCAGCCCCCGCAACGGGGGACACGGACGCCCTCAGACGACCACCGTGGCACGGAACACCGTGCCCGCGCCCGACACCTCCGCCTTCTCGGCCGCCGGGACGAACACCGAACGGCCGGGGGCCAGGTCGTACTCGCCGACGCGTACCGCACCGGCCGTGCAGAGCAGGATCTGCGGGGTGGGCAGGGTCAGGTCGTGGGCCTCGGTGCCCTCGGGGAGGACGTACCGGGAGAGCCGGAACTCGTCGATCGGCGTCTCGTAGACCTCCTCGCCGTCCGGGGCCGCCTCGGGACGCAGCACGCCGGCGTCGCCCGCCTCGAAGCGGACGATGCGCAGGAGTTCGGGGACGTCGACGTGCTTGGGGGTCAGGCCGCAGCGCAGGACGTTGTCGGAGTTGGCCATGATCTCGACGCCGAGACCGTTGAGGTAGGCGTGCGGGATGCCGGCGCCGAGGAAGAGGGCCTCACCGGGCTGCAGGCGGACGTGGTTGAGGAGCATGGCGGCGATCACGCCGGGGTCGCCCGGGTAGTGGTGGGCGATGTCGGCGTAGGGCAGGTAGTCGCCGCCCAGGCGGGTGCAGGCGGCCGTGGCCTCGGCGACCGTACGGGCCATCTCCTCGCGGTCGGCGGTCAGGATCGCGGTGAGGACCTCGCGCAGGGCCGCTTCCTCGGGGTGGGCGCGCAGCAGGTCGACGTACGGCTTGAGGGAGTCGACGCCGAGGCCGTCTAGGAGTTCGGCCGTCCGCTCCGGGGCACGGAAGCCGCACAGGCCGTCGAACTCGGTGAGCGCGCAGATCAGTTCGGGCTTGTGGTTGGCGTCCTTGTAGTTGCGGTCCGGGGCGTCGATCGG
This sequence comes from Streptomyces sp. NPDC086777, assembly GCF_040702065.1. Taxonomy (NCBI): domain Bacteria; kingdom Bacillati; phylum Actinomycetota; class Actinomycetes; order Kitasatosporales; family Streptomycetaceae; genus Streptomyces; species Streptomyces sp. NPDC086777. Next base: position 76,816 of record NZ_JBFBJI010000040.1, on the reverse strand, counting down.
GATGCCGCGCCGCTCCTCGTCCTCGAAGCCTTCCCTGGCCTGTTCCAGGTCGGGGTGCACCTGGAGGGAGAGCGGGGCGCCGGCGGCGAGGATCTTGAGCAGGAAGGGCAGTCGCGGGCCGAACCTGGCCACCGCCTCCTCGCCCAGTTCGGCCTTCGGGTCGGCGTCGATGACCTCGACGAGGGTGCCGCGCGCGGTGCGCGAGGGGGCACCCGGGTGCGCGCCCATCCACATCTCCGCCTGCGGCTCGCCGCTCGGCTCGACCCCGAGCAGCTGCGGGATGGCGGTCGGGGAACCCCAGGCGTAGGGGCGGACGGTGTTGTCGAGGAGATCCATGGCTTCTCTCTGGGCGTTCTCTCTGGGCGTTCTCTCTGCGGGCGGGGTGAACGTGGGCAACGGTGTGGCACGGCTCACGTGTTCACCGCGTGTTCGCCACCGGTTCGCCTTCGGTACGGCCCTCAGCTCGTCCTTCGTGCGGCGGGTCCGGTGCCGGTGTCCACTTCAGGCCCCCGAAGCGAGCGTCAGGTAAACGGCGGCGAAATCCGTGACGGCGATCAGTTCCGCCAGGGTCTCCAGCTCGTCGCCCGCCCCGGGTTCCAGCTCGCTGATGGGGGTGTCGTGGCTGAGGGCGAGGTCGCGGGCGGCGGGTGCGGCGGTGAGGCCGCCGATGGGTCGGTCACGGAGCAGCACCACGCGCGCGTGCAGCGCCGGCGGCTCGTCCACGCGGTCGCGGAAGAAGTCGTCGGGGTCGGCGCTGGCGGCGAGTGGCCCGGCGAGCAGGGCGGTGTGGACGGCCAGGGCTTCGGGGAGTTCGGCGACCAGGGCGGGGCGGCCGGCCAGCTCGGCGAGGGCGGCGGCGAAGCGGCGGCCGGCCGGGCCTGCCGAGTCGCCCTCGGTCCAGACCACGGGGAGCGCGTCGGCGAGTTCCACGGCGAGGGTCTTGGCCGGGTTGCTGTCGGTCACGATGGCCGGGCCGCAGCGTTCGGCGATGTGGTCGAGGCGGTCGGCGACCTTCTCCAGGGCGTCCGGCGGGGCGGTGACCAGGCCGACGCGGTCGAGGAGCGTGAGCAGCGGGGTGAGCAGTGCCCACAGGACGCCCGGAGAGGAGCCGGCGAGCGGTTCGTCGTGGTCGTACGGGGCCGTCGCCATCGGCATGAACAGGCCGTGGGCGCCGGCCACCGCCTCGGCGAGCGGTGTGTCGGCCGGAGCGACGGCGGCGACCGAGCAGCCGCGTCGGTAGGCCTGGTCGGCGAGGAGGGAGAGGCTGGGTTCGGTGCCGTCCGGGGTGGCGATCAGCAGCAGGTCGACGGAGCCGGGCCAGCCGGGGAGTTCCCAGCGCAGGGCGCCGGCGGCCGGGGCGACGCCGGTGGGTGCGAGGCGGATGACGGGGCTGCCGGGGCCGGCCAGCGTGCCGAGGAGGTCGGCGGCGTGGGTGGCGGCGACGCCGGGGCCCGCGATCAGGACGGCGCGGGGGCGGCCGTCCGGTTTCAGCTCCTGGACACCGGCCTCGGTGGCGAGCCGGGCGGCGGTGCGGACGCGGGCGCCGGCCTCGGCTGCGCCACGCAGCAGACCTCGGCGGTCGGCCTCCGCGAGGGCCTCCGGGGTGTCGAGCAGCGTTTCGTCGAGCATGGAGCGGCCTCCGGTTGCCGGGGTCCTGATGTTTCGCGGTTGTGGGGTCCGCCCCTTACGCCGGGCGGCGGGCCTCGTCGACGAGGAGGACGGGGATGCCGTCGCGGACCGGGTACGCCAGGCCGCAGTCCTGGCCGGTGCAGATCAGCTCGGAGTCCTGCTCCTTGAGGGTGGCGTGGCAGGCCGGGCAGGCGAGGATCTCCAGGAGGCCGGCTTCGAGCGGCATGCGGGTTCCCTTCGGGGTGGATGTTCGCGTGCGGTCAGGTTACCGCCGGTGGGGTGGGTTGGGCTGGCCACGGGTGCCGGGCGGCCGTCGGCCGGGGGACCGCCCAGGTGACTCCGCCCCCTGGTCCCCGGAACCTTCGCCCACCCAGCACCCGACTCGGACGACCGAGAAGCGTGCGCCGGGGGCGGCTCGGCCGGTGGAGAGGGCGCGGGGTGCGGGGGTGGTTCGGAGGCCGGGGGTGCCGCGGTGTGGCGTCTGCCGTCCGCGGCACCGTTGTGGCTGGTCGCGCAGTTCCCCGTCCCCCCTTACGGGGCGGACAGCTCGGCGCACGCCCATGGGCGAGGAACCCGGTCGGGCCCCGCGCCCGTGGGCGACGAGTCCGGTCAGGCCCTGATGATGGCCAGTACCTCGTCGCGCACCTTTGTCATCGTCGCCTCGTCCCGTGCCTCCGCGTTGAGGCGGAGCAGCGGCTCCGTGTTGGAGGGGCGGACGTTGAACCACCAGTCGGTGGCGGTGACGGTGAGGCCGTCGAGGTCGTCGAGGGTGACGTCGTCGCGGCCGCCGTAGGCCGCGCGGATCGCGGCGAGGCTGGCCTGCTGGTCGGCGACCGTGGAGTTGATCTCGCCGGAGCCGGTGTAGCGGTCGTACTGGGCGACGAGGGCGGAGAGGGGGCCGGGCTGGCCGCCGAGGGCGGCGAGGACGTGCAGGGCCGCCAGCATGCCCGTGTCGGCGTTCCAGAAGTCCTTGAAGTAGTAGTGGGCCGAGTGCTCGCCGCCGAAGATCGCGCCGGACCTCGCCATCTCGGCCTTGATGAAGGAGTGGCCGACGCGCGTGCGGACGGGCGTGCCGCCGTTCTCCCGGACCACCTCGGGGACGGTCCAGGACGTGATCAGGTTGTGGATGACCGTGCCCTTGCCGCCGTTCTTCGCCAGCTCCCGTGCGGCCACCAGGGCCGTGATCGCCGAGGGGGAGACCGGCTCGCCGCGCTCGTCCACGACGAAGCAGCGGTCCGCGTCGCCGTCGAAGGCCAGGCCGAGGTCGGCCGACTCGGCTCGCACGCGCTGCTGGAGGTCCACGATGTTGGCGGGGTCGAGCGGGTTGGCCTCGTGGTTCGGGAAGGTGCCGTCCAGCTCGAAGTACATCGGGACGAGGGTCAGCGGCAGGCCCTCGAAGACCGTCGGGACCGTGTGGCCGCCCATGCCGTTGCCCGCGTCGACCACGACCTTCAGCGGGCGGACGGAGCTCAGGTCGACGAGTGAGAGCAGGTGGGCCGCGTAGTCCGACAACGTCTCGCGGGAGGTGATGGTTCCCGGCGTGGCGGCCGGCTCGGGGGCGCCCTCCCGCGACCAGCGCTCGGCCAGTTCCCGGATCTCCGCCAGGCCCGTGTCCTGGCCCACCGGCGCGGCTCCCGCGCGGCACATCTTGATGCCGTTGTACTGCGCGGGGTTGTGCGAGGCCGTGAACATCGCGCCGGGCAGGCCGAGGGCGCCCGAGGCGTAGTACAGCTGGTCGGTCGAGCACAGCCCGATCTCGGTGACGTCGACGCCCCGGGCCGCCGCACCGCGCGCGAAGGCGCGCGACAGGCCGGGCGAGGAGGGCCGCATGTCGTGGCCGACGACGATCGCGGCGGCACCGGTCACCTGGACGAACGCGGCACCGAACAGTTCGGCGAGCGTCTCGTCCCACTGGTCCGGAACCACTCCGCGTACGTCGTACGCCTTCACGATCTGCGACAGATCAGCTGCAGCGGCCACAGGCCAACCCTCCTGGATACTTTTGGTCGCCCCAAACTACCTGTCGCGGGTGCGGGTCAGGCATCGGCTCCCCCAGCGGGTCCGTCGCGGACACCCGGCTGTGATCTGCGGTGATCCGGTGCGGATCCCATCGGTAGGTGATCCGGTGCGGATCCCATCGGTAACGGTCCCGGTCGGTCGCAGCCGGCGCCCAGTCGATCGCAGCCGGTCCCGGTCCCCCGCACCGTCCCCGCTCACGGCAGCATCCAGCCCAGCACCGGCCCGCTCTGCGCCACCACGATCAGGCACATCACCAGCAGCAGCCCGAGGCTCCACGGCAGCACCCGGCGCAGCAGGTCGCCCTCCCGGCCCGCCAGGCCCACCGCCGCGCAGGCGATCGTGAGGTTCTGCGGGGAGACCATCTTGCCGAGCACGCCGCCGGAGCTGTTGGCGGCCGCCAGGAGTTCGGGCGAGAGGCCCGACTCGTGGGCGGCGCTGACCTGGAGGGCGCCGAAGAGCGCGTTGGCCGAGGTGTCGGAGCCGGAGACGGCGACACCGAACCAGCCGAGGACCGGGGAGAGGAAGGCCAGGCCCGCGCCCGCCGCCGCCACGAAGTGGCCGATCGTCGCCGCCTGTCCGGAGAGGTTCATGACGTAGGCGAGGGCGAGGACGGACGTCACGGTGAGGATCGCGAACCGCAACTCGCGTACGGTCGCCGCCCATTCCGCGACCGCCACGCGCGCGTGCACGCGCAGGACGGCCGCCGTGGCGACACCGGCGAACAGGACCAGCGTGCCGCCCGTGGCGACGACCGGCCAGGTGAAGAGATTTCCTCCGACCGGTTCGCCCTTCGGGTTGACGACGTCCAGGAACGGCCAGTCGTAGACCTGGTTCGCCTTCGCCAACCAGTCCTTGACCGGCGGGATCTGGGCGATCGAGAAGACGGCGATGATCAGGGCGTACGGGGCGTAGGCGCGCAGGACGCGGGGCCGTTCGTCGCGCTCGTCCAGGTCCTCGCTGCGGGCGCCCGTGAGGACGGCCGCGCGGACCTCCTCGGCCGCGGGCACGCGCGCGTGCGGTACGGCGAGCAGGGCGGCCGCGCCGGCCAGGGCGGCGCAGATGTCGGCGAGTTGGGCGGAGACGTGGTTGGAGACCGCGAACTGGGCGGCGGCGAAGGCGACTCCGCAGGCCAGGGCCGGAACCCAGGTCTCGCGGAGCCCGCGTGCGCCGTCGACCAGGCCGACCAGCACGAGGGGCACCACCAGGGCGAGGAGCGGGGTCTGGCGACCGACGACGGAGGCGACCGAGTCCAGTGGCAGGCCGGTGACCTGAGCGAGCGTCACCACCGGAGTGCCCATCGCGCCGAAGGCCACCGGTGCGGTGTTGGCGACGAGGGCGACGACGGCCGCGCGGACCGGGTCGAAACCGAGCGCGACGAGCATCACCGAGCAGATCGCGACCGGGGCGCCGAATCCGGCCAGCGCCTCCAGGAGGGCGCCGAAGCAGAAGGCGACCACGAGGGCCTGGATGCGCGGGTCGTCGGAGAGCCGCCCGAACGAGCGGCGCAGGACGTCGAAGTGCCGGGTACGGACCGTCATGCGGTACACCCACAGGGCGTTGACGACGATCCACAGGATCGGGAACAGGCCGAACGCGGCGCCCTGGACGGCGCTGGAGGCGGCCTGGCCGAGCGGCATGCGGTAGGCGAGCCGAGCGACGAGTACGGCGACGAGAAGGCCGCTCAGGCCCGCCAGATGGGCTTTCGTGCGGACCCCGCCGAGCAGGATCAGGACGGTCAGCAGCGGCAGGCCGGCGACGAGGGCGGACAGGCCGAGCGAGTCGGCGACGGGTTCCAGTACCTGGACGTACACGGGCGCCTCCCCGGATTCCGGCATGCGGAAAGCGATTTCCCGCCGACGGTCATCCGGAATGGTCGTGTCCGCGACAAGCGCGCGTCAATGGGCATGCTCCGCGAAATGCGCCCGCAGGGCGGGCAACGGCCGGAAAGCGTGCGTCAGTTGTCCGGTGACCGCAGCACCCGCAGGTGGCCGCGCCGGGCGACCTCCATCGGGTCCGCGCCGCGGCCGCCGCCCGCCTCGGCCGCCCGCTCCTGGGGGCGGGCGGCCTCGCGCACCGCGTTCGCCAGCGCTTCCAGGTCGTCGCCGCTCGGACGGGCGGGAGCCGAGCTGTCGAGGAGCCGGACGACCTCCCAGCCGCGCGGCGCGGTGAGGCGCTCGGAGTGCTCGGCGCACAGGTCGTAGCAGTGGGGTTCGGCGTAGGTGGCGAGCGGGCCGAGGACCGCGGTCGAGTCGGCGTAGACGTACGTCAGCGTCGCGACGGCGGGTCGGCCGCAGGCGGTTCGCGAACAGCGACGTACAGGGCTCACGACGTTGGACGGTACCGCACTCTTGAGCGGGCCGCGACGACTCTCCCCCAGGTCACTCCACCGTGTCGTACTGTGAAACGCCCCACACACCCCTTCCGACACGCCCTGCTGACCTGCGTGGAACGGATCGTCCGGGGGGCGCGGACGGTGCCTCATCCGGTCACGAGTCGGTACGAACACCGTCAATTGCCTTGAGTTCGCCGGTCTCGTGGAGATACGGAAACGAGCCCAACCTTGGCCGGAATGGTCATCCTGTGACATGCCGTCCCGGGCGGTGCCGATGCGTGGAGCGGCGCGGCCGGAGCCCGCGAGGACTACGCTTCACCAGTGATGGACAACCGTGTACCGCCCCGTGCCGCCGGCCCCGGGCCTCGTCGACGCGACCGCCACGGGCGGGGCATGCGCGGACCGATCGCACCCCCTCAGGTGCCGCTGGCCGCGAGCCGTGCCGACGTGTTCGCGGATCTGGTGCAGGACTCCGTGGAGCGCCTTGAGCGGCGCTGGCCGCAGCTCGCCGACATCGATTTCCTCGTGCTCGAGGTGCCCCGGCTGCAGGACCGGCACGGCGAGAGCTGGGACGACGAGGCGGTGCCGCTCGGCGGCATCATTCCCGCGCGCGAGGGACGCCGGGCCCGCGTGGTCGTCTACCGGCGGCCGGTCGAGATCCGCACCAAGGGGCGCGACGAGCGGGCCGCGCTGGTGCACGAGGTCGTCGTGGAGCAGGTCGCCGAGTTGCTCGGCCTCACCCCGGAGACCGTCGACCCCCGTTACGGCGAGGACTGAGCCCCCGGCGGCGACCCGCCCCCTCCCCCCGGCGCGCGCCTACTTCTGCAGCACCGCCACGTCCTGGTCCGCCTCCGGTACGGCCACCGTGCCGCGGTCGTCCGGGAGGGTCTGGATCGTGAAGCCCGGGACGCCGTCCTCGGTGGCCGCCAGGGTGCGGGCGCCGTAGACCGGGCCGCCGGAGACCGTCTCCACGGTCAGCGCGTAGGTGCCCTTCAGCCCGGACGGGACCGGGGCGTCGACGTTCTGGGTGGTGCCGGACTTGATCGTGAACGTCTTGGACACCGCCGTGCCGCCGCCGCTGCCCGCCGACGCCGTGACCTTGACCTGGGCGGTCGCGGTGGGCGCGGTCAGGGAGAGGGTGGTGCCCTTGCCGCTGTTGTCGGCGGACGTCGCGCGCGTGCCGACCGGTGCGGTCGCCGGGATGTACGCGGTCTCCTGGTTGCTGCCCTTGCCGCGGGTGACGCGCAGGGCGGCCACCACCGGGACGGACTGGTCGGAGGGGGTGAGGACCAGCGAGCCCGCCTCGCCGCGCGTGACGTCCCGGAGGTCGGTCGCGGTGGTCATGCCCGCCTTGACGTGCAGGGTCTCGTTGCCGGCCGGGGTGATCGTGCCGTCCGGGGAGGCCAGGCGCACCTTCAGGTCCGCGTCGTTGTCGCCGGTGGTGAAGGCGATCAGCCGGACGTCGGTGGCGTCCTTGGGGATGCCGGGCAGCACCAGGCTGCCGGACGGGTCGGCGGCTGCGGCCAGCCAGTCACCGCCGGTCTTGTCGTCCAGGGCCTGCACGCTCGCGCCGACCCGGCCGCTGCGCACGCTCACGTGCACGGTCAGATCGGTCTGGCGCTCGTCGGTGAGCGTGGACAGCAGGACCGGCTCGCTGGCGTGCGGCTGGACCGTGATGCCCTCCCCCACCGAGGACTTGAGCCGGCCGTCCTTGCCGTACAGCTCGACGTCGACCACGGCTGCGCTGTCGTCGGGGTTGGTGAGGTGCACGTAGTCGGTGCGGCTCGCGGCGGTGCTGGCGCCGGGGAACCAGAAGTCGGTGTCGGCCGCCGTGCAGGTGACCCCCTGGAGGCCGCGTCCGGTGCCCGCGGCGACCTCGGTGGTCTCCTGGACCGTCCAGCCGGGGGCGTACTTGCCCTCGGCGGTGCCGACGTAGGCGGGCCCGTCGGCGCCGGAGGTGTCCGCGGTGGCCGGCGTGCCGGGCGTCTTGGGGGTGAGGACGGGCTTGGCGGCCTTCTTCTTGCCGCCGCCGCTGCCCGTCCCGTCCGCCGACTGCTCGGTGGCGGCCTGGAGGGCCGCCTTGCCGTCACTCGTGGTGCCCTTGGTGACGGGCGTGAACGACGTGTACGAGGTCTCCGCGATGTCGGACAGGCTGGGCGCCGGACACAGCAGCGTGGAGCGCTCCACGGGCAGCTGGGCGGCCGCCTCGGCAGTGTGCGCGGGGGCGGTGGCCGGCGCGCTGAGCTCGGCGAACCCGGTGACCGCCGCGAGGGCGGCCGTACCGGCGAGCAGGGACAGGGTGGTGCGGTTCACTGCTGGCTCCCGTCGTGGTGCTCGCCGCCGGTGCCGTGGTGGTGCTGGGCGGCCGGGTCGTAGGCCGGGTCGTAGCCCTGCTGGTACGTCGGGTCGTACGCCCCCTGCCCCTGCTGGCCGCCGTAGGCGTACGGGTCGTACTGGCCGGTCTGGTAGGGGTCGTAGGTCTGCTGGTCGTAGCCGCCGGTCTGGTACTGGCCGGTGCCGGCGCCCTGGTACTGGTCGGCGTAACCGGTGTCGTAGCCGTCGGCCTGCGGGTAGGACGCCGGATCCCACTCGTCGTAGGACTGCTGGTGCGGGACGGCGGCCTGGGTCTCCTCCGCCGGGGCCGTCGGGAAGCCGGTGTCCTCCGGGGTCTCCGGGAACTCCTGGGCCTCCGACGTCTCCTGGAACTCCTCCTCGGCCTCCGCCTGGGCGCGCAGGCGGCGGGCGCGGCGGCCCTCGCCGTCGGTGGCCTGGGCGGGGATCGGCTGCTCCTCGGGGAGGTCGTCGTCGACGTCGCGGCGGCGGCCGGGCAGGGCGAGGACGACCAGGACGACGGCGAGCGCGCCCTGGGCCCACAGCCACAGGGTGTGGGTGAACGGGGTGTCGTAGCCGACGTCCAGCTTCCCGCCTGCGGCGGGGAGTTCGAAGCCCTGCGCCCACCCGTCGACGGTGGTGCGGGTCAGCGGCTTGCCGTCCAGGGTCGCCGTCCAGTCCGGGGAGGCCGAGTCGGCCAGGCGCAGGACGCGACCGTCGGCGCCGGCCGGGACGGTGGTGTGGATGTCGACGGGTCCGGCGGCCACGGAGACGGCGGTACCTGAGCCGCCGGCCGGCACGATCGTCGCGCGGGAGACCTGCTGGTCGACGCGCCACAGGGCGCTGCCGTCCTGCTGGCTGAGCCGGGACAGGCCGGGCGTGGCGTCGAGCACGCGCGTGATGTCGCGCGGCGCGCCCTTGTGGACCTGGACGTAGCGCACCGCGAACCCGCCGAGCTGCTCGGCCTGGTCGGCTCCGGAGCCGGCGACCAGGTTGGCGACGACCTTGTCGAGCTTGGCGTTCTCGCCGTCGGCGGCGGCCACCTCGGCGTCGCCCATGCGGGCGCCGGAGCCGCGTACCAGCATGTAGGTCACGCGCGCGGTGCTGTCGCTGTCGAGGACGAGGGTGCGGACCTGGTCGGTGGTGGAGCTGTCCTCGGCGACGAAGGCGGGCACCTGGGTGGGGTCGCGGCGCTCGACCGGGCCGTCGGCGCCCGCGATCATCCAGCCCGCGGCGAGCAGCAGCGGGCCCGCGGCGGCGGCGAAGGCGATCAGGGCGGCGACCGGCTGGCGCCAGCCGAAGCTCTGCTCGGCGACCCGCGAGCGTGCCCCGTCGGCGCCGAGTGCGGCGGCGGCCAGGATCGCGATGCCGTAGACGAGGGTCGCGGGACCCGCCCAGGCGGACTTGTTGGACAGGACCGCGAAGACCAGGCCGACCAGGGCGACCGCCCAGGCGGTGCGGACCGCCGACTGGCGCTCGGAGCGCAGCAGGGCGGCGAGCGCGGCCAGGACGACGCCGATGAGCAGCAGCCCGTCGACGGTGCCGGGGCCGCCCGGGCTGGCGCCGAGCAGGTCCAGGGCGGAGGCGGCCGAGGAGCCGTACTCCAGGCCGGCCTCGCGGAAGAAGCCGGACGGCAGCAGGGTCAGCGACCAGGGGGCGAGGACCAGCAGCGGGGTGCCGAGCTGGGCCAGCAGCCGCAGCCCGGAGGCGACCAGGTCGGAGCGGCGCACCGCGAGCACGGCGAGGCCGAGGACCAGGGCGATCGGCCAGACGATCGGCGTGAACGCGGTGGTGACGGTCAGCAGCAGTGCGTACGCCCAGGTGGCGCGCCAGCTACCACGGGCCCCGGAGGAGTGGGTGAGGCCGCTGGCCGCGATGCCCGCGCGTGCGATCAGCGGCAGCAGGACGGCGAGGACGGCGGTGCCGATGCGGCCGCCCGCGAGGGCGCCGGTGGCGGCGGGCAGGAAGGCGTAGGCGATGGCCGCCCAGGCGCGCAGCAGGCGCGAGGTGACCAGCGGGCGGGAGGCGAAGTAGGCGGTGAACCCGGCCAGCGGCACCGAGGCGACCAGGAGCACGGTGACCGCGAGCCCCGTCGAGCCGAACAGCAGTGACGCGAACGAGGCGATGATCGCGAGGTACGGCGGCGCGGCGGGGGTACCGCCGGCGCCGACCGCGTGCCAGGCGTCCAGGTACCGCGACCACAGCTCGCTCGCGGTGCCCGGGACGGGCAGCAGGGCGCCGCCCGAGAGGGCGCCGGAGCCGAGCAGGGCGCGGCAGGCGACCAGCGAGAACAGCAGCAGCACCAGGAAGAGCACCGGGCCCGGTTTGCGGGCGATGCGCCTGAGGCGGGCGAACTGCTCGATCTCCAGGAAGTCGGCGTCGTCGCCGCCGGGCCCGGACTCGACCGCGCCGCCGTGCCGGCCCGCCGCGGAGATCTCGTCGTCGGCTCCGAAGAAGTTGCCCGCGACCTGTTCGACGGTGGCCCGGACGGTGGCGCCGGGCGGCGGGAACAGGGGGCGCAGCTCACCCTTGTCGAGCTGTGAGCGGCCGCGCCTGCGCCGCCCGGCGATGATCCGCTCGGGCCGCAGCAGGGTGCCGAGGAGACCGCGGATCTCGTCGAGCGCCTGCCCGGGGACCTTGCCGACGAGGTAGGCGACGGTGCGCAGCAGGGTGCCGAGGACCAGCCGGAGCAGGATCCAGGGCAGCACGGCCGTGCGGGCGTTGACCAGCAGGGTGTAGATGGCGCCTGCCTTGTCCACCTTGTGCGGGGAGGTGGCGGTGCGGCCCGCGCAGTCGACGGTGCGGCGCTCGCGGGAGGCGGCTTCGGCGTGCCGTACGACGGCCTCGGGGGCGACCAGGACGCGGTGGCCGGCGTTGTGCGCGCGCCAGCACAGGTCGACGTCGTCGCGCATCAGGGGCAGCCGGCGGTCGAAGCCGCCGAGCTCCTCGAAGACGTCGCGGCGGATCAGCATGCCGGCGGTGGAGACGGAGAGCACGGGCCGCACGTGGTCGTGCTGGCCCTGGTCCTGCTCGCGGCGGTCCAGGCCGGTCCAGCGGCGGCCGGAGTTGGCGATGGTGACGCCGACCTCCAGGAGCTGCCGGCGGTCGTACCAGCCGCGCAGCTTGGGGCCGACGACCGCCACGTCGTCGCGGCCCAGCTCCAGCTCGTTGTCGACGACCCGGAGCAGCTGGGCCAGGGCGTCGGGCTCCGGGGCGCAGTCGTCGTGCAGCAGCCACAGCCACTGGACGGGCTCGCCGTGCGGCAGCTCGGGCATGTCGTAGGCGTCGTCGCGCCACTGGCGGGTGACCGGATCCCAGCCGCTGGGCCGCTTCAGGTACGGCAGCTCGTCCGGGGTGAGGACGGGCGCGGTGCGACTCGCCTCCTCGACGGCCTGGCCGAAGCCGGTGCGCCGGGCGAGGTGCAGGACGTTCGCGTCGCCGAGGGAGGCGGTGAGCTGCTGGGCGGAGTCGTCCGCGCTGCCGGTGTCGGCCGCGACGGCGTACTGGACCGGGCGCTCCTGGCCGAGCAGCCCGGCGAGCGCGTCGGGCAGCCAGCGGGCGCCGTCGTGGGAGACGAGCACCGCGGTCACCACATGACGCGGAAACTCTGGTGTGGCAGCGGTGTCTTGGGCTGCCGTGTGGCTGTGCACGGACATCGAGGTACGGGCCCCGGTTCGATGGACTGCGGTGGACTCCTGCGCCCGCTGGTGGCGGCGAGGCGTCTCGGACGAGCGCCCACACTATCGGCTGGGCATGTCGACGGCCCGCCGCCTGTGGATAACCCACGGGCGGCGGGCCGTTCGCGCAGCTCGGATGTGTGCGTTGTGTGGACGACCGGTTCGGACCGCAGCCCCCGCGGGTCAGACGGCGGCCTTCTTGAGGCGGCGGCGCTCCCGCTCGGAGAGTCCGCCCCAGATCCCGAACCGCTCGTCGTTGGCGAGGGCGTACTCGAGGCACTCGGAGCGCACCTCGCAGGCGAGGCAGACCTTCTTGGCCTCTCTGGTGGAGCCGCCCTTCTCGGGAAAGAAGGACTCGGGGTCGGTCTGGGCGCACAGCGCGCGCTCCTGCCAGCCGAGTTCCTCGTCCGCGTCGTCGACCAGCAGTTGCTGCACCAGCTCGGTCATGTGCGCCCCTCGTCTGTCTTTCACGTCCCCGTGCCCGGCCGTTACCGATTTCGGCTGAACGACACGAGTGAAATTACAAGTGTGCTGCTCCGGGCGAGTCAAGCCGAGATCTGCTATTGGGCCCGTTATTCACTCTGCGGAACCAAGGCCGTGCGGAAAGTGTTCAAATCGGCATAAACCTTGACATGCAGACGAGGCCCCGCTCGGGGCCTCCGACCCCATACAGAGCCTGTACGGAGAAGGACGCCCAGATGTTCGATCGCGTTCCGAAGTGGCTCGCGCGCCCGGTTGTGCGCCATGTGTCCCGGGTGCCTGGTGAGCAAACCTTTCGGCAGCCAGGTGAACCGGATGAGGTGAACCGTGTCCCACATACCGGGCGTCGAGTTGACACGGCAGGTGTGAACCGATGTCCTAGTGGGCATGCTCGCGAACTTGGCGCTCACCTCGACCCGCACCGCCGGGTCCCACGGTGCTGCCCGCGCTCGCTGTAGCTGTTGCTGTTGCAGCTGTTGAGCCGTGGTCGCAAGGCGTAATCGACCGCTCCCGCTCCAGCTGCAGACCGAGTCCCCCGGACTCGGTCTTCGCTTTTCGTTCCCCGCTGACCTTCTTCACTGAGGAACCCCGCACCCCCATGAACAGCGACAACGACCTCCAGATCGCCGGCGACATCCTCGAAGTCACGCACCTGCTGCAGCCCCCGCGCGAGCACCCGGTCACCGTGGCCGAGTTCGTCGGCCTGGCCCGCGCGATCGCAGCCGACCGCGCGCAGTGGGAACATCTCGTCGAGTACGACGCGACCAGCCGCTGGTACCACCGGCTGCGCACCGGCCCCGGCTACGAGGTGTGGCTGCTGTCCTGGGTGCCGGGACAGGGCAGCGGGCTGCACGACCACGGCCGCTCCTCCGGCGTGCTGACCGTCCTGGCGGGCACGCTCACCGAACGCACCGGGCGCGGCACGCGCGCGCTGGGCGCCGGCGCGCAGCGGGTGTTCGCGCCGGGGTACGCGCACGAGGTCGTCAACGACGCCCTGGAGCCCGCGGTGAGTCTGCACGTCTACTACCCGGGGCTGACCGAGATGCCGATGCACACGGCCGCGGCCGTGGCCTGCGAGGCCCGTCCCGTGACTGCGTGACGCGTTGTCGGCCCCGCCTGCAAGACTTGGCGCATGCGCATTGTGGTTCTGGCAGGCGGCATCGGCGGTGCCCGGTTCCTGCGCGGTCTGAAGCAGGCCGTGCCGGACGCCGACGTGACCGTCATCGGCAACACCGGGGACGACATCCACCTCTTCGGGCTGAAGGTCTGCCCGGACCTCGACACGGTGATGTACACCCTCGGTGGCGGTATCAACGAGGAGCAGGGCTGGGGGCGGGCCGACGAGACCTTCCACCTCAAGGAGGAGCTCGCCGCCTACGGGGTGGGGCCGGACTGGTTCGGGCTCGGCGACCGGGACTTCGCGACGCACATCGTGCGCACCCAGATGCTGGGCGCCGGATATCCGCTGAGCGCGGTCACCGAGGCGCTGTGCGACCGCTGGAAGCCGGGTGTGAAGCTGATCCCGATGACCGACGACCGGGTCGAGACCCACGTCGCCGTCGAGGTCGACGGCGAGCGCAAGGCCGTGCACTTCCAGGAGTACTGGGTACGGCTGCGGGCGGGCGTCCCCGCCGAGGCGGTCGTCCCGGTCGGCGCCGAGCAGTCCAAGCCCGCGCCCGGCGTCCTGGAGGCGATCGCCGAGGCGGACGTGATCCTCTTCCCGCCGTCCAACCCGGTGGTCTCCGTCGGCACGATCCTCGCGGTGCCCGGCATCCGGGAGGCCATCGCGGACGCCGGGGTGCCGGTGGTGGGCCTCTCACCCATCGTCGGGGACGCGCCGGTGCGCGGGATGGCCGACAAGGTGCTCGCGGCGGTGGGCGTCGAGTCGACGGCGGCGGCGGTCGCCGAGCACTACGGCTCCGGGCTGCTGGACGGCTGGCTCGTCGACTCCGTGGACGCGGGCAGCGTCGCGCGTGTGGAGGGGGCCGGCATCCGCTGCCGGGCCGTACCGCTGATGATGACCGACCTGGAGGCGGCCGCGCAGATGGCCCGCGAGGCGCTGGCGCTGGCCGAGGAGGTGCGCGGGGCATGACCGACGCGATCGACACGACCGGCACGACCGGCACGGCCGACGCGGTGCCCGCGTACCGGGTGTGGGCGCTGCCCGGGATCCCGGAGGTCCAGCAGGGCGACGACCTGGCGAAGCTGATCGCCGCGGCCGAGCCGGGGCTGGCCGACGGGGACGTGGTGATCGTCACCTCCAAGATCGTCTCCAAGGCCGAGGGGCGGCTCGTCGAGGCGGCCGACCGGGAGGCGGCGATCGACGCCGAGACGGTGCGGGTGGTGGCCCGCCGCGGCACCCTGCGGATCGTGGAGAACCGGCAGGGCCTGGTCATGGCCGCGGCCGGCGTGGACGCGTCCAACACCCCCGCCGGGACCGTGCTGTTGCTGCCCGAGGACCCCGACGCCTCGGCCCGCGCCGTCCGTGCGGGCCTGCGGGACGCACTGGGCGTCAACGTCGGCGTCGTCGTCACGGACACCTTCGGGCGACCCTGGCGCGCGGGGCTCACGGACGTCACCGTCGGCGCCGCCGGCGTGGCGGTGCTGGACGATCTGCGCGGGGGCGTGGACGCGTACGGCAACCCGCTGGTCGCGACGGTCGTCGCCACGGCCGACGAACTGGCCGCCGCCGGGGACCTGGTGAAGGGCAAGGCGACGGGGATGCCGGTCGCCGTGGTGCGCGGCCTCGCCCATGTCGTTGCCGACACCGGCGACGACGGGGACGGCGCGCGGGCGCTGGTCCGGGACGCGGGCAGCGACATGTTCCGGCTCGGCACGTCCGAGGCGGTCCGGGAGGCCGTGACGCTGCGGCGGACGGTGCGGGCGTTCACCGACGAGCCCGTCGACCCGGGGGCGGTACGGCGGGCGGTCGCCGCGGCCGTGACCGCGCCGGCGCCGCACCACACGACGCCGTGGCGGTTCGTGCTGCTTGAGTCCGCCGAGGCGCGCGTCCGGCTGTTGGACGCGATGCGGGACGCGTGGATCGCCGACCTGAGGAAGGACGGCAAGTCGGAGGAGTCCGTCGCGAAGCGGGTGCGGCGCGGGGACGTGCTGCGGAACGCGCCGTACCTGGTCGTGCCGTGTCTCGTGATGGACGGGTCGCACACGTACGGGGACGCACGGCGGGACGCGGCCGAGCGGGAGATGTTCGTGGTCGCGGCGGGGGCCGCGGTACAGAACTTCCTGGTCGCGCTGGCCGGCGAGCAGCTGGGGTCGGCGTGGGTGTCGTCGACGATGTTCTGCCGGGACGTGGTGAGGGATGCACTCTCGCTTCCGGCCGGGTGGGATCCGATGGGGGCGGTGGCGGTGGGGAAGGCCGCGGAGGCTCCGCGGGAGAGGGCGCCGAGGGAGGCCGGGGACTTCATCGAGGTGCGGTGACCCGCTTTGCGCCTGCGGTCCGGGGTGCACCGGCGCATCGGCGAGTGCGGGTTGTGGGGGTTGATCGCGCAGTTCCTCCCCCGGCCTTCGGCCGGGGGGACCCCGGCGCCCCTTTCAGGGGCGCTTGAGGCCTAGGATTCTTTGGATGGCTGGTCGGTTCGCTCCCGAGCCCACGCGTACGACGGTGCGGGGTGGGCAGGTCGTCGTGCCTGCCGGCGGTGTTCCGAAGCAGGCAGTGGCAGCGGGGCGGGTGCGGGTCTGGAAGCCCGACGGAGTTCTTGATCTGGGGCTCGTGCTGGGGCCGCTGCGGCGGGGGGCCGGGGATCCGACCTTCAGGGCCACCCGGGACGGGTCCGTGTGGCGGGCCAGTCTGACGCCCGCCGGGCCGGGCACGCTGCGGGTCGCCGGATACGGCGATGAGGTGCGCGGGGAGGCCTGGGGGCCGGGGGCCGAGTGGCTCCTGGAGCAGTTGCCGGAGCTGCTCGGTGCCGCCGACGACCCGTCCGTGTTCGTACCCAGGCACCGGGTCGTGGCGGCGGCCCGGCACCGGCGGCCGGGGCTGCGGCTGACGCGGACCGGGCTGGTGCTGGAGTCGCTGATCCCGTCGGTCCTGGAGCAGAAGGTCACCACCGACGAGGCGTACCGGGCCTGGCGGCTGCTGGTACGCAGGTTCGGGGAGCGTGCGCCGGGCCCGGCGGGGGTGGGCGAGCGGCCGATGTGGGTGATGCCGGCGCCGCGCACCTGGGCGCTGGTCCCCTCCTGGGAGTGGCACAAGGCCGGGGTCGACGACAAGCGGGCCTCGACGATCCTGCGGGCGGTGCGGGTCGCCGCGCGGCTGGAGCAGGCGGTGGGGATGGCGGCGGAGGCGGCGCAGGCGCGGCTGGAGGTCGTACCGGGGGTGGGGCCGTGGACGTCGGCGGAGACCGTGCAGCGCAGTCACGGGGCCGCCGACGCGGTGACGGTCGGGGACCTGCACCTGCCGGGGATCATCGGGTTCGCGCTGGCCGGGGACCGGCATGCCGACGACGAGGTGATGCTGCGGTTGCTGGAGCCGTATGCGGGGCAGCGGCATCGGGCGGCCCGGCTGATTCTGCTGAGCGGGCACACGCCGGCGAGGCGGGCGCCGCGGATGCCGCGGGGGGACATCGGCCGGCTGTGACCGGGCGCGGGTGGGTGGGCCCTGCGGCACGACTGCCCGCAGCCGTATAGAGCACGGCTGCGAAGCGCCCCTTCAGGGGCGCTGGGGGTCACCCCCAGGCCGAAGGCCGGGGGAGGAACTGCGCGAGCAGCCCCCGCGCACCCGCACCCGACGACGCGCCCTCCAGCGGGGTCCGGGGGCGCAGCCCCCGCGGGCGGTGCCCCCAGACTCCGCCGCACAACTACTGGTCCGACGAGAACCGCACCGCCCCCGCCGGGATCTTGGCGTCGCACCACACCCGGGCGCCGTCGCGCAGTTCGTTGTCGGCGCCGACGACCGCGCCGTCGCCGATCACCGTGCCGGTGAGGATCGAGCGTTCGCCGACGCGGGCGCGGTTGCCGATGAGGGAGTCGGTGATGACGGCGCCGGGTTCGATCACGGCGCCCGGAAGGATCGTCGAGCCGAAGACCCGCGCGCCCTCCGCCACGAACGCACCCTCGCCCACCACCGTGCCGCCCGTCAGCTTCGCGTCCGCGGCGACCCGGGCCGTGGGGAGGACGAGCCGGTCGCCGCAGCGGCCGGGGACCGCCGGGGACGGGGCGCGGCCGAGGACGAGGTCGGCGGAGCCGCGGACGAACGCAGCGGGCGTGCCGAGGTCGAGCCAGTACGTGGAGTCGACCATGCCCTGGAGGTGGGCGCCGGCCGCCAGGAGCTCCGGGAAGGTCTCCCGCTCCACCGACACCGGGCGGCCCGCCGGGATCGCGTCGATGACCGAGCGGCGGAAGACGTACGCCCCCGCGTTGATCTGGTCGGTGACGATCTCCTCCGGCGTCTGCGGCTTCTCCAGGAAGGCGAGGACGCGGCCCGTCGCGTCGGTGGGGACGAGCCCGTACGCGCGCGGGTCCGTCACCTTCGTGAGGTGCAGGGAGACGTCGGCGGACGTCGACTCGTGGGTGGCCACCAGGGCGCGGATGTCCAGGCCCGTCAGGATGTCGCCGTTGAAGATCAGGACCGGGTCGTCGGGGCCGGAGTGCAGGCGGGCGGCCACGTTGCGGATCGCGCCGCCGGTGCCGAGGGGCTCCTCCTCGGTGACGTACTCGATGTGCAGGCCGAGTGCCGCGCCGTCGCCGAAGTACGGTTCGAAGACCTCCGCCAGGTAGCTGGTGGCGAGGACGATGTGCTCGACGCCCGCCGCTCTGGCTCTGGCCAGCTGGTGCGTCAGGAACGGCACGCCGGCCGCCGGGACCATCGGCTTGGGCGTGTGGACCGTGAGCGGGCGCAGCCGGGTGCCTTTGCCGCCGACCAGGAGGATCGCTTCTGTCACCTGTCGTCTCTGCTTCCTGCCGGGACCGGCCGAACTCTGTGTCGGCCGGCCAGTGTATGCAGACCGTGCGACGGCGCCCTCGACGGCCGCGCGGTGCCACGCGGCATGGGTGTGCAGTTTTCCCCCGACTGCCCCCGACGGCGTGGACCGCCGACCCCGTGCTCAGCGCCCCTGAAGGTGCGCGGAGCTGGTCCGGGCCGAGCCGAGCCTGGCGTAGAGCTTGGCGCCTGGGCAGTCGGTGGCGTACCCGTCCCTGTGGCCGGAGATCACGTTCAGTCGTACGTTCTTCCCCTTTGGGTAGAGATTGCCACCCCCGGACTTCAGATATGTCTTCCCCTTCGGATTGGCCCCGAAGAGCCCGAGTTTCCACGCGGTGAGCCTGGCGATGCCGGTCACGGCGGCCGCGGGCGGCTTGTGCGAACCGAACGTGCCGATCACCGCGATACCCATGCTGTTGTTGTTGAACCCGAGGGTGTGGGCGCCCCTGACGGCCTTCGCCACTCCCCCGGCGCGGCCCTCGTAGATGGTTCCGCACTTGTCGACGAGGAAGTTGTAGCCGATGTCCCGCCAGCCCATGCTCACGACGTGGTAGCGGTAGATACTGCGGATGACGGACGGGGCGTCGGAGCAGCGGTAACCGTTGCCGGAGTCGGTGTGGTGGACGAAGGCCACCTTGACCTTCCCCGTATAGACGAACCCCTTTTCGCGCAGCGACTCGTCGGCGCCCCAGCCGCGGCGGGTGACGATCCTCGGGCGCGGTCCGATGTGCGGCTTCGCGAGGGGGGCGGAGCTGCCGCCGAGCTCACGGAGTTCGCGTTCGGTGTCCGCCCGGCTGAGCGCGGGGATCTCGGTGGCGGCGAAGGACACGAGGTCGGCGTTGACCGCGGCCGCCGAGTCGGCAACGGTGTCGGTGCGCGGGCTGTCACCGGGCAGGCCCTCGGACGGGGCCTCGTCGCCGGGGTCGACGAGTTCGAGGCGGAGACCGGCCGGGAGCAGGTCGCGGCCGACGCCCGGGCCGGGGCCGGCCTTGGCGCGTACGCGTACGTCGACTCCGTCGGAGGCGCCCACCCACAGGGGTGCGGTGGCGCCGTGCACCCGGCCGGAGGAAGCCTCCGCCGTGTCCGGGTCGGCGCCGTGGTCGGCGTTGTGCGTGTCGACGTCCTGCCAGTCCGACCAGTGGCCGGTGGCCACGGACCGGGTGCGTACCTGGACCTGGCCGAGCAGTTCGGTTCCCGGGTCGGCCCAGCTGACGCCGACCAGCGAGAAATGCCGAACGCCGGTGCGGTAGGCGCCCTGTTCGGGGGCCTGGCCGAGGACGCGCTCACGGGTGCGGGGGGTGAGGGGCAGCGACCGGGTACTGCCGGAGGGAGCCGTGCCGGCGGGGTGGGCGGTGGCCGTCGTGGCCCGGTCCGCGGGTGCGGCGACCGCGGACGGCATGTTCAGCACGGCCGGCGCGAGGGTGAGGGCCGCCGCGCAGGTGACGCCGATCGAGCAAGTCAGGAATCCACGCATGCCCCTGATCTTGAACATAGTCAGACAAACCTGTCCATAGGGGAACTGACGGCCCGTCGGGAACCGTTACGCCGAACCGGTGGCCCCGTCGGCCGGTGCGGGCGCCGGGCGCGGCGTACGCTTGCGCGGGTGAACGCCACCGATCGCACCCCCGCCGACCTGCTGCGTTCCGCGCTCGCCGCGGATCCCGGACGCCCCCTGGTGACCTTCTACGACGACGCCACGGGCGAGCGCGTCGAATTGTCCGTGGCCACCTTTGCCAATTGGGTGGCGAAGACGGCGAATCTGCTGCAGACCGATCTCGCGGCGGGGCCGGGCGACCGGGTCGCCCTGCTGCTGCCCGCGCACTGGCAGACGGCGGTGTGGCTGCTGGCCTGTTCGTCGGTGGGTGCGATCGCCGACGTGGCCGGGGACCCGGCGGCGGCCGACGTGGTCGTCAGCGGGCCGGACTCGCTGGAGGCGGCGCGGGCGTGCCGGGGGGAGCGGGTCGCTCTCGCGCTGCGGCCGTTGGGCGGGAGGTTCCCGCAGGTGCCGGAGGGATTCGTCGACTACGCCGTCGAGGTGCCGAGTCAGGGCGACCGGTTCGTGCCGTTCTCTCCGGTGGATCCGGAGGAGCCCGCGCTGATCGTCGCGGGGGCGGAGATGAGTGGGGCCGAGGTCGTGGAGCGGGCGCTCGGGGACGCGGCGGGGCTGGATCTGACCGGGCCGGGGTCGCGGTTGCTCTCGGGGCTGGGGTACGGCACGTGGGAGGGGCTGAGCGCGGGGCTGTACGCGCCGCTCGCGGTCGGGGGGTCGGTGGTGTTGTGCCGGCACCTGGCAGAGCTGGGTGAGGAAGGGGTCGCGAAGCGGATCGAGAGTGAGCGGGTGACCGCGTCCGCTCGCTGAGGTCGCGCTTCGGCCGCGGGTGCGTGGGGGCCGGTCACACAGTTCCTCCCCCAGCCTTCGGCCGGGGGGAGGCCCAGCGCCCCGAAGACGGTGGGACCGGGCACCCGCGTCAGCAGCCGGCCGCCCCTTCGACAGCACCGGCCGCCCCCGCCGCAGCGCGCCGCGCCGCGGTGGGACCGCTCACCCGCATGGACCAGTTACCCCGGCTTCGGCTCCCGTCCCGGGGCACTGTTGAGGGGTGACCGACGTCGTAGGGGCATCCGCCACCGGGTCCGGGCTTGCCCGGCGGCGGCGTCGGCGTTGGGTGCGGGGGACGGCCCTCGGGCTCGGTGTGGTGCTCGTCGGGGCCGTCGGCGGCGGCTGGGCGCTGTACGCCAAGCTGAGTCACAACATCACCGCCGACGAGGCCGCCGAGGCCGAGCTCGCCCGGTACGAGCGGGAGCGGCCCACCGCGCTGGTGCGGGGCGCGCAGAACATCCTGCTCATCGGGTCGGACACCCGCGCCGGGGACGGCAACGGCCGCTACGGCAAGGACTCGGGCACCGAACGCTCCGACACGACCATCCTGCTGCACCTCGCCCGCGACCGGCGCAGCGCCACCGCGGTCTCGCTGCCCCGGGACCTGATGGTGCACGTGCCCGGCTGCCTGCGCGCGGACGGGCGGCGCACCGAGCCCTCGTTCACGCTGTTCAACTCGGCGTTCGAGGTGGGCGGTTCGGCCTGCACCATCCGTACCGTCGAGAAGCTCACGGACATCCGGATCGATCACCATGTCGTCGTCGACTTCAACGGGTTCAAGAACATGGTCGACGCGATCGACGGGGTGCAGGTGTGCCTGAAGAAGCCGATCGACGACAAGGCGGCGAAGCTGCGGCTGCCCGCCGGGCGGGTCACCCTCGACGGGGAGCAGGCACTGGGGTACGTACGAGTGCGCAAGTCGCTCGGGGACGGCAGCGACACCGGGCGGATGGACCGCCAGCAGCAGTTTCTCGGGGCGCTCGTCAACAAGGTGCAGAGCAGTGACGTACTGCTGAACCCGGCGAAGCTCTACCCGCTGCTGGACGCGGCGACCTCCGCGCTCACCACCGATCCGGAACTGGCCAGTCTGCGCGGGCTGTACCAGCTGGTCCGCGGGCTGCGGGACGTCCCGACCGACCAGGTGCAGTTCCTCACCGTGCCGCGCGAGCCGTACGTGTACGACTCCAACCGGGACCAGCTGGTGGCGGGCAAGGCCGACGCGCTGTTCGCGCTGCTGCGGGCCGACCGGCCGGTGAAGGTCGCCAGGAAGTCCACCTCCGACGCCGAGGACTCCTCGGCGTCCGCGTTTCGCGGCAACACCGCCGCCGAGGACAGGTGCGAGTAGGGCACGCGCCAAGGCGGCGAACTTCCGTGCCGTTCATTGTCAGTTAAATGAGACGGATTGCCCGGTTGTAGGGAAGACGAATTTGTCACTGGCGTCACTCGACGCTGAACTGGGCGGATAGTGTGAGCGCTCCGGTGCATCCGGCCGCGAGGTCCGTCCTGGGGTCGCGCACCGCGAAACGTGACCGAGCGCCTTGGTGGGGGAAGGCGCCGCGTGGCCCCGACGGAGGATTCGGACAACCGTGGACGCGCAAGGCCGTGGGCGGGCGGACAACATCGACCCCGCAGACCAGTGGGTGCTCAATCCGAACACCGGTGAATACGAACTGCGACTGACCCCTTCCGCACCGCAGTCGCCGGTGCCCGGACCGCGCAGGCCGGCCCCGCCCGGCGCAAGCGCGGGCGGCACCCGGGAGACCGCCGGCCCGGAGATTCCGGGGCAGCGCAGACGGCGCACCGAGCCCGAGCCACCGGCCGGGCGCCGCTCACGGCGGCAGCCGGTGCAGAAGAAGTCGAAGGCCAAGAAGGTCCTGCTGTGGACCGGCGGGACGATGGCCTTCGTGCTGGTCGCCGCATCGGCCGCCGGCTACCTCTACATCAAGCACCTCAACGACAACATCACGTCCGTCTCCGACGACGGCGCGAGCACCGGTGGCTTCAGCAAGGACAAGGCCATCAACCTGCTGATCATCGGTACCGACAAACGGACGGGCTCGGGCAACGAGGGCTACGGCGACGCCGGCAGCGTCGGGCACGCCGACACCACGATCCTGCTGCACATCGCCAAGGACCGCTCGAACGCCACCGCGCTGAGCATCCCGCGCGACCTCATCGTCGACGTGCCCGACTGCCAGACGGAGCAGTCGGACGGGAGCGAGAAGGTCATCGCGGGGACCGAGAACGTCCGGTTCAACACCAGCCTGGGCCAGGACGGCCGTACCGCCAGCTGCACCGTGCGCACGGTGACCGAGCTGACCGGGATCCAGGCCGACAACTTCATGGTGGCCGACTTCAACGCGGTCAAGACGCTGACCGACGCGGTCGGCGGGGTCGATGTGTGTCTCGCCAAGGACATCGACGACTCGGACTCCCACCTGAAGCTGTCCAAGGGCACCCACAACATCTCCGGCGAGACCGCGCTGGCGTTCGTGCGCACCCGGCACTCGGTCGGCTTCGGCGGTGACCTGAGCCGGATCCAGCTCCAGCAGCAGTTCCTGAGCGCCCTGATGCGCAAGCTCAGCTCCAACTCGACGCTCACCAGCCCGACCAAGCTGCTGAAGCTGGCCGAGGTCGGCACCAAGGCACTCACCGTCGACTCCCAGCTGGACAGCATCGGCAAGCTGAAGGACCTCGGTCTGGAGCTCGGCAAGCTCAACCCGAAGAACCTGACCTTCACCACCATCCCGGTGCTGGACAACCCGGCGGAGAAGGTGAAGGCGACCGTCGTGCTCAACGACACGAAGGCCCCCGCCGTCTTCCAGGCGATCAAGGACGACGTCTCCTTCACGGCCGTCAAGAAGAAGCAGGCGCAGGCCAGCAAGGACGCGGCCGCCGCCCGTCTGGAGGGCAGCAAGTCCGCGGCCTCCGCGGTGCGGGTGCGGATCCTCAACGGCGGGGCCCCGCCCGGCAGCGCCCAGGAGACCCTCAGCTGGCTGCAGAACCAGGAGGGCGTCCTCAAGTCGGAGAACGCCGGCAACGCGGACGCCGAACTCGCCAGAACCACCCTGGAGTACGCGCCCGACCAGGCCGCGCAGGCACGCGAACTGGCCAGTCTCATGGGGCTGTCCGGCTCCGCGATGAAGCCCGGCAAGAGCGTGATCAACTCCCAGGGGCTGCCCGCGATCACCCTGACCCTGGGCAAGGACTTCCAGGGGGCGGGGGTCTCCCTCACCACTCCGACAAAGGCGCCGGACGTGGACAGCAAGACGACGGCGGACAAGGTGACCTGCGCCAAGTAGGCGGGCGCGACGAAGAGTCACACCGTGTGAGCGTCAAGTAACAGCGAATAAGTAGGTAACCCTATGGGTCCGTCACGCGTCTAACCGGGCGCGGGGCGGACCCGTGTGGTCCGTGTGACGTCCGACGGGGGGCGTGGCGGCGGGCCTGTGCGCGCAGGGCGCAGGGTGGGGAGGGCGGGACGTTGACCCAGAGCGATGTGCGGGGGGAGGTGCCTGCGGTCGAGGACACGATGTCCCTCGCACCGAAGGCACACAGAGCACCGAAGGCACCCGAGGCGCCCGGCGGCACCGGCGGCCGGTCCCGCAGGCGCGGCCCGGACAACGGCCCCGGCGGCCGCGGACGTCGCGTGCTGCGCTGGTCGGCGACCGTGCTGTCGGTGGTGATCCTCGGTACGGCCGGTGCCGGTTACCTCTACTACCAGCACCTGAACGGCAACATCCACAAGGGCCGGCGCGACATCGGCGACGCCAAGGCACGCAAGACGGCGGCCAACGCGGCAGGCCAGACGCCGCTGAACATCCTGCTGATCGGCTCCGACAGCCGTAACTCCGCCGAGAACGTGAAGCTCGGCGGCGCCAAGTACGACCGGGGCAGCCCGCCGCTCGGCGACGTGCAGATGCTGATCCACCTGTCGGCGGACCGGAAGAGCGCGGCGATGGTGAGCATCCCGCGGGACACCCGCGTCGACATACCCAAGTGCACGGACCCGAAGACCGGCAAGGTGTACCCGGCGACCAACACCATCATCAACGAGTCGCTGGCCCGCGGCGGAGCCGGCTGCACGCTGGCCACCTGGGAGAACCTCACCGGGGTCTACATCGACCACTGGATCACCATCGACTTCGCGGGCGTGGTGAAGATGGCGGACGCCATCGGCGGCGTCGACGTCTGTGTGAAGCAGAACGTGTGGGACCGGCCGACGGCCGCGGTGCCCGGCGGCTCCGGGCTGAAGATGACGGCCGGCACGCACAAGGTGGAGGGCAAGCAGGCCCTGCAGTGGCTGCGCACCCGGCACGCCTGGGGCAGTGACCCGCTGCGGGCCAAGGCCCAGCACATGTACCTCAACTCGATGATCCGGACGCTGAAGGGGCAGAACGTCTTCACCGACACCGGCAGGCTGATGGACCTGGCCGAGGCGGCCACCAAGTCGCTGACGGTCTCCGAGGAGATCGGCACCCCGAAGAAGCTCTACGACCTGGGCATGCAGCTCAAGTCGGTGCCGACGGACCGCATCACCTCGCTGACGATGCCGAACGTCGAGGACCCGCAGAACAAGGACCACCTCGTGCCGGACACCGCCAACGCCGACAAGATGTGGCAGATGCTCCGGGACGACGTGGCGTTCGACAAGAACGGCGGCGCCGAGAAGGGCGGCAAGAAGACCACGGCGAGCACCCGGCCCACCAAGGAGCCGTCCGTCTCCGCGGGCGGTCTCGGCGTGCTGGTGCGCAACGCCACCGGTACCGCCACCGAGGCCGCGGTCCGCGGCCGGGCGCGGGCGCTGGCCGAGGAGCTGGCCGCCAAGGGCTACACCAAGGCGGCGGCGGACACCTCGGGGGCCGCGGAGTCGGTGGAGAAGACGGTGGTCCAGTACCCGAGCGCGGACCTGGAGGGCGACGCCCAGGCGGTCGCCAAGGCGCTGGGCATCCCCACGAGCCAGGTGCAGCAGACCACCGATGTGTCGGGGGTCACGCTCGTCATCGGCGCCGACTGGCGGGAGGGGACGGCGTACCCGAAGCAGTCCGCGCCGAAGGCCGGTGACCTGCCGGAGAACACCGACGCGATCAACGGTTCGGACACCGGGCAGTGCATGGACGTGTACGCGCCCTACCGCTGGTAGCGGGAGCACACAGGTCCGCACAGCCAGGCACAGCTAACTCCTAAGCCACTGCATGACACTGCCGCCGTGCCCAGGTGCCCGGGAGTTCCGGGCGCGGTGGCCGGTGCGAGCGGGAGGGCGGGCAAGTGGTGCGCAGCAGTGTGCGGGGGGAGGTGTCCGACGTGGTGTCGGTCGAGGACACCATGTCGCTCACACCCCAGGACGGCGGGGGCCTGCAGAACAGACCCGGGGCGGAGGACGGCGACCGCCGGCGCCGCAGACGCCGGATCGTGCGCTGGTCCGCCTCGGTCCTGGCGCTGGCCATGGTCGGCACCGCCACCGCCGGGTACCTGTACTACGAGCATCTCAACGGCAACATCAAGAAGGAGTCCCTGAACATCGGGGACTCCAAGGACCGCGCCACGAAGGCCAAGGCGAACGCGGCCGGTCAGACCCCGCTGAACATCCTGCTGATCGGCTCGGATGCCCGGAACACCGCCGAGAACCAGAAACTGGGCGGTGCCAGGGACATCGGGACCGCGGCCCGCGCCGACGTCCAGATGCTCCTGCACGTGTCGGCCGACCGCACCAACATGTCCGTGGTGTCCGTGCCCCGCGACACACTCGTGTCCATCCCCAGGTGCACCGACGCGAAGACCGGCAAGGTGTACCCGGCCACCGACGACACGATGACCAACGCCTCCCTGGAACGCGGCGGCCCCGGCTGCACGGTGGCCACCTGGGAGAAGCTCACCGACATCCACATCGACCACTTCATGATGGTCGACTTCTCGGGCGTGGTGTCGATGGCGGACGCGATCGGCGGGGTGCCGGTGTGCGTGGACGCCGACATCTACTCGCACACCGCCACCGGCCACGGCTCCGGCCTGAAGCTGAGGAAGGGCACCACCTCCGTCAAAGGCAAGCAGGCCCTGCAGTGGCTGCGCACCCGCTACGGCTTCGAGGACGGCAGCGACATAGCCCGGACCAAGGCCCAGCACATGTACATGAACTCGATGGTCCGCCGGCTGCGCTCCGACGCCACCCTCAGCAACCCCGACAAGCTCCTGGGACTCGCCGAGACGGCCACCAAGGCGCTCACGGTCGACACCGGCCTCGGCTCGGTCACCAAGCTCTACGACCTGAGCAAGGAGCTGAAGAAGGTCCCCACCGACCGCATCACCATGACGACGATGCCGTTCGTGTACTCGTCCGACGGCAACCGCGTCCTGCCCAGGCCCACCGACGCGGCCAAGCTGTGGCGGCTGGTCCGCGAGGACGTCGCGCTGGACGGCAAGGGCGAGAAGAAGACGACGGCCACGGCGAAGGTCACCGACAGGGCGGCGGCCGACGACAGGATCGCCGTACAGGTGCAGAACGGCACGGAGAGCAGCACAGGATCCGCGGTCACCGGCCGGGCCGCGACGGTCACCGGACTGCTCGTCGGCAAGGGCTTCACGAAGGCCGCGGCCGACACCTCGGCGCCGCTGAGCGAGGACCGGACGCTGGTGCGCTACCCGAGCGCGGACCTCGCGGGCGACGCCCAGCGGGTCGCGGAGGTCCTCGGCATCCCCACCGACCAGGTCAAGAAGTCCACCGCCGTCGACGGTGTCACGCTGGTCGTCGGCGCCGACTGGCGCCCGGGCACCGAGTACACCGCCGACGACGACACCACCCCGACGTCGGCGAACGCCCTCAACGCCTCGGACACCACGGCGTGCATGCACGTCGACAAGGACTACACCTGGTGACGCCCGAGCGGCCGGTGCTCAGTTCGTGGAGGAGGGGCTGAGCACCGCGGGCCTGCGGGACGCGATGACCCGCTTCGCCAGCGACCTGGGGCTGGTCAGGAAGCCGTACCCCCACGACATGTGCATGGTGGCGAGGGCGACCGGGATCCGCAGCCGCGCCTTCAGCGGCAGCCCCCGGCCGGCCGGGAGGGACCCGGCGGTTATCGCCGCCAGATAGCCGGCCGGGACCACGAAGCCGAACGGGGTGACCAGCGCCCCGACGACGATCCCGGCGGCGATCGCGCACACCGCCACCGGCGGGGCGAGGTACCGCAGGTTGATCGAGCCCTCGTGGTAGCGGGCCACGACGTGCCGCCAACGGCCGTAGTCCTTGTACTGCTTGGCGAGCGCCCGCACGCTCGGCCGCGGCCGGTAGGAGACCTTCAGCTCCGGCGAGAACCAGATCAGCCCGCCGGCCTCGCGGATCCGGAAGTTCAGCTCCCAGTCCTGGGCGCGGATGAACTCCTCGTTGTAGCCGCCCTGTTGCTCCAGCGCCTCGCGCCGGAACACACCGAGGTAGACCGTCTCGGCGGGACCGGCCTCCCCGCCCGTGTGGAAGGCCGCGTTCCCGACGCCGATCTTCGAGGTCATGGCCGCCGCGACCGCGTGCTCCCAGTCGTTCTCGCCCTCGGCGTGCATGATGCCGCCGACGTTCATCGCACCGGTCTCCGCCAGGAGCCGTACCGCGGTGGCGATGTAGTTCGGCGAGAGGATGCCGTGGCCGTCGACGCGGACCACGATCGGGTGCCGGGAGGCCTTGATCGCGGCGTTCAGCGCGGCCGGGGTGCGCCCGGTCGGGTTCGGGACGGTGTGCACGCGGGGGTCCTCGGCCACGAGCGCGGCGGCGATCTCGTCCGTGCGGTCCGTGGACGGACCGAGGGCGATGACGACTTCCAGCTCGCCGGCGTACTCCTGCGCGAGGATCGCTTGGACGGCCCCGCGCAGATGCCGCTCCTCGTCGAGGACGGGCATGATCACAGAGACTGCGGGGTGCCGCACATCGGGCTTGGCGTTCATAGGACGCTCACGTTACCGCGAACGGGGGACACCGGTGCGCGCCGCATCGGCGGTGCCGCGGGCTGAAGGTCGTATCGGCCTACCGTGCTCACGGATCCCACGTACGGCCTCGTCCGGAGGTGTCCTTTGTCCGCCAGCCCGCCCCGGTCCCCCGCCCGGCCCGCCCCGCCGCAGCGCAGACCGCAGCCCACCCGTCAGGCCCCGCGGCCGCCGGTACGACCCAGCAGGCCCCGGCGGCCGCGCTGGGCCATGCGGGCGGTCACCACACTCTCGGTGGTGGTGCTGGCGTCGGCCGGGATCGGACACTCGGTGATGGCCGGCCTGGACGCGGACATCGCCCGCGTCGACCCCTTCAAGGACATGAAGAACCGGCCCGCCGCCGGCCACGGCATGAACGTCCTGCTGGTCGGCACCGACGGCCGCGACAAGATCACCGAGCACGAGCGGCGCAAGTACCGGCTGGGCGGCGCACCCTGCCACTGCACCGACACGATCATGATCGTGCACATCTCGGCGGACCGGGAGCGGGCCACCGTGGTCAGCCTGCCGCGCGACTCGTACGCCGAGATCCCGGCCCGGGTGGACGAGACGACGCACCGCACCTACCCGGCCCACCCCATCAAGCTGAACGCGGCCTACGCGGAGGGCGGCCCGCAGCTGACCGTGCGCACGGTCGAGGACATGACCCACCTGAAGATCGACCACTACCTGGAGGTCGACTTCATCACGTTCATGCGGACCGTCGACGTGCTCGGCGGGGTCCAGGTCTGCACCGCCCTGCCGCTCAAGGACTCCTACACCGGCCTGAACCTCTCCCCCGGCACGCACACCCTGGGCGGCGGCCAGGCCCTGCAGTACGTCCGCGCCCGGCACCTCGACGCGGCCAGTGACCTGGGCCGGATGAAGCGGCAGCAGCGGTTCCTGGCGTCGCTGATCGAGCGGGCGACGTCGAGCGGGGTGCTGCTCAACCCGATCCGGTTCCGGGACGTGACGCGGGCGGTGCTGGGCTCGGTACGGGCGGACACCGGGTTCGGCACGGACGAGCTGCTGGACCTCGGCCGGGCGATGCGCAACTTCTCCCCGTCCTCGTCCGAGTTCACGACCGTGCCCATCGGGCAGCTGGCATACCCCGTGAAGGGCATCGGCTCCACGCTGAAGTGGGACCAGGCCGGGGCGGACCGGCTGTTCCGGTCCCTGCGCGACGACCAGCCGCTCGCACCCGCACCCGCGCCGGCGCCGGCGCCCGCGGCGTCGCCGAAGCCGCAGGGGCCGCCGCCGGCGACGGTGGAGGTCGCGCCGGCCACGATCCGGGTCCAGGTGGAGAACGGCACGGCCACCGCCGGGGTGGCGCGGCGGATGGACGCGGCGCTGGCGGCGACGGGCTTCGCGACGAACCACCGGCCGGTGACGGCCGCGCACCGCGACGTGAGGCGGACGGTGGTCTCCTTCGACCCACGCTGGGACCGCTCGGCCCGTTCCCTGGCGGCGGCGCTCCCGGGCAGCGAGCTGCGGGCCGTGCCGGGTCTCGGGCCGGTGCTGCGGGTGACGGTGGGGGCGGACTTCAAGGGGGCGGTGCGCAAGGTGCGGGTGGACGAGCCGGCGCCGCAGGGAGCCTCCGCCGTCATCCGGGGGGACGAGAAGGTCTGCTGAGGGTGGTCGGCCGGTGCAGGCCGGTGGGGGTTTGTCGCGCAGTTCCCCGCGCGCCTGCAAGACCCCGTTCCCCGCGCCCCTTCAGGGGCGCGGGGAACTGCGCGACAAGCCACGACGGCGCCGCGGCCGACGACGCACCGGCCTAGTCCGCGTACCCCTCCGCCACCCTGCGCTCGCGCAGCTCGCGGATCTCCCGCCGCCTCGCCAGCCGGTGCGTGCGCCTGATCTGGGCCTCCTGGTAGCGCCGCCGGTCCCGGTCCGTCTCCGGCAGGACCGGCGGTACCCGGCGCGGCTTGCCGTCCGCGTCGACCGCCGCGAAGACGAGGTAGGCCGAGCCGACCTGGGTGGCGGGCGTCGACTCGTTCCAGCGCTCGGCGAGCACCCGGACCCCCACCTCCATCGACGTCCGGCCGGTCCAGTTGACCTGGGCCTTGACGTGCACGAGGTCGCCGACGCGGACCGGCTCCAGAAACGCCATCTCGTCCATGGACGCGGTGACGGCGGGACCGCCCGAGTGGCGCCCGGCGACCGCGCCCGCCGCGTCGTCCACGAGCTTCATGATCACACCGCCGTGCACCGTCCCGAGCAGGTTGGTGTCGCTGTGGGTCATGATGTGGCTCAGCGTGGTCCGGGACGCGGACGTCGGCTTGCCGGGTATATCGGATTCCGCCTCGGGGGCCTGGTCTGTCATGGCCCCCACCTTATGCCGAGGCGACAATCACGGAATTTGTGTCGGCTTCGCAACAGCGGTGCCCTGATTTTCCTACGGGCCTTGTAAGAGGCACCGTGGCTGCCTGCACACTGGGGCCCATGAACGAATGGCCCGAGGGATGGTCGGACGGCAACCGCGGCAACCAATACGGCCGCGGTAGTGCGGGCGCGCAGCCTGAGGGCGCCCGCGTGATGCGTCAGGTACGGCGCGGAGAGCCGTCGGCACCGCCGTACGGCGCCCCGCAGCAGGGCGGCGGCTACGCCGGGGTCCCGCAGCAGCCGTCGTACAACGGCGGGTACGACGACGGCGGCGGGTACGACGGCTACGACAGCGGCTACAACACCGGCCACGTCTACGGCGGCGGCCCGGGCGGCGGCGGTCCCTCCGGTACGCCGGAGCGCGGACCGCGGCCTGCTCCCAACTGGCGCAAGCGGATCAAGTGGACGGCGATCGTCGTCGTCAGCGTGCTGGTCGTCACATCCGTCGCGACCTACTTCTGGGCCGACTCCAAGCTGCACCGGGACGTCGACCTGTCCAAGGTGATCGACCGGCCCGCGGCGGGCAAGGGCACCAACTACCTGATCGTCGGCTCCGACAGCCGCAAGGGCATGTCGTCCGACGAGAAGAAGAAGCTGCACACGGGGTCCGCCGAGGGCCAGCGCACCGACTCGATGATGATCCTGCACGTCGGGGACAACGGCGACACCCTGGTCTCGCTCCCCCGTGACTCGGACGTGGAGATCCCCTCCTACCAGGGATCCACCTCCGGCAAGGTCTACCAGGGCACCGGCCGCCACACGAAGCTGAACGCGGCCTACGCCGAGGACGGCCCGACCCTCCTCGTCCGTACGGTCGAGTACAACACCGGCCTGCACATCGACCACTACGTGGAGATCGGCTTCGCCGGCTTCGCGGACATAGTCGACGCCGTCGGCGGTGTCACGATCACCATCGACAAGGGCTTCAAGGACAGCTACTCGGGCGCGAACTTCAAGGCGGGCAAGCAGACCCTGAACGGCGAGGAGGCCCTGGCCTTCGTCCGCACCCGGCACGCCTTCGCCGCGTCCGACCTGCAGCGCACCAAGAACCAGCAGAAGTTCCTGGCCGCCCTGGCCCACCAGGTGGCCACCCCGTCGACGATCCTGAACCCCTTCAAGCTCTACCCCACCCTCGGCGCGGGCCTGGACTCCCTCACCGTCGACAAGAACATGAGCCTGTGGGACCTGGCGTCGATGTTCTTCGCGATGAAGGACGTCAACGGCGGCGACGGCACCTCGATGAACATGCCGATCTCCGGCTCCACCGGCGGCAACCTCGTCTGGGACAAGGCGAAGGTGAAGACACTGGTCGACGAGCTGAAGAACGACCAGAAGGTCACCGTCAGCGGCAACTAGGCCGCAGCGGCGGCCGGCGGCACCACATGGGGAAGGGCCCAGCGCCCTTCCCCATCGCCGTTCCCGGCCGCGACGAGCGTCAGATGGGCATGGTCGCCATCGAACGGCACATCTCGGCGCAGCTGCGACACGCCTCCGCGCAGCGCTTCATCTGCGGGTCGTCGGGCATGGACATACACGCCTCGGCACACATGTCACACGCCTTGGCACACATCGCGCACATCTCGGGCGAGAGCGGCGAACGCCGCATCATCATGTCGGCGCACATGCGGGTCGCCTCGGAGCAGTCCATGAGCGCGCGCATGATGCGCATGTGTGCCTGGCCGCCCTCCATCGACATGCAGGAGCTCAGCGTCTCCTCGCACATCGTGTGGGTGGCCATGCACATGTTGACGCACTCCTGCATCTGCTTGGACATGGCCGTCATGGGTCCGGTCTGGGTCATGGCTCCTCCAGGTGGGGGGCGGGGTCCGGGGCGGTCCCCGTGTGGTTCCCGTCCTAAGCCCGACCGACCGGTAGTGCCATTCGGAACGCGGACCGAGAAGGCGCCCCGAGGGGCGCCTTCTCGCCGGATGCCGGTGCGGTTACGGCAGATTGCGGGCCATGACGATCCGCTGGACCTGGTTGGTGCCCTCGTAGATCTGGGTGATCTTCGCGTCGCGCATCATGCGCTCGACGGGGTAGTCGCGGGTGTAGCCGTAGCCGCCGAGGAGCTGGACGGCGTCCGTGGTGACCTCCATGGCGGTGTCGGAGGCGAAGCACTTGGCCGCCGCGCCCTGGAAGGTGAGGTCGGCGTCGCCGCGCTCGGAGGCGGCCGCGGCCTGGTAGGTGAGGGCGCGGGCGGCGGCGATCTTCATGGCCATGTCGGCGAGCATGAACTGGATGCCCTGGAAGTCGGCGATCGGCTTGCCGAACTGCTTGCGCTCCTGGACGTAGCCCTTGGCGTAGTCGAGGGCGCCCTGGGCGACGCCGAGGGCCTGGGCTGCGATGGTGATGCGGGTGTGGTCGAGGGTCTTCATCGCGGTGGCGAAGCCGGTGCCCTCGGCGCCGATCATGCGGTCGGCGGGGATGCGGACGTTGTCGAAGTAGACCTCACGGGTCGGCGAGCCCTTGATGCCGAGCTTCTTCTCCGGGGCGCCGAAGGAGACGCCCTCGTCGGACTTCTCGACGACGAAGGCGGAGATCCCCTTGGAGCGCTTCTCGGGGTCGGTCACGGCCATCACCGTGTAGTACTCGGAGACGCCCGCGTTGGTGATCCAGCGCTTCACGCCGTTGAGGACGTAGTGGTCGCCGTCGCGGACCGCCTTCGTCCTCATGCCGGCCGCGTCGGAGCCCGCCTCCGGCTCGGAGAGGCAGTACGAGAACATCGCGTCGCCCTTGGCCAGCGGCGTGAGGTACTTCTTCTTCAGGTCCTCGGAGCCGGAGAGGATCACCGGGAGCGAACCCAGCTTGTTCACGGCGGGGATGAGGGAGGAGGAGACGCAGGCGCGGGCGACCTCCTCGATCACGATGACCGTGGCGAGCGCGTCGGCACCGGCACCGCCGTACTCCTCGGGGACGTGCACGGCCTGCAGGTCGTTGGCGACCAGGGCGTCGAGCGCCTCCTGCGGGAAGCGGGCCTCCTCGTCGACCGCGGCGGCGTACGGGGCGATCTTCGCCTCGACCAGCGCGCGGACGACGTCGCGGAGCATGTCGTGCTCCTCGGACGGGCGGTACAGGTCGAAGTCAGCCGATCCGGCCAAGGTCCCTCACTCCAGACGCAGTGGTGCTGACGCTAATTACTGTTAAGTAACTCAAAGTTTAGAGCGCGGCCCACGGAACGGTGACGTGAGGTACGCGACAGCGGGAAAGTTGCCCGCAAGGGGGCCCGGTTATGCTCGGCCCCGCAGCAGCACCAATGTCCCCGAGCTGGAGCGTTCCATGAGCCTGAAGATCACTGTGATCGGCACCGGCTATCTCGGTGCCACGCATGCCGCGGCCATGGCGGAGCTCGGCTTCGAGGTGCTGGGGCTCGACGTCGTACCCGAGAAGATCGCGATGCTGGAGCGCGGCGAGACCCCGATGTACGAGCCGGGGCTCGACGAGCTGCTGCGCCGGCACGTGGCGGGCTTCGAGGGCTCCTCCGGGCGGCTGCGCTTCACCACCGACTGGGCCGAGGTGGGTGCCTTCGGCGATGTCCACTTCGTCTGTGTGAACACGCCGCAGAAGCACGGCGAGTACGCCTGCGACATGTCGTACGTCGACTCCGCGATCGCGTCGCTGGCCCCGCATCTGACCGGGCCCGCCCTCGTGGTCGGCAAGTCGACGGTGCCGGTCGGCTCGGCGGAGCGGCTGGCCGCCTACCTCGCCGAGAACGCGCCGGCCGGCGCCGAGGCCGAGCTGGCCTGGAACCCGGAGTTCCTGCGCGAGGGCTTCGCCGTCCAGGACACCCTGCACCCGGACCGGATCGTGGTCGGCGTGCGCGGCGAGCGGGCCGAGAAGCTGCTGCGCGAGGTGTACGCGAGGCCGGTCGGCGAGGGTACGCCGTTCGTGGTGACCGACTTCCCGACGGCCGAGCTGGTGAAGACCTCCGCGAACTCCTTCCTGGCCACGAAGATCTCCTTCATCAACGCGATGGCGGAGGTGTGCGAGGCCGCGGGCGGGGACGTGGCCAAGCTGGCGGAGGCGATCGGGCACGACGACCGGATCGGGAAGAAGTTCCTGCGCGCCGGGATCGGGTTCGGCGGCGGCTGCCTGCCGAAGGACATCCGTGCCTTCATGGCCCGTGCGGGTGAGCTGGGTGCCGACCAGGCGCTGACGTTCCTGCGCGAGATCGACTCCATCAACATGCGGCGCCGCGGCCAGATGGTCGAGATGGCCCGGGACGCCCTCGGCGGCGGGTCCTTCCTCGGGAAGCGGGTCGCGGTGCTCGGCGCGACGTTCAAGCCGGACTCGGACGACGTGCGGGACTCGCCGGCGCTGAACGTGGCCGGGCAGATCCATCTGCAGGGCGGCCAGGTGACGGTGTACGACCCGAAGGGGATGGCGAACGCCCGGCGGCTGTTCCCGACCCTTGGCTACGCGGAGGCTGCGCTGGAGGCCGTGCGGGGGGCGCATGTTGTGCTGCATCTGACGGAGTGGCGGGAGTTCCGGGAGCTGGATCCCGCGGCGCTGGGTGCCGTGGCCTCGGACAAGGTGATCCTCGACGGGCGTAATGCGCTGGATCCTGAGATCTGGCGGCGGGCCGGGTGGACGTATCGCGCCATGGGGCG
Source organism: Streptomyces sp. NPDC086777 (assembly GCF_040702065.1). NCBI lineage: Bacteria > Bacillati > Actinomycetota > Actinomycetes > Kitasatosporales > Streptomycetaceae > Streptomyces > Streptomyces sp. NPDC086777. Next base: position 41,097 of record NZ_JBFBJI010000040.1, on the reverse strand, counting down.
TCCCACCGCGTGAGGCTGCGGGTGCGTGGGGGCTGAGCGCGCAGTTCCTCCCCCGGCCTTCGGCCGGGGGACCCCCAGCGCCCCTGAAAGGGCGCTCCGGCGCGGGGTGCCAAATGGAACCGGACGACACCGGTTCGGCCGAGGCTCAGTCGGCCGAACCGGTGTCTTGTTGCATTCTGCACCACGCGGCACATGCATATCCGGTGAACCGGCTGTGCCTTACCGGTCCTTGGCGCGGTACCGGTGCGACCGGGTCGGCGCAGGGCGCGGGCCGGGCAGAGGCCCAGATCCTGGCGAACCACCTCAGGATCCCCGATCGCGCCGAACCCGCCCACCATCACGGCGACCAGGAGACGATTCTCTACGTCATCAGCGGCACGTCCCGCTTCCGGTGGGGCGACAAGCTGGAGAGCGTGGCAGAGGCGGGCCCCGGAGACTTCGTGTTCATCCCCGGGCACGTCAGCCATCAGGAGATCCACGCCTCCCCGGAGGCGGAGACGGTCTGGGTCGTCGTGCGCTCCGGCGTCGATCCCATCGTGGTGAACCTTCCGGAGCTGGACGCCTTCGCGGAACCGGCGGCTGTCGAGTACACCCACCCCTAGGGGGCGAGGAACTCGGCGAGCGGGAAGGAGCGATGGCGACGTGGTGGCACCAGAAAGTTCTGCCGGTGGGTCGTGTTCAGGACCGAGTTGATGCCGGCGTGGGGGCTGCGCGGTGAGACGGGGAGTTTCATATCGGGATAGTGGCCGTCCATGGCGAGCCGAACGATGTTGAAGATTCCGATCGTCGGCTGGAACTGGATGAAGTGCAGCCCGGCCGCCGGCTTCGTGCTGTAGTGGTCCCCCGTGGGATCGGACGTGTAGTGGAACGGATTGTCCAGCGTGTCGAAGTCGCCGCGCACCGGGATGGTCGTCCCCGAGGGATATGACTTCCCGTAATTGCTGGTTTCCTGCTTTGTGGTGCTGTCCACCTCCGACATGCTCCCGGTGTGCCCGAAGGAGTGGTACTGCTTGACCCCTTCCGCCACTTGGGCCTCGGTCGGCCCTGGCGGCTGGAGGGCAAACGTACCCGGCGCGGGGGCGGGCTTCAGGCCCGGTTGGAGCATCGCCTGGACGCGGTCCGCGTACTGGGGGTAGTTCTTTTCGTACCAGGTCTCCAGGTCTTGGAACAGGTGCGAGAGATGCATGGTGGTGCCCTGTTTGAAGTAGCCGTTGGGCCACTGGTCGGTGAAACCGGGCAGGGTCTCGAGATTCGCGATGTTGTCGGGTCCCATGTTCGACACCAGGGTGGTGGCGAAACCGAGGAAGCCTTGGGCCTGTCGAGGAATCGACTGGGCGCCGGGGATGTTTGCTTTCAGCGCCAGCTTGCTCGGCAGGCCCTGTTGCCCGTAGAACCCGCCCCCGGAGAAACCCTGGCGGATACTCGTCACCTCGAACAGGCTGCCCGCCTGATTGCTTCCGGACCCGAAGACCGCGTTGGCGGCCGCCGTGATATTGGCGAGTGTGTCACTGCGGAGGAGCACCGCCACGTCGTTCTGTTCCAGGCGGACCGGCCCGAAGCCGGGCGGAGGCTGGTCGCTGGGGAACGTCCTGGCCTCCTGGAGCGCATAGACGGTGCGGCCCTGCGTCTTGGAGGTCATCAGATCCACCGGCAGATAGGCCGGGTAACGCGTTCCCGCCTTGAAGAAGTGCGACCCCTTGCCCAGGGTCGGGATGTAGTGGTGGAAATAGGGAAGTCCCCAGGCCACGGTGACGCCCACTCCCGAGGGAGTGGGCGGAAATTCACGTTCCAGCGCCACGATGGCGGACTCGAGATGGTGCTGTGCCTCCTGCAACGCCCTGGCATTCGCCGGAACCTTCAGCTTCGCGGTGAGGACGTGATCGTGCAGGGCCGGCACCCGGACCGCGATCGTTCCCTTGCTGCTGCGCACGGCCGAGCCATCGACCATGATTACCTGCTCGTTCTGCAGGATGTACTGCTCCTGGACGGGCGGACCGGCAGAGGCGGTGGGACGGTCCGGCGGTTCCACGATCGCATCGATCATCTTGTAGATGCCGACAGATGCCAGAGCGGCACCGAAGGTGCCCGCCGTCCCCTGGAGAAGGCGTCGCCTGTTCAGGGCTTTTCCAGCTCCGCCCACAGGCCCGTTTTCGTTGCCGCCCGCCATGATTCCCTCGCTGTGGAAAAGATGTCCGCCATCACCCGGCATCGAATTTTCGACCCGCCCAAACGGCCGCTACTCGCCTTTCCTGCCACGAACGCACGCCGGAGGGGGCTGGGGGCGGAATATCGGATTCGCCGCGCCGATATAACAACACGAGCCCCAAGGCCTTCGAAGTCAACACGCCGCCGGGTCATCGAGGCCGACCGTACGAGCAGGAACCCAACTCCTGACAGCGGCGCCCTTCGGAACGGGCGTGCTGAACCATCGGTGAAATCCCGACGGGGATACGAAGACGTCGCCCGCCGCGGTGCCGAGCACTGCCCAGGGCCGGCGGCGCGTCGGTGGGTGCCGACGATGACTGAGGAACCTCCCTCGTGGTTAGGAAGTCCTGGAGGTAACTCCCACTCCAAGGAGGAAGTCATGGCTCTCGCCAAGCTCGGTGTCGTCGTCCTGGACTGCCCCGACCCGTCCGCGCTGGCCGGTTTCTACGCCGGCGTGCTGGGCGGCAGTGTCGAGGGGGACGGGGACTGGGTGGACCTGGCGGTGCCCGGCGGGCAGGCGCTGGCGTTCCAGAAGGCACCCGGATTCGTGGCGCCGCAGTGGCCCGCGCCCGACGACTCGCAGCAGTTCCACCTGGACCTGGTGGTGGACGACCTGGACGCGGCCGAGAAGGGGGTGCTGGAGCTGGGTGCGAAGCCGCTGGACGCGGCGGACCGGGAGCGCACCTTCCGGGTGTACGCCGACCCGGCGGGGCATCCGTTCTGTCTCTGCGCCTGCTGACCGAGGAGGTTCCGTGGCATCCATCGCCCGTCTGCGCAACGTGGTGCTCGACTGTCCCGACCCGCACGCGCTGGCCGCCTTCTACGCGGCCGTCGCGGGCGGTTCCCCGGTGGTCGAGGAGGAGGACTGGGTCGTGCTGCGGCTGCCGGACGGGCTGCGGCTGTGCTTCCAGCTGGCGGAGGGGTACACCCCGCCCGAGTGGCCGCGCGCCGACCACGGCTCCCAGCAGTTCCATCTCGACTTCGACGCGGGGCCGGCCTGGGAGGACGTGGACGCGGCGGAGGAGAAGGTGCTGGCCCTCGGGGCGCGGCTGCTGCGGCGGGAGGAGGACCAGGTGGCGGAGGACTTCCGGGTGTTCGCCGACCCGGCCGGGCATCCCTTCTGTCTCTGCCGGATCGGCTGATCAGGCCTCGGTGTCGGCCGGGCGGGGCGGGTTCGGGTCCCTGCGGCGCTGGGTGGCGCGGGCGGTGAAGTCGGCGCTGCGCAGCGCCCGCTGGACGTTTCCCCAGGTCAGCAGGGACAGTTCGGTCTCCGACCAGCCGCGCTGGAGCAGTTCGGCGATCAGGTGGGGGTAGCGGGAGGTGTCGTCGAGGTCGCGGGGGTGGGCAGCGCCGGAGTCGAAGGTGCCGGAGAGGGCGACGCACTCGGGGCCCGCGACCACGCGGATGTGGTCGAGGTGGTCGGCGACGTCCGGGAGGGTCGGCCCGGTCTGCTCGGCGCTCAGCGGCACCATGCACACGCCCTTGTGCTCGCCCAGCTGCCCGAGCAGCTCGTCGGAGAGGTTGGCGGGGTGCGGGCGTACGGCCGCGGCGGCGGAGCGGGTGCACAGGACCGGCGTCTTGGAGAGCGCCAACGTCCGGGCGAGGGCGGCCTCCGGGGCGCCGGACAGGTCGGCGAGGACCCCGAGCCGGTTCATCTCCCGGACCACCTCCTCGCCGAACCGGGTCAGCCCCGCCTCGCCCGCCCACACGGCACCGGCCAGCGAGAGCACGCGCACGCCCAGGGACTGCAGGACCCGCAGGATGCCGAGGGAGTCGCCGACGGCGGCAGCGGAGGCCGGCCCGAGGACGACGGCGACCCGGCCGCAGTTGCGGGCGTCGATGACCTGCCCGGCGGTGCGCACCAGGCGGAGCCCCTCCGGGTGCATCTCGACCACCCGGCGCACCAGGTCCAGCTGCTCCAGGGTGGCCCCCACGGCCCGGTCGCCCCGCTCCCGCGCCGGCAGGTCCAGCGACCAGAACAGCGCGCCCACGTGCCCCTCGCGCAGCCGGGGCACGTCGGTGGCCACGGCCGTCTCGCCCAGCTCCAGGTCGTACCAGGGCAGCGCGCCGAGCGCCCGGGGCAGCCCGCAGTAGCCGTCCGCGACCGGATGCGCCTCCAGCAGCTCGTGGGCCCGCTCCAGGACCGCGGCACCGGACTCCATTCGGAAGGGGTCGTCCGGAAGGCAGTCCTCCCTGCCGACCTCGGTCGTGGTGTGGATGTCGTGCTGGAGGTCGGCCATGAAAGGCTCCGTACGTCGTCGTGAGCTACGTCGTGAAGGGGCTGTAGCTCACCGTCGCACGGCCGACCGGGAGGGTTCCTGGTGGACGGGGCGTTCGGGGGTACGCCCCGAACGCCCGGCCCGTCCGACCGGCTTTCGCCGGTCAGCCGTCCAGGTCGGAGATGGTCGCGTGGGACGGCCCCCGCGTCTCCTGGAGGCCGCGAGCCACGTCCTCCGCGGCTCCCAGCACCCGGACCGCGTTCTGCCAGGTCAGCTTGGCCAGGTCGGACCTGGACCAGCCGCGGTCCAGCAGCTCGGCGACGAGGTTGGGGTAGCCGGAGACGTCGTTCAGACCGTCGGGGGTGAAGGCGGTGCCGTCGTAGTCGCCGCCGATGCCGAGGTGGTCGATGCCGGCGACCTCGCGCATGTGGTCGAGGTGGTCGGCGACCGTGGCGGTGGTGGCGACCGGGCGCGGGGTGGTCTCCTCGAAGGCCCGGTGGACCTTCATGGCCGCCTCGGTGGTGTCGAGGTGGTGGAAGCCGTGGGCGCGCATGTTGTCGTCGGCCGCCGCCGTCCAGTCGACCGCCGCCTGGAGCACGAACTTCGGTACGAACGTCACCATCGCCATGCCGCCGTTGCCGGGAAGACGTTCGAGGACGTCGTCCGGGATGTTGCGGGGGTGGTCGCAGACGGCCCGGGCGGAGGAGTGGGAGAAGATCACCGGGGCGGAGCTGGTGTCGAGGGCGGCGTGCATGGTCGTGGCCGCCACGTGGGAGAGGTCGACCAGCATGCCCAGCCGGTTCATCTCGCGCACGACCTCGCGGCCGAAGGCCGACAGGCCGCCGACGTTCGGCTCGTCGGTCGCCGAGTCCGCCCAGTCGTTGTTGTCGTTGTGGGTGAGCGTCATGTAGCGCACGCCCAGCTCGTACAGACCGCGCAGGGTGCCCAGCGAGTTGTCGATGGAGTGACCGCCCTCCGCGCCCATCAGGGAGGCGATGCGGCCCTCGGCGCGCGCGGCCTCCATGTCGGCGGCGGTCAGCGCGGCCCGCAGGTCGGCCGGGTAACGGGCGATCAGCTGCCGTACGCAGTCGATCTGTTCGAGGGTCGCCGGGACCGCGCCGGGCAGGTCCGAACGGACGTACACCGACCAGTACTGCGCACCGACGCCGCCCTCCCGCAGCCGCGGGATGTCGGTGTGCAGGTGGGCGTTCTGGTGGGCGGCGATGTCCAGGGCGTCGAGGTCGTAGCGGACCTGCTCGCGCAGTGCGTACGGCAGGTCGTTGTGGCCGTCGACGACCGGGAACTCGCGCAGCAGGGACCGGGCTTCATCGAGGGACGTCATTGCGTGTTACTTCCCGGAGTCCTACTTGCCGAAGCCGAAGCCGTTCGAGCCCTCGACCTTGGCCCGCAGCCGCTTGCCCTTGTCGGTGGCCTGGTCGTTGAGGTCCTGCTGGAAGTCGCGCATCTTCTGCAGCAGGTCCTCGTCGTGGGCGGCGAGGATGCGGGCGGCCAGCAGACCGGCGTTGCGGGCACCGGCGACGGAGACGGTGGCGACCGGGACGCCGGCCGGCATCTGCACGATGGACAGGAGGCTGTCCATGCCGTCGAGGTACTTCAGCGGGACGGGCACGCCGATGACCGGGAGGGGGGTGACGGAGGCGAGCATGCCGGGCAGGTGGGCGGCGCCGCCCGCGCCCGCGATGATCACCTTCAGACCGCGCTCGGCGGCGTGCTCACCGTAGGTCACCATCTCGCGCGGCATGCGGTGCGCGGAGACGACGTCCACCTCGTACGCGATCTCGAACTCGTCGAGGGCCTTGGCGGCGGCCTCCATGACGGGCCAGTCGGAGTCCGAACCCATGACGATGCCGACAACGGGGCTCATCTCAATCTCCTTGCGTACCTGCTCGGCCTCGGGCCGAGGGTGTGGGTAGGCACCTCGCTCGCAAGCGGGAGCGGTTCATCCGGATCCGCACGACAGGATTCCCTGGCTGCCAGACATGCTTACATCAAAGGACCGCAGATCCCTCCCCAAGGGGAGAGGCCGAAGTCAATCGGTGATCGTGCCTCTCAGGTAGCCGGCAGCGTGACGTGCGCGCTCGAGAACGTCTTCCAGGTCGTCGCCGTAGGTGTTGACGTGGCCGACCTTACGGCCGGGCTTCACGTCCTTGCCGTACATATGGATCTTCAGTCTGGGGTCGCGGGCCATGCAGTGCAGGTACGCGGAGTACATGTCCGGGTAGTCGCCGCCCAGGACGTTGACCATGACCGTCCACCTGGCGCGGGGCCGCGGGTCGCCGAGGGGCAGGTCGAGGACGGCCCGCACGTGGTTGGCGAACTGGCTGGTGATCGCGCCGTCCTGGCTCCAGTGGCCGCTGTTGTGCGGGCGCATCGCCAGTTCGTTGACGAGGATGCGGCCGTCGCGGGTCTGGAACAGCTCGACGGCCAGGTGGCCGACCACGCCCAGTTCCTTGGCGATCCGCAGGGCCATCTCCTCGGCCTGCAGCGCGAGGGACTCCTCCAGGTCGGGGGCGGGCGCGATCACGGTGTCGCAGACGCCGTTGACCTGCTGCGACTCCACCACCGGGTAGGCGACGGCCTGGCCGTGCGGGGAGCGGACGACGTTGGCGGCGAGCTCACGCACGTAGTCGACCTTCTCCTCGGCGAGGACCGGCACGCCGGCCCGGAAGGGGTCGGCGGCCTCCTCGGCGGTCTCGACGACCCACACGCCCTTGCCGTCGTAGCCGCCGCGCACGGTCTTCAGGACGACGGGGAAGCCGTCGCCCTCGGCCGCGAACCGGACCACGTCCTCCTGGTCGGTCACGATCCGGTGCCGCGGGCACGGCACGCCGATCTCCGTGAGCTTCGCCCGCATCACGCCCTTGTCCTGGGCGTGCACCAGCGCCTCCGGGCCGGGGCGCACGGGGATGCCGTCCGCCTCCAGGGCCCGCAGGTGCTCGGTGGGCACGTGCTCGTGGTCGAAGGTGATCACGTCGCAGCCGCGTGCGAACGCGCGCAGCGTCTCCAGGTCGCGGTAGTCGCCGACGACGACATCGCTCACCACCTGGGCCGCTGAATCCTGGGGGGTGTCACTGAGGAGCTTGAACCTGATGCCCAGCGGGATGCCCGCCTCGTGCGTCATACGCGCGAGCTGACCCCCGCCGACCATGCCGACTACCGGAAACGTCACGCCCCTAGGGTATCGGCCACTCCGGGGTGGCCAGTTTCCGCGCCCGCGACCAGGGCTCTTACCCGCCGCTTCGAGGCCTCTTGCCCTGCTTTTCCCGCGCCTTTCCGGAGCTCTTCCCAAGCCTTTCCCGACCTGTGTCGCCATCCACAGGCATCGGAGATACTGGGTCGTTAGAGTGGCTGGGTCGCAATACCTACGGACGGGAGCCCGCACAACCATGGAACGTGGTTCCTCGGGGCTGCAACGGCTCGTACGCGAAGTCGCCAAGTTCGGCGCGGTCGGCGGGGCCGGCATTCTCGTCAATCTCGGCGTCTTCAACCTGGTCCGGCACGTCACCGACCTGCCCGTGGTGCGGGCGAGCGTCATAGCGACGGTCGTCGCGATCGCCTTCAACTACCTCGGCTTCCGCTACTGGACGTACCGGGACCGCGAGAAGAACGGCCGCACCAAGGAACTCACCCTGTTCCTGCTGTTCAGCGCGGTCGGCCTGGTGATCGAGAACGGTCTGCTGTACCTGGCCACCTACGGCTTCGGCTGGGACAGCCCGCTGCAGAGCAACGTCTTCAAGTTCGTCGGCATCGGCGTGGCGACCCTGTTCCGTTTCTGGTCGTACCGCACGTGGGTGTTCAAGGCGCTGCCGGCGCGTGAGGCGGTCGCCGACGCGGAGGCCCTCCTGGAGCGGGCCGTCGACACCGAGCAGCCCGCGCAGCGGGTCCGCTAGCGCTTCCTCACCGGACCGTCGGCAGGTCGTCCTCCGGCTTGTGCGGCGGCGGGGTGCGGGACAGGAAGAGGCCGAACACCGGCGGCTGGGCCTGGAGCAGCTCCAGGCGGCCTCCGTCGGCCTCCGCGAGGTCGCGTGCGACGGCCAGCCCGATCCCGGTGGAGTTGCGGCCGCTGATGGTCCGCTCGAAGATGCGGTTGCCGAGATCGGCCGGCACCCCCGCCCCCTCGTCGGTCACCTCGACCACGGCCTGGTTGCCGGTGACCCGGGTCCGCAGGGCGACGGTGCCGCCCCCGTGCATCAGCGAGTTCTCGATCAGCGCGGCCAGCACCTGCGCCACCGCGCCCGGCGTGCCGACCGCGCGCAGGTGGCGCTTGCCGGAGCTGACGATCGCCCGGCCCACGCCCCGGTAGGCGGGCCGCCACTCGGCGAGCTGCTGCTGGATGACCTCGTCCAGGTCGAAGGAGACGGCGGAGCCGGTGCGCGGGTCCCGGGAGTTCGTCAGCAGCCGCTCCACGACGTCCGTGAGCCGCTCCACCTGCGTGAGCGCGACGTTCGCCTCCTCCTTCACGATGTCCGGGTCGTCGGTGAGGGTGATCTCCTCGAGGCGCATGGACAGCGCGGTCAGGGGGGTGCGCAGCTGGTGGGAGGCGTCGGCGGCGAGGCGCCGTTCGGCGGTGAGCATCCGCCCGATCCGCTCGGCGGAGGAGTCCAGCACGTCGGCGACCCGGTCCAGCTCGGGCACGCCGTAGCGCTTGTGCCGCGGGCGCGGGTCGCCGGATCCCAGCCGCTCGGCGGTCTCCGCGAGGTCGGTGAGCGGGGACGCCAGCCGGTTGGCCTGCCGGATGGCGAGCAGCACGGCGGCGATCACGGCGAGCAGCGCGACGGCCCCGATGATCAGCAGCGTCCGGCCGACCTCCCGGGTCACCGTCGACCGCGGCTCCTGGACGGTGACCGTCTCGCCTTCCTCGCCGTCGGCCGTGTAGTGGATGACGTCGCCCTCGGGCTTCGCACCCAGCTCGATCGGCGCCTTGCCCGGGATCCGGATGACGGCGTACTGCTCCTTGCCGACCTGGCTCCGCAGTATCTCGGCGGTGACGTCCTCGTCCCCGAGGATTCGGCTGTCGACGATGCTGGCGAGACGCAGCGCCTCGGAGTCGACCCGTTCCTGGGCGCTGTTGCTGATGGTCCGCGACTCGACGATGACGAGAGAGACACCGAAGACGGCGATGACCACGAGCACGACGGCGAGGGTGGACTGAATCAGACGACGACGCACGGCACTCTCCGGGAAACGGCGACTTCAGCGCCCCGGACGGGGCACGGGGCGGAGACATGTGCGGCCCCGCCGCGCGGGCGTGACCGGCCCATGGCGACGGCTGGTCGCACCATGTCTCATCAGCCGCCCACGGCGCGACGCGCGTAGCCGACCTAGCTCTTCTCGAAACGGAACCCGACGCCACGCACGGTAGCGATGTACCGGGGGTTCGCCGCGTCGTCGCCGAGCTTCTTGCGCAGCCACGAGATGTGCATGTCGAGCGTCTTGGTCGACGACCACCACGTGGTGTCCCAGACCTCCCGCATCAGCTGGTCCCGCGTGACGACCCGCCCCGCGTCCCGCACCAGCACCCGCAGCAGGTCGAACTCCTTCGCCGTGAGCTGGAGCTCCTCGTCGCCCATCCATGCCCGGTGCGACTCGACGTCGATGCGCACCCCGTGCGTGGCCGGCGGCTGGGCCGGCTCCGCGGCACCGCGCCGCAGCAGCGCCCGCACCCGGGCGAGCAGTTCCGCGAGGCGGAACGGCTTGGTGACGTAGTCGTCGGCGCCCGCGTCGAGGCCGACGACGGTGTCCACCTCGTCGGCCCGCGCGGTCAGGATGAGGATCGGCACGGCGTGGCCCTCGGCACGCAGCCGGCGCGCCACCTCCAGGCCGTCCATGCCGGGCAGCCCGAGGTCCAGCACGACCAGGTCGACGCCGCCCTGCATTCCGGCGTCGAGCGCGGTGGGTCCGTCCTCGCGCACCTCCACCTCGTAACCTTCCCGGCGCAGTGCGCGGGCCAGCGGCTCCGAGATGGACGCGTCGTCCTCGGCGAGCAGTACACGGGTCATGGGGTGATGGTAGTCCGATTACGCGCAGTACTGGAGTGTGATCGGCACCAGGGATTCTTACCTTGGGGCACAGTGGTACGAACCTGTGGGCGAGAGGTGCGATCGTAGGAGGGACCTTCGAAACCGGGTGCGAGGTTCCCCCGACACCTGTGATCCGCGTCTCAAGTCCTTCCATATCCGGCAGTGTCCTGACGTACAGTGACGTGAACGCCTGTAGTACACCCGGGGACCTTTGGTGGGCATGTTGACACTGAAGGTCTCTTTTGTGTGCGGGCTGGCCCGCCAGCCTCGAAAGGAATGACCTCTGGCCGGGCTCCGGACGCGACGCAGCGTCACGGGGCGTGGATCCCGGTGGTCGCCGTCCGCCGCTCCGTGATGCGGGGCGGACTCCCCCTGGGCGTGGGGTGGACGGTACGACCCGCCGGTGCCGGCCGCTCCCCCCACGGGCGCGCACAGCCCCACCGCGCGCTCCGACCAGCAAGGAACGACCATGGCGTCCAGCCTGACGAAGGACTCGGTCCGCCCGGGCACCCCCGGTTCCGAGAAGACCTTCTTCGGCCACCCCCGCGGACTGGCCACCCTCTTCATGACCGAGATGTGGGAGCGATTCTCCTACTACGGCATGAAGGCCCTGCTCCCGCTGTACCTGGTCGCTCCCGGCGGCCTGCACATGAACGCGGCCACGGCGACGGCGATCTACTCCGTGTACCTGTCGCTCGTGTACCTGCTCGCCCTGCCGGGCGGCTGGTTCGCCGACCGTGTGCTCGGCCCCCGCAGGACGGTCGCCGTCGCGGGCACGATCATCATGCTCGGCCACCTGACGCTGGCGCTGCCCAGCGCCGGCACCTTCTTCGCGGGCCTCGGCCTGGTCGCCATAGGTTCCGGGCTGCTGAAGGCCAACATCTCCACGATGGTCGGCCACCTGTACGACGGCCCGGACGACCCGCGCCGTGACGGTGGCTTCACGCTCTTCTACATCGGCATCAACCTGGGCGCGTTCGCCGCGCCGCTGGTCATCGGCACGGTCGGCGAGAACTACAACTGGCACCTGGGCTTCGCGCTGGCCGCGGTCGGCATGGCGCTGGGTCTCGCCCAGTTCCTGCTCGGCACCCGCCACCTGAGCTCGCGCTCGGACGTCGTCCCGACGCCGCTGTCCGCCGCGGAGAAGAAGGCGACGCTGACGAAGGCCGGTCTCTGGGCCGCCGTCGCCGCGGTCTTCTACCTCGTGGTGGGTGTCTCCGGCGTCTACACGCTGAACTGGCTGCTGGTCCCGATCACGATCGCCGGCCTGCTGATCCCGGTCTTCGTCATCGCCCGCATCAAGCGCGACAAGGACCTGGACCGCGCCGAGCAGTCCAAGATGAGCGCGTACATCTGGTTCTTCGTGGCCGCCGCCGTCTTCTGGATGATCTACGACCAGGGCGGCTCGACCGTCTCCCTGTTCGCCGACGCGTCCGCGAAGAACACGATCTTCGGCTGGAACTTCCCGGTCTCCTGGTACCAGTCCGTCAACCCGGTCATGATCATGGCGTTCGCGCCGGTCTTCGCCTGGGCCTGGCTGGCGATGGCGCGGCGCGGCAAGGAGCCGAGCACGGCCGCGAAGTTCGCCGGTGGCCTGGTGCTGATCGGAGCGTCGTTCTTCCTGTTCCTCGCGCCGCTGTCGATCGCGGACGGCGGGCACAAGGCCGCGGCGATGTGGCTGGTCGGGATCTACTTCGTGCAGACCGTGGGTGAGCTCCTGCTGTCTCCCGTGGGTCTGTCCGTGACGACCAAGATGGCGCCGGCGAAGTACGCGTCCCAGATGATGGGTGTGTGGTTCCTCGCGGTCACCGCGGGTGACGCGACGACCGGTCTGCTGTCCATCGCGGGTGTCGACCTGAACAAGACGGGGATCGTGACGCTGCAGGCGGCGCTCGCCGTGGCCGCCGGTCTGGCCGTGTGGATGTACCGCAAGAAGGTACGCGAGCTCATGGGCGACGTGCACTGATCGTCTTCTGACGGAGGGCCACCGCATCTTCTGGATGGGGTGGCCCTCGTGCGTTGTCGGCTAACGGTTCGTGGGGGCCGGCCGCACCCCTGGAAGCAGGCCGGTCACCTCGTCCTCTTCCGGGGCATGAAGGTGAAGACCGCACCGCCCAGGAGGATCGCCGTTCCCGCCACCAGGCCCAGCGCCTTCAGTGCGCCGTTGCTGTTGTCACCGGTCTCGGCGAGGCCGCCGCTGCTGCTGCCGCCGCTCGACGAGCCGCCCGACGTGGACGTGCCGCCCGATGCCCCGCTCGCCTGCTGCGTCGTGTCCAGGGTCAGCGAGACCTCGGTCTTCGTCGGGGTGCAGGTGGTCGTCGTACCGAGGGCCTCGACCGTCAGGACACCCGGTGACAGCGTCGACTCGCCGCTCGCGCCCGGCTTGTAGGTGCCCGTCAGGTCCGGGATCTCGATCGGGTCGCCGGACTTGATGGCGGAGGAGTTGGTGGGGCCCTCCACATGGACCGTGCCCCTGTCGGCGCCGCCCAGGACCACCTCCATCGACGGCTTCACGGAGTCCGCCGGGATGTCGGCCGGGCTGTCCATCACCGACCCGTTGAACTGCACGGTGAGGGCGAAACTCCCGCCGTCCTTCTTGGCGTTGATCTGCACCGGCGAGGTCGCGCTCTTGTCGCCGATGGGGGTCTTGCAGGCGTAGGGGATGTCGACCTGCTTGCCCGTGAAGTCGGTCTGACCACCGCCCGTGCCGTCGGAGGGCGACGCGGAGGCGGAGGACGACGCCGAGGCCGAGTCGGAGGGGGACGCCGACGCCGAGTCGGAGGGGGACGCCGAGGCCGAGGTGCTGTCCGAGGGGCTCGCCGAGTCGCTCGAACCGCTGCCGGTCACCTCGATCGTGGCCGCCTTCTCCACCGTGCCCGTCGGGGTGCACACGGTGTTCGTCCCGTACGCGTTGACCGTGTACGCGTCCGGGGCGAGCGTCACCTCGCCGGGCGACGTCAGCTTCAGCGTGCCCGTCATGTCGGACAGCACCATGTCGCCGCCCTTGGGGATCGCCGGGTTCTCGCGCGGCCCCTGCATGGCGATGTCCGCGGTCTGCGCGCCGGCCGCCTTGACCGTGCCGGACGGCTGGACCGTGTTCGCGGGCAGGTCGATGATGTTCGGGTTCTTGGACGCGGCCTGCACGAACTTCCAGGTGACGTCGACGGTGTCACCGACCTTCGCGGTGGCGGGGGCGGTGATCTCGACCTTGGTGGTCCCGTCGATCGGGTCGGCGACCCCGGCGGGCGGTACGCAGTGGGTGGCGTACGACACCTCGGCCGCCTGGGCGGTCCCCGCGGCCGTGCCGAGCAGGGCGCCCGCCCCGGCGAGGACCAGGGCGGCCGCCGCCGCGCCCGCTCTGGCCGGTACCGGTGTCACTCTCCTTCGCATGATCACGTCGGTCCTTTCGTGGTCGGAGTCGTGGGACTCGCGGAACTGTCGTCGTGCGGTGCGGAGAGCCGGCCGGCCGTCGCGCCCGGACCGGAGTCCGGGGTGAACCACGGCAGGGTCGAGGTAGTGGGGTCCGCCGGGGGCGCGGGCTCCGTGGCGCGCAGACGCGGCACGCGGAGGACCGGGCGGGGCATCCCCCGGTGCCGGATGCCGCCGGCACGGGGCGGCCGTACCCGGTCCACCACCGCCATGCCGATGCGGAAGACGGCGGCGGGTACGACCGCGCAGAGCAGGAGCCAGAACAGGGTCACGCCCCAGGGGCGGCCGACGCCCCAGGGCTGTTCGGCGAGGACCCTGCCGTCGTACCGCAGGGACACGGTGTAGTCGCCGTGCGCCCCGGCGGAGAGTTCGACGGGCAGTTTGACCTGCGCCTTCTTGCCCGGTGCCAGAGTGCCGCGCCACTGCTGCTCGTCCCACTGGGGGGCGAACACGCCGTGCGCGGTGCCGACCTGGAAGACGGGGTCCTTCAGGGTGGAGGTACCCGCGTTGCCGACGGTGAAGACGAGGGTGCGGGTGGGGGGTGCGCCGAACCAGGTCAGCAGGCCCGAGGAGCCGTCGAGGCGGGTGTCGGTCAGCATCGACAGACGGCCACCGGTGGACTCGGCGGGCAGTGCCTTGACCGGGTGTCCGGCGACCCGGAAGGCGGCGTCCGCGTCGGCACTGGCACCGGTCACGGTGGCCACATGCACCACGCAGGGGCAGGGCACCGGCGGTTCGGCGACCGGAAGCTGCTTGCTGAAGGACCCGTCGGCGTCGGTGGTGACGGCCCGTCCGTCGGCGTTGGCGCAGGAGTTGGTGCCGCCGAGCACGCCCCGGGACGGGCTGGACTGGCCGCAGACCAGCATCATCAGCAGGGTGTGCGGTCGCCATCCGGTGCCGCTGACGGTGACCGAACCGCCGGTGCCGGCCTGGGACTTGGAGACCCTGACGGTCGGCCCCGCGGCAGCTGCCGCCGTGGGCGCGACGACCAGTGCGAACACCGCCGCCAGCGCCGTCAGTGCCGCCAGTACCGGGACCGGTCTCGGGACCGCACGCACCCTCACCTCGCTGCTCCCGTCAACTCGACGTCCGTGTCCGTGTCGGTGCCCGTGTCCGTGTCCGTGTCCGTCGACAGGGGTTCGGCCGCCTGACCGGCGCGTCGCCCGCGCAGTCGTACGACCGTCAGCGCGGCCCCCGCCGTCAGCGCGCCCGCGACGCCCGCGACCACGTTCCAGGGCACGAACCGCGCCTCGGTGCCGGCCGTGTCGTGCGCGCCGTCCGCCGCGGTCGCCGTCAGCCGGACGTCGACCGCGTCCAGCGCGGGGTGGCCGGGCCATGGCTCGCTGAGTTCGGTGCGGGTGCCGGGGGCGAGCCGGACCGGGAGGGGGCGCGCGGCCCGGTCCAGCAGGACCCGGCCGAACAGGCCGTGGGCGCGCACCGCCAGCTTCGGTGCGAGCACGGTCGTACCCCGGTTGACCAGTTCGTAGGTGATGCGGTCAGCGTGCACGGCGACGTGTTCGACGGTCAGCGCAGAGAGCGCGGGGCCGCCGACGCGCAGCCGGATGCGGGCGGTGACGGTGCGACCGTCGGCGTCCTTCGCGACGAGCGTGCCGCTGCGGTCGCCGGGGGCCGCGCCCGCCGGGACGGTCACGGTGAAGGGGACGTCCGCGCGGGTCCGGGCGGGAACCCGGACGGCCTGCTCGGCGAAGATGACGGGGAGGCCGGTACCGGCCAGCCCCACCGTGACGGCGCGGCGGCCGGAGTTGGTCACCGACACGGTGTCCTGGAGGACCGATCCGGGGGCGCCCTCGGCGTAGAAGGAGGGGCGGCCGCCGCCCGCGGGCGCGAGCGACCAGCCCACGGCCGCCGAGGCGCGCGGGGCGGTGGCGAGCAGGGTCAGCGCGGCGAGGCCGAGGACACGGGCGGCGGACCGGGCGGCGGACGGGGCGGACGGCATGGGCGGCTCCAGCGGTCGGACCCGGAGGTCAGCGGCGTGCGGTCTGGTTCCGCCGGGTCAGCCAGAGGGTGCCCGCCGCGCCGGCGAGCAGGACGGTGCCGCCGAGCGTGCCGAGAGCGACGAACGAGTCCTCGGGACCGGTCTTCGGGAGGGTGCCTCCGGAGTCGGTGCCGGTGCTGCCGGACGACGAGCCGGAACCGCTCGACCCGCCGCCCGCCGCGGTCACGTCCAGGGTCAGGGACGGGCCGGGGTTGTTGGTGGGGTTGCAGGTGGTCGTCGTACCGAGCGCCTTGATGGTGAGCGTGGCCGCCGTGAACGTCACCTTGCCGGACTTCTCCGGGGTGTAGGTGCCGCTCAAGTCGTTGATCTTGATGGGGGTGTTGGCGGGGATCGCGGCCTGGTTGGCGGCGCCGGTGACGTTCAGGGTGCCGCTGTCGGCACCGCCGAGCCTGATGGTGGCGCTCGGGTTCATCGCGCCCTTGCCGAGTTCGACGGGGCTGGAGGAGACGCCCTTCTGCCAGGACATCGTGATCTTGTATCCGCTGCCGCTCTTGACGCCCTTGATGTCGATCGGGGAGACGGCGCTCTTGGCGCCGATCGGCGTCTTGCACTGGTAGTTGACGTTGACGACGGTGGCGTGCGCCGCGGGGGCGGCGAACAGCACCGCCGATCCGGCCAGGGCGGCGGCGGACGCGAGCACGGCGGTACGTTTCGGGTACGACGACACGGTCGGTCCACCCCATTCGCTACTGACGAGGTATCAGATTCGGCCGTCAAGGTACGCCGGGGCCCATGAGGAGGGAAGAGAAAGGGCGTGGCGGAAGTGTGGGGATGCCGAAGCGCCCCGTGAGCTTTGACGCCCCAGGGGGAGCGTCCCGTCAGGGGCGCTGGGGGTCCCCCCGGCCGAAGGCTGGGGGAGGAACTGCGCGGCCAACTCCCCACCGGCCGCGAGCCGCAGAGCAAGCCGTCACGGCGCCCTTCTCAGGCCGGTGCCCCCAACTCCGCCCACACGGTCTTCCCGGTCGCCCCCGGCGCCCGCACAACACCCCAGTCCAGACACAGCCGTTGCACGATGAACATCCCGTGCCCGCCCGGCCGCCCCGCCCGGTGCGGCGTCCGCGGCGCCGGCTCCCCGACCCCCCGGTCGGACACCTCCACCCGGATCACCTTCTTGTCGCAGGCCAGGAACAGCTCGTCCGGCCCCTCCGCGTGCAGGCACGCGTTGGTGACGAGCTCGGAGACGACGAGCAGCACATCCTCGGCGGCCGCCCTGCGGTCGGCCGTCGCGGCCGGCAGCCACCCCCACGCGTGCAGGGCCTGGCGGGTGAAATCGCGGGCGAGCGGTACCACCCCGCTCTCGCCGTGGAGGCGCAGCCTGCGGACCTGACGACCCCCCGCCGAGGACGGCAGCTCGTCGGACGCCGCCCCCTCGGACATCCCCGAAGCGCCGCTGGGCTCCGGGCCGCGGTCGCCCGGCGGGTAAGGCCGGGTGGTGCTCATCAGCGCTTCACCTCACCGATTCACCGGTTCACATGGAAAATTTCGCGTTGCTGCAGTTCGTACGGGCCTGTCGGCGCGATCGACTCGAACGGGGCCGGGCCGGGCGACGACAGATCCAGGATCTCTCCTGCCCGAGCGATCCGCGGGAACACCCCCCGGTTCCGGACGCCGGGCCGGCCGGGGCTCAGCCCTCGCCGCCGGTACTGCCGGTCCCGCCACCCCTGCCGTCCTCGCCGGCCAGCGCCGCCTCGACGGAGTCGTGCACGGTGAAGACCGCCTCGGCGCCGGTGATCTCGAAGACCCGGGCGACGACGGGCAGCATCCCGGCGAGGTGCACCCCGCCCCCGGCGGCCTCGGCCCGCAACCGGGCACCGAGCAGCACGTTGAGCCCGGTGGAGTCGCAGAACTCGAGCCGCGAGCAGTCGACGACAAGGCGTGAGAACCCCTTGTCGAGAAGATCGTCGAGCGGCTCGCGCAACAGGTCGGCGGTGTGGTGATCGAGCTCACCCGCAGGAATCACGACGGCACTGGAGCCCTCTTCCCGCACTTCCACCAGAAGCCGGCCCGACTGTGCGCTGCCGACCGTCCCGTGGTCCATTGCCGTCTCTCTCCCGAGGTCGTGACCGCTTTTGCCACCGTCTGACCGTTGTCTGACGATGCCCACCGATGTCTGCCGAACGCCGTGTCGGCGCCCTCGAACATTACGCCTTCTGCACGCAACCCGACACCCGAACTACCTCGCACAACCGGACAAACCACAATAGAACGGACTTGCGAGTGGCTCGGCGGAGCGGGTAGGGCTAGTAGGGACACGTAACCGACACGGCCGGCTTTGGAGGCGCCGCACACCGCAGTGCACGCACGGCTCCGGCAGCCTTATTGCCGAGAACGATGGAGGACACCATGTCACCGCGGCTCGACGCCTCGCACCCCCTGACGGCGACGTCGACACCCCCACCGGAACCACTGGATGCCATCGAGGGATTCTTCGCCGACCTCGGACTCCCCGGGATCCCCCCGTACGACGAGGTCGACGCGGTCGACGCGCGAGCCCTGTCCAAGACCCTCTTCGAGCGGCTGGAGTCGCTGGAGGAAGGCACGCACGACTATTCGTACGTCCGTAACACCCTGGTGGAACTGAACCTCGCGCTGGTCAAGTTCGCCGCCTCCCGCTTCCGCTCCCGCAGCGAGCCGATGGAGGACATCATCCAGGTCGGCACCATCGGCCTGATCAAGGCGATCGACCGCTTCGAGCTCTCCCGCGGCGTCGAGTTCCCCACCTTCGCGATGCCCACGATCATCGGCGAGATCAAGCGTTTCTTCCGTGACACGTCGTGGTCGGTACGCGTCCCGCGCCGCCTCCAGGAACTCCGCCTCGACCTCGCCAAGGCGGGCGACGAACTGGCCCAGAAGCTGGACCGCGCCCCCACCGTCGCCGAACTCGCCGAACGCCTCGGCCTCTCCAACGAGGAGGTCGTCGAGGGCATGGCCGCGGCCAACGCCTACACCGCCTCCTCCCTGGACGCACAGCCCGACGAGGACGAGTCCGAGGGCGCCCTGGCGGACCGCATCGGCTACGAGGACCACGGCCTGGAGGGCATCGAGTACATCGAGTCCCTGAAGCCCCTCATCGCCGGACTCCCGTCCCGGGACCGCACGATCCTCTCCCTCCGCTTCGTCGCGGGCATGACCCAGTCGGAGATCGGCGACGAACTCGGGATCTCCCAGATGCACGTCTCCCGCCTGCTGTCCCGCACGCTCGTGCAGCTGCGCAGGGCGCTGACCGTGGAGGAGTAGGCCCCGTCCCGACCGCCGCGCCGCCGGGGCGACGGGGATTCCCCCGCCGGCCCCCGCCCCGGCCCGCAGCGTCTTTGGCCAAAGCTCCCCCGCTACCGCGAGTCACACCCCAAACTGGCCGGTACGTCAGGAAGGACGGCCCGCGAGAAGGGGTGCACGATGGTCCAGGACATCCAGGGCGACCCAGCCTCGGACGCAGACCTGACCGAACTGCTGCGCACCCCCAGCCCCACCGCCTACCCCGCCCTCCAGGAACTCCGGACCCGCCACCACCCCGCGGTTCTCGCCTACGCCCGCCTCTGCACGGCCGGCGACGCGGCGGCCCGCCGGCTCGCCGCGCAGACCTTCACCACCGCCGCCCGCGACATCGCGCGCGGCGCCGAGCCGGTCGTGCCCCTGCGCCACCACCTGCTCCTGCTCACCGCCCGGCTGGCGGCAAACTGGTCGGGCGGCGAGCACTCCGCCGCCCTGGACCCCACCTTCCTGCTCGTCCTGAACTCCTCCGGCACTCCCGGCGGCCCGACCCCGCCCCTGCTCTCGGCGTTCCAGTCCCTGCCGTCCCGCACCCAGGGGCTGCTCTGGTACGGCGTGCTGGACCGGGAACCCGCCGAGCGCACCGCGAGACACCTCGGCCTGACCCCCGAGGACGTCCGGTACGGCATGCCGCCCGCCCTGCAGTCCCTGGCCCAGGCCTGTCTGCGCACCCGGCTGGCCGCCTCGGACGACCCGCGCTGTGCGGACTTCCGGCGCCTGATCGAGGAGTCGGTGCGCCCGGAGAACCCCCGCCACAGCCCCGACCTGCACGCGCACATGGCCCACTGCCCGCACTGCACGGCCGCGTTCGAGGACCTCGGTGCACTGCGCGACGCCCCGCGCGAGACCCTGGCGGAAGGCCTGCTGCCGTGGGCCGGAACGGCGTACGCCCGCCACGACACCCCGCCGGCCGCGCCCGTCGGCCCCGACCCCGCCGCGCCCCGGCAGCGCCACCGGCCGTCCCGGCGCCTTCTCCTCACCTCCACCGCCTTGGGCGTGGCCCTCGTGCCGCTGCTCCTGGTCCTCCTGTCGCACCGCGACACCCACGTCCCCGACCCGGCCGCGGCCACCCCGCCCGCACCGAGTCCGCAGGTCACCGTGACGGCGACGGCGACGGTCTCCCCGGTGCCGTCGGGGGTCTCCCCCACGGCGAGCGCCAGTGGTATGTCACATACCCCCACCCCGACCCCGTCCCGGCGCCCCAGCCCGACCTCCTCCCCCAGCCCCACCCCGGAACCCCCGGGAACCTCCTCCGCCCAGGTCGTGAACCTCGCCACCGCCCGCTGCCTGGACGTCCGCGGCGGCGACTTCGACAACGGCACCGACGTGATCACGGCCGCCTGCTCCGGCTCCGCCACCCAGCGCTGGCGCGTCGACCCGGACCGGGGCGTCCTGCAGTCCGCCGCGGACCCCGACTTCTGCCTGGACAGCCGGGGTTCGGTCGACAACGGCGTCGGCATCTGGAGCTGCTCCTCGGTGGACGGCGACCACGGCGACAACCTCCGCTTCACCGTGACCCCCGACGGCGAGATCCGCCCGGAGATCGCCCTCGAAACGGCCCTCACCCCGACCGGCGACGACGAACTCTCCCTGAACCGGGTGAACGACGGCCCGTCCCAGCGCTGGCGGGCGGGGGCGGGCTGACTGCCCCCCGCCCCTCAAGGCTTACCGATATCAACCACCCAACACCCCGGTGCCGTCGTAGGCCTCCGGCACGGCAGTCAGGACCTGCCCCTCGGTGGGATCGGCGGAAGCCGCGTACACCGCATGGCCGAAAGGCCAGTCCAGCCCGGCGGACGCGACCTGCTCAACCATCGCCGCCCCGGCGAAGTCGAGCGGAAGAATCTCGAGCCCGGGCGGCGCTCCGACATGCGCAGCCACACCGGGCCGCTCCAGGCCGGCCGCGACAGGACACGAGGCAGGTACATGGGCGCGTCGGGCCGGACCGCCGACCTCCACGACGGCCGGCCCGGAGAGCAGTCGACGGCCACGGCAGAGCGCGAGCACAGCGGTGCGGTCGGGAAAGATCACCTGCGGCTGCCCAACCGGCCTTCGGTGATCGCCGTACGCCACTCCCGTGCTTCCTGCACGTCGTCCTCAGTGAAGTCCTCCCTGAGGTGGGCCTGCACGTAGGCCACCGCCCGGGCCGTCCGCTCCGCGCCGCTCGGCCTCGGTCGGCGTGGCGGCGACCACCCGCTCCACGTACGCACGTGTACTCATGCCACGACCGCGTTCCCGGCGCGCCCGACATCCCGGAGGCCGCTCACCGGCTCCTGCTGAAGATCAGCGTCGTACGCGTCCAAGCGATCAGCTGCTGCACGATCGCGCGGGCGCGGGGGCTGTGCGCGGGGAAGAAGGGGAGCAGGACGAGGGCGGGGACGGAGGCCAGCGTCACGACGCACAGGGGGAGCAGTGCGAAGAGGACGATGAGTGCGCGCTGGATCCAGCGCAGGCCGGTGACAACGGTGGACCACGACGACGGCGCCATGCCGGAACCGCCCTTTCGATTCGGGTGACTTGGAACCCCTTCACGGTCGGAGGCGTCCGGTACGTTGCGAAAGCGGCAACGGTTGCCGATGGGGTGTCAACGGATCAGGGAGGACCGGTGTCGGAGACCACGCCCTCGACCAGGAACTCTTCGGATGTGGAGCGAGGCGGGATACCCGAGGTTGCGGCCCTGGGCAACGCGTTGACCGCGCTGTTCAACACCCTGGAGATCTCGCAGAGCGTGTACGGCGTCCGTGTCTGCATGGACAAGTCGATCGTCTCCCGGTACCTGAGGGGGCGAAGAGTCGCGACACAGGACTTCATCGACCGCCTGGTACGGGAGGTCGAGACGGAGCGGGGCGCGTCGCTCCAGCCCGAGGTCCGGTCACGCCTTGCCGGACTCAGGCTGGACGCGCTCAGGGTCACCGACCCCGCCGTCTACGAACTGGAGTCCCTGCGGGCCGAGATGGCCCGGTCGGCACGTCAGGTCCAGACCCTGGTCAGGCACCAGGAGGCCCTGCACGACCTCCTGGACAAGCGGGAGTCGGAGGCCCGTGCCGCGCAGGGGGAGCTGGCGGCGGTGCGACAGGACTGGACCGCGGACATCCTGCGCGCGGAGCGGGCCGAGATGGAACTGCGCGAGCACGCGGGGCGGCACTCGACGGAACGCGAACGACTCGAGGAGGAGATCGCCCGGCTCAGAGCGGAGGTGTCGGAGGTCGCCTCGCTGAAGGCCGAGGCGGAACGACGTTGCGCGGATCTCGAGGAGCAGGTCAGGTCGATGGAGGAGACGCTGGCCGCCCATGTCGTCTCGGCCGCCGACACACTCCTGCCTCTTTCCGTGTTCAAGGAGCAGTTGGCGGAACTCGTGGCGGCAGGCGAGCAGCGCGAGGCGTCCAGGGAGATCGCGGAGGCGGCTTGGAGCCGGCCTGTTCGCGAACTCGTCGACCTGGACGCATGGCTCGTGAGGGCACAGGACCACAGCCGTCGGCACCGGCTCCTCACCGAGGTCGTCCACAGCCGGTCCCTCGCGGAGTTGGCCGAGTTCGGACGCTTGGTGCACCGCGTCGGGAGCAAAGCGCTCCCGCCTGTCCTCATCGAGGAGACGGCCTCGGTCCGCTCCCCTCGGGAGATCGTCCAGCTGCACACGGAATGGCTGACGAGCTGGTCCGGCAAGCGCGCGAACCTGCTGAAGTCCATGTTGCGGCAAATGCGCCACGAGGACGACGTCGTCGAAGCGCTCGCTCTGGTCGATCCGCACGACGAGACTGCCTTCCGTCTCCTCAGGAACGCGCTCACAGGTCCGGGCTACGAAAAGCGCGACGCGCGGATAGTGGCCCGCCTCGAGGAGATTGGACGACCCGATGTGGCGTCGGCCCTGGGGGAGAACCTCTTCGCAAAGGCGGGCATCTTCGCGGCATGGTCCCTCGTCGGTGCGGTGGACGAGGGGCATCGCGCGGCGCTGACGGACGTCGTGCTCCGCACCATGCGTGCGGACGACATCGTCATCCTGATCGCCGAGGAACTCGGCCCTTCCCTGCAGCGAGCAGGCTCACCTTCCGGTCTCGAACCTCACGAGGCGGCCTTCCTCGACAAGCTGCGGTTCTCGGACCGTCTCCCGGAGGTGCTGAGCCGGGCCGCCTCCCTCGCTCCGCACTTCGACGTCCTCCTCGGCTATCTCGGAGGCCGTCCGGACCGCTCCCACTGAGACATCCCGATCGTCAGGCGACCTTCTCGCCCCGCCGCCACACCTCACTGACCAGCGGCACCCCCGGCCGGTAGGCCAGGTGGACGTGGCTGGGGGCGTCCAGGAGGAGGAGGTCGGCGCGGGCGCCCGGGGTCAGGCGGCCGATGTCGGTCCGGCGCAGGGCCGCCGCGCCGCCCGCCGTGGCCGACCAGACGGCCTCGTCGGGGGTCATGCGCATGTCGCGGACGGCCAGCGCGATGCAGAAGGGGACGGAGGAGGTGAAGGACGAGCCGGGGTTGCAGTCGGTGGAGAGGGCGACCGTCACGCCGGCGTCGAGGAGGCGGCGGGCGTCGGGCCACTCGGCGCGGGTGGAGAACTCGGCGCCGGGCAGGAGGGTGGCGACCGTCCGGCTGTTCGCGAGGGCGTCCACGTCCGCCGCCGTCAGGTGGGTGCAGTGGTCGGCGCTGGCCGCGTCGAGTTCAACGGCGAGCTGGACGCCGGGGCCGTAGGAGAGCTGGTTGGCGTGGATGCGCGGGGTCAGGCCCTTGGCCCTTCCCGCGGCGAGGACGGCCCTGGCCTGGTCGCCGTCGAAGGCGCCCTTCTCGCAGAACACGTCGATCCAGCGGGCGTAGGGGGCGCAGGCTTCGAGCATCTCGCCGGTGACCAGCTCGACGTAGGCGGCCGGGTCGTCGGCGTGGTCGGGCGGGACGACGTGGGCGCCGAGGTACGTCACCTCGTCGGTGTGCCGCGCCGCGATGCGCAGGGCCCGCGCCTCGTCGGCGACCGTCAGGCCGTAGCCGGACTTCGTCTCGAAGGTGGTGGTGCCCTGCCGGAGTGCCTCGGCGAGGTAGTGCGTGAGGTTCCGCTCCAGCTCCTCGTCCGTGGCGGCGCGGGTGGCCGCGACGGTCGTCCGGATGCCGCCCGCCGTGTAGGAGCGGCCGGACATACGGGCGTTGAACTCCTGGGTGCGGTCGCCCGCGAAGACCAGGTGGGAGTGGGAGTCCACGAACCCCGGCAGCACCGCCCGGCCGCCCGCGTCGACCCGATTGTCAGTGGCGGGTGCTTTGCTGGATTCACCGGTCCACACGACACGGTCGTCCTCGATGACGACGGCCGCGTCCCGGATCAGGCCGAGAGGGGAGTTGTCACCCAGGGAGGGGTCGTTGGTGACCAGCGTGGCGATGTCGGTGATGGCGGTGCTGCTGCTCATGGTGTCCTCGTGGGTGGTCGTCAGGCGCGAAGGGCTTCGACGGCCCGCGCGAGGGCCTGTGGCACATCGGGTACGAGGGTGTGCGCGCCGTCCCGTACGACGTGCCGTCCTCCGACGACCGTGTGCCGTACGTCCGCCGCGGTCGCCGCGAATACGGCCGTCTCGGCGCCCAGCCGCGGCAGCGGCCCCGCGGTTCTGACGGAGTCGAGCGCGATCGTCGTCAGGTCGGCGAGCATGCCGGTCTCGATGGCGCCCGCGTCGTCCCAGCCGAGGGCGGCGTGCCCGTCGGCGGAGGCGGCACGGAGCAGGGCGGCGGCCGTCCAGTGGCCCCTGGTGCGGGTGCGCAGCCGCTCGTTCAGCTCCATCGCGCGGGCCTCTTCGAACAGGTCGATGACGGCGTGGCTGTCGGAGCCGAGGGAGAGCGGCGAGCCCGCGCGCTGCAGGGCGACGGCCGGTCCGATGCCGTCGGCCAGGTCGCGCTCGGTGGTCGGGCACATGCAGGTGCCGGTGCCGGTGCCGCCGAGCAGCGCGATGTCCTCGTCGGTGAGGTGGGTGTTGTGGACGCCGGTGGTGCGCGGTCCGAGGACGCCGTGGTCGGCGAGCAGCCGGGTGGGGGTGCGGCCGTGGGCGGCCAGGCAGGCGTCGTTCTCCCCTGTCTGCTCGGACAGGTGCACGTGGAGCGGGGCCCGCCGCTCCTCGGCCCAGCCGGCCACGGTCGCCAGCTGCCCGGCGGGCACGGCCCGTACGGAGTGGATCGCCGCCCCGATCCGTGCGTGATCGCGTTCCTTGAGAACTGAACAGCGTTCGGCCCAGGCTTCCGCGCTGCCGTCGGAGAAGCGCAGCTGGTGGGCGTTGGGCGGCTCGCCGAAGCCGCTGGACAGGTAGGCGGTGTCGAGGAGGGTGATCCGGATCCCGGCGTCGGCGGCCGCCGCGATCAGGGCCTCGCCCATGGCGTTGGGGTCGGCGTACGGGGTGCCGCCGGGGGCGTGGTGGACGTAGTGGAACTCGCCGACGCAGGAGACGCCCGCCAGCGCCATCTCGGCGTACACGGCGCGGGCGAGCGCGTGGTAGGTCTCCGGGGTCAGCTCGTCGGCGAAGGTGTACATCAGCTCGCGCCAGGTCCAGAAGGTCCCGGAGCCGACCTGGACGGTGGAGCGCAGGGCGCGGTGGAAGGCGTGCGAGTGGGCGTTCGCCAGGCCGGGGAGGGTCAGGCCGCGCAGCACCTCGGCACCGGGCGGCGGCGCGGGCACCTCGGTGCGCACCGCCGTGATCCGTCCGCCCGCCACCTCCACGGCGACGCCCGGCTCGACGTGCGTGTCCAGCCAGGCGTGCTCCAACCAGTACGTCGTCCGTGTCGTCACCCGCAGGCCAGCCCTTCCAGTACGTCGGCGAGCGCGCTCACCCCGGCCACGCAGTCGTCCTCGGCCGCGAACTCGGCCGGGGAGTGCGAGACGCCGGTGGGGTTGCGCACGAACAGCATGGCGGTCGGGATGCTCCCGGAGAGGATCCCGGCGTCGTGTCCGGCCCCGGTGCCCAGGACGGGCACGGTGAGTCCGGTGTCCCGGCCGAGTACGCGCCCCAGCTCGTCGCGCAGGGCGTGGTCGAACTCGACGACCGGGGTGAACGACTCGCGGACCACGTCCAGGTCGATGCCGTGCGCCTGCGCGTACTCCCGGGCCGCCTTCTCGATGCCGCCGACGACGGTGTCGAGGGTGGCCTGGTCGGCGGCGCGGGAGTCGAGCCAGCCGCGCACCAGGGAGGGGATGGCGTTGACGCCGTTCGGCTCGACGGCGATCTTGCCGAAGGTGGCGACGGCACCGGCGAGTTCGGCCTCGCGGCGGGCGGCGAGCACGGTCTCGGCGTACGACAGCATGGGGTCGCGCCGGTCCACCAGGCGGGTCGTGCCCGCATGGTTGGCCTCGCCGCGGAAGTCGAACCGCCAGCGTCCGTGCGGCCAGATGGCACTGGCGATGCCGACCCGGTCGCCGGACAGGTCCAGCGCCCGGCCCTGTTCGACGTGCAGCTCGACGAACGCACCGATCCGGGCGAGCCGCTCGGGGTCGGGCCCGATGGCGTCGGGGTCGTAGCCGGCGGCTGCCATGGCCTGCGGCAGCGTGACGCCGTCCCCGTCGGTGAGCCGGTGGGCCTGCTCGACGGTGAGGTGCCCGGCGGTCAGCCGCGATCCGACACAGGCGAGCCCGAACCGGGCGCCCTCCTCGTCACCGAAGTTGACGATGGCGAGGGACCGGGTGAAATCGGCGCCCCTGCCACGGAGTTCGTCGAGCGCGGCGAAGGAGGACACGACGCCGAGGGGGCCGTCGAAGGCCCCGCCGTCCGGCACGGAGTCCAGGTGCGACCCGGTGACGACGGCGTTCCCGGCCGCCGGATCCCCGAGCCAGGCCCACTGGTTCCCGTTCCGGTCGACCTCGTACG
This sequence comes from Streptomyces sp. NPDC086777, assembly GCF_040702065.1. Taxonomy (NCBI): domain Bacteria; kingdom Bacillati; phylum Actinomycetota; class Actinomycetes; order Kitasatosporales; family Streptomycetaceae; genus Streptomyces; species Streptomyces sp. NPDC086777. Next base: position 14,099 of record NZ_JBFBJI010000040.1, on the reverse strand, counting down.
CCAGCCCGCGCCCCTCTGCCTGCTCCCGGAACCAGGCCCGGCAGTCGGCGTCGGCCCCGGTCCAGGCGAAGCGCCGGTAACCACGGGAGTCGGGGTGCCGGCCGACCGGGAGCAACTCCTTCCACATGGAGTGGAAGGAGGCCGCACCGCCCTCGGCCCGGACCGGCCGCGGGCCCTGTGCCCGTACCGGCTGCGGGCAGTCGTTCCGCAGGGCGGAACGGGTGGGCACAGCCGCACCCGCACCCGCACCCGCACCCGCACCCGGCGACGAGAGCTCGGCCCCCACCGGAGAGTCCCCGCTCTTCGTCACGCGTCGTCACCCTCGCGCATCGGCACCCGGACGCCCCGCTCCTCGGCGACCGACTCCGCGATGTCGTACCCGGCGTCCACGTGCCGGATGACGCCCATGCCGGGGTCGTTGGTGAGCACTCGGCGGATCTTCTCGCCGGCCAGCTTGGTGCCGTCGGCGACGGTCACCTGCCCGGCGTGGATGGACCGCCCCATGCCGACCCCGCCGCCGTGGTGGATGGAGACCCAGGACGCGCCGGAAGCCACGTTGACCATCGCGTTCAGCAGCGGCCAGTCGGCGATCGCGTCGGAGCCGTCCAGCATGGCCTCGGTCTCGCGGTAGGGGGAGGCCACGGAGCCGCAGTCGAGGTGGTCGCGGCCGATCGCCAGCGGCGCGGCCAGCTCGCCGCTCGCCACCATGTCGTTGAACCGCTCGCCGGCCTTGTCGCGCTCGCCGTAGCCGAGCCAGCAGATGCGTGCGGGCAGGCCCTGGAAGTGGACCCGCTCGCCGGCCAGCTTGATCCAGCGGGCGAGGGACTCGTTCTCCGGGAAGAGGTCGAGGATCGCCTTGTCGGTCTTGGCGATGTCGGAGGCCTCGCCGGACAGGGCCGCCCAGCGGAAGGGGCCCTTGCCCTCGGAGAAGAGCGGGCGGATGTAGGCGGGGACGAAGCCGGGGAAGGCGAACGCCCGGTCGTAGCCGGCCAGTTGCGCCTCGCCGCGGATGGAGTTGCCGTAGTCGAAGACCTCGGCGCCGGCGTCCATGAAGCCGACCATGGCCTCGACGTGGCGGGCCATGGACTCGCGGGCGCGGGTGGTGAAGCCCGCCGGGTCCTTGGCCGCCGCGTCCGCCATGTCCTCGAAGGCCACGCCCACGGGCAGGTAGGCCAGCGGGTCGTGGGCGGAGGTCTGGTCCGTGACGATGTCGATCGGCGCGTTCATCGCGAGCAGCTGCGGGACCAGCTCGGCCGCGTTGCCGAGGACGCCGATGGAGAGCGGGCGGCGGGCGTCGCGGGCCTCGGTGGCCAGCTGGAGTGCGTGGTCGAGCGAGTCGGCCTTCACGTCCAGGTACCGGTGCTCGATCCGGCGCTCGATGGCGCGCGGGTCGACGTCGATGCAGATGGCGACGCCGTCGTTCATGGTGACCGCGAGGGGCTGGGCGCCGCCCATGCCGCCGAGGCCGGCGGTGAGGGTGATGGTCCCGGCGAGGGTGCCGTTGAACTTCTTCGCGGCGACGGCGGCGAAGGTCTCGTAGGTGCCCTGGAGGATGCCCTGGGTGCCGATGTAGATCCAGGAGCCGGCGGTCATCTGGCCGTACATGGTCAGGCCGAGGGCCTCCAGGCGGCGGAACTCCTCCCAGTTGGCCCAGTCGCCGACCAGGTTGGAGTTGGCGATGAGGACGCGCGGGGCCCACTCGTGGGTCTGCATCACGCCGACCGGGCGGCCGGACTGGACCAGCATGGTCTCGTCCTGCTTGAGGGTGCGCAGGGTGCGGACCATGGCGTCGAAGGAGCGCCAGTCGCGGGCGGCCTTGCCGGTGCCGCCGTAGACGACGAGCTTGTCGGGATGCTCGGCGACCTCGGGGTCCAGGTTGTTCTGCAGCATGCGCAGGGCGGCTTCCTGCTGCCATCCCAGGGCGCTCAGTTCCGTACCGCGCGGTGCTCGTACGGGGCGGGGTCCTGACATGGTCTGCCTCCTAGCGAATGCCTGCCAGTATGGTGTTCCTCTTGTTATTCACATCCTGACTCTCTGAATAGAACTAGTCAATACGTCCGGTCCGCCAGCACGGCCGGGTTCCGGATGTTTGGCTGGACTTATGGGTCTCAAGGGTGTGGACGGTGACATGTCGGAGGACGACGGCGAGCGGGCCGGGCGGCGGGACGACGCCGTGCGGGCGGCGGTGGAGCAGGGACTGCTGGGGCCGGACGCGCCGATCGTAGGCCTGCTGGACGTGCCGGGCATCCGGGCGTCGGCCGCGGAGCTGCGCCGGGCGTTCGAGGCGGCCGCGGCGCCCGGCACCGCGATCCTGCACGCCTTCGCGGTGAAGGCGAACCCGCTGGTCCCGGTGGTGCGGCTGCTGGCCGGCGCCGGTCTGGGCGCCGAGGTGGCCAGCGCGGGCGAGCTGGCGCTGGCGCGGGCGGCCGGGGTCCCGGCGGAGCGGATCGTGTTCGACGCGCCCGCGAAGACGGCGGCCGAGCTGCGCGAGGCGCTGGCGCTGGGCGTCGCGGTGAACGCGGACAACCCGCAGGAGCTCCGGCGCCTGGACACCCTCGTGGGCACCACCGCCTCCGCGCCGCTCGGGATCCGGGTGAACCCGCAGATCGGCGCGGGCACCATCGAGGCCACCTCCACCGCGACCGCGACCTCGAAGTTCGGGGTGGGGCTGCGCGACGGCGGGGCCCGGGAGTGGGTCGTCCGGGCGTTCACGGACCGGCCGTGGCTGACGCGGCTGCACGCGCACACCGGGTCGCAGGGGATCTCGCTGTCGCTGCTGGCGCGGGGCGTGGCGGAGACCTACGCGCTGGCCGAGGAGATCAACGCGCGGGTCGGGCGCCGGCAGGTCGACACCCTCGACATCGGGGGCGGGCTTTCGGTGAACTTCGCCTCCGAGGCGACGCGGCCGACGTTCGCGCAGTACGCACGGCTGCTGGCGGAGGCGGTGCCGGGGCTGTTCGACGGGCGGTACGGGCTGGTGACGGAGTTCGGGCGGTCGCTGCTGGCGCGGCACGGCACGGTGGTGGCGCGGGTGGAGTACGCGAAGAGCTCCGGCGGGCGGCGGATCGCGGTGACCCACGCGGGGGTGCAGGTGGCGCCGCGGACGGTGTACGTGCCGGGGGCGTGGCCGCTGCGGATCGCCGCGTACGACGCGAAGGGGCGGCCCAAGGAGGGGGCGCCGGTGGTGCAGGACGTGGCGGGGCCGGCCTGTTTCGCGGGCGACCTGCTCGCCGAGGGGCGCCTGCTGCCGCCGTTGGAGCAGGGGGACCTCGCCGCCGCGCTGGACACCGGGGCGTACTACTTCGGCAGCCACTACTCCTACAACTCCCTTGCCCGGCCGGGGGTTTACGGCTTCGCGCCGGACGGCGACGGGGGCGTGGCGTTCGCCGTCGCACGGGAGCCGCAGACGGTCGCCGAGGTCGTGGCCGAATCCGGAGGGGCGCACGCCGACTCGCTCACCACCCTGCGCGCAACCGGAAGCCGTTGAGACACCTCGGACAGCGGGGATCAACTGGTGCGAAAAGCAGCCCAGTTGACCAACACTAGCCTGCCGGGTGCACGTTCCACTGGAAAATGCCAAACGCCTCACCCCTCACGCACACGTTGCGTAGTGTCTGCGTCACTCAACCGGAGAGCCACGCGGCGGGAGGGGAGCCTCGGTGCCCGGAATCGACGAGTGCTTACTGGAAGCCATGCGACTGCCCGGTGCCCGGGGCGCCGCGCTGGTCGACTGGACCAGCGGGCTGGCCCTGGGCACGGTCGGGGAGGCGCCCGGCGGTGACCACGAGACCACCGCCGCGGAGGCCGCCGAGCTGGCCCGGCTGGCCGCCGAGCACGGGGCGTTCAGCACGGAGGACGACACCGAGGTGAGCCCCCCGGTGGAGGACCTGATCGTCAGCAACCGGGACAGCTACCACCTGCTGCGGTTCGTGGTCACGTCCTTCGACGCCACCGTGTTCCTGCATCTGTGGCTGACCCGCGAGGACGGCAATCTCGCCCTCGCCCGGATCCGGCTCGGCGAGATGGCCGAGCGGCTGGTGCTGGGATGACCGTGGTCGAGACCCCTCCACCGCTGCCGGTCCGGGACCGGGCGGCCCTGCACGAGAGAGCGCCCGGCGCGCTCTCCCCGATGCTGATACGCCTCGCCGAGGAGCGGGCCACCGGTGTCCTGGTCCGCGAGCACGGCACCCTGCATCTGGCCGAGGGCCGCGTGGTGCACGCCGAGAGCCCCCTTGCACCCGGCCTCGACGTGCTCCTCACGGCCCGCGGCACGCTCGACGCGGCGGCCTGGCCCTGGACCGACGACACATCCGCCGCGGTCCGCCGGCTGCTCGCCGCCGGGCTGCTCCCGCGAGGCGCCCTGGAGGTGTGCCGGCTCGGCGCCCTGTACGACGCCGGATACTTCGCGCTGGCGCCCAGCAGCACCCCGGGCCGGTTCCGGTACGGCGCCACGGCCGCCGCGGGACTGCTGCCCGCGGTCCCCGTCACCGCCCTGGAGCGCGAGACCCTGCGCCGCCGCGAGCTGCTGCACCGCATCTGGCCCGACCCCTCGGCCGACGGCGCCCCGCTGATCCGCGCCGACCCCCTCGCACCACCGCCGGTCACCCCCCGGCAGCGGGCGGTCCTGGACCGGGTGGACGGCGTCCGCACGGCCCCGCAGATCGCCCGGGAACTGGGCCGACCGACCTTCCACACGCTGGTGGACGTACGGCGGCTGGCGGCGGCCGGACTCCTCGCCCGGAGGAACACCGCGCCCCTCCCGCCCCCGATCCCCCCCGTCACCGACCCCGACATCGCGCTGCTGAAGAGGCTCAGGGATGCGCTGGAGGCCCTTTGAACGGCACCGCCCCGCCGAGAGGAGACAGCTGATGGCGGCAGAACCCGGCAGCTCCGACAGAGAGGCCGTCCTCGACGAACTGCGCCGGTTACGCACCCGGATGCCCCAGCTCACCGGCGCCCTCGCGGCCGGTGTCGACGGCCTGGTCGTCGCCCACGACTGCCCGGGCGTCGATCCGGAGGGGCTCGCCGCGCTCACCGCGGCCGAACTCGGCGTCGCCGTCCGGGTCTCCGACGCCACCGGCAAGGGCGAGCTCAGGGAGCTGCTGGTGCGCGGCGACGACGGCTACGTCGCCACCTACGCCGCCGGCCGCAGCGCCGTGCTCACCCTGCTCGCCGAGGACCGGGTGAACGTCGGCCGCCTCCACCTGGAGGGCCGCCGGGCCGCCGCCCGGATCGGCGAGGTGGTCGACGCCGCCGAAGCCGCCGCCAAGGCCCTGCGCCCGGCCCGCGCCACAGCCACACGGACCAGATCCACGCGCACGCCACGGACCAGCACCACCACCGACGCGCGCACCGCAACCGACAGTTGAAAGGAACCAGAAAGTCATGGCCAACACCGAAACCGCGCTGAAAGAGTGCCTCACCTCCATCGAAGGCGCCACCGGCGTGGCGCTCGTCGACTACACCAGCGGGATGGCGCTGGGCACGATGGGCGGCAGCAAGACCTTCGACCTGAACGTGGCCGCGGCCGGCAACACCGACGTGATCCGCGCCAAGATGCGCACCATGGAACACCTCGGCCTCAAGGGCGAGATCGAGGACATCCTGATCACGCTCTCCAACGCGTACCACCTGATCCGGCTCCTCAAGGGCCGGGGCGGCAACGGCCTCTTCCTCTACCTGGTGCTCGACGCCTCCCGCGCCAACCTGGCGATGGCCCGGCACCAGCTGAAGAAGATCGAGGAGGAGCTGGAGGTCTGACCGGGCCTCACACCAGCGCCGCGGTGCGGCGGCGGGTCCCGCCCGGGGCCGCGTCGCCCGCCGCGATCCCGGTACCGCGGTAGGCCTTGACGGCCTTGCCGGCCGGGCGGCCACCGCGCTTGCCGAGCCAGTCGACGCGCAGCCACACGAGCTGTCCGCCGGCCTTCTCCCGGCGGCCCAGCCAGGCCGCCTTCAGGTGCAGACCGGTGCCGGTCCCGGCCAGCAGCAGGCCGCCGGCCGCGGGCACCACGAAGGCCGAGCCGAGGGCGACGACGAAGGCGAGCAGCAGCCACCAGCGGTGCCCCCGGCGCCAGTTCCGCACGGTCACCGCCCGGTCCTGGAGCACGTCGTGCCTGCCGGCCCGGGCGGCCCCGTGCAGCAGGGCGGTGTACCGCCTGCGGCGGGTGAGGGCCACGACGGCGGCGCCGACGACGAACAGCGCGGCCCCGGCCATGACGCCGATGCGGCGTCCGGTGAACCCCGGCGGCAGCACCCCGACGCCGGCCGCGAACACCCCGGACCACCACAGCGGGGCGGCCCCGGCCCGTACGACCACGGCCACCCGGGCCAGGCCCTGCCCGCCTCGCACCCCTCGTCCCGCACGCGCCATGTCCGCAGCCTCCTCGCCGGTGTCGGTCCAGTCCGTACGGCGGGACGCTAACCAGCGAACGTGAGACGAGTCTTAAAGAAGCCTTCGGCGCGGGCTCACTCCACGAACAGGCCCCGCGCCGCCGCCCGGGTGTCGAACTCCTCCAGCCGGGCCTGCGCGTCCGGCAGGTCGTCGCACATCGCCTCCAGGAGCACCCGGCCGAGCAGCATCGGCGCGCACGCGGTGTCGAAGGCGAGCCCGGTGCCGACGGCGGCCGGCAGCAGCAGGTCGGAGACCTTGGCGACCGGCGCGAAGGCGGAGTCGGCGACGGTCACGACGGCCAGCCCGGCCTCCTTCGCGTACCCGAGGGTGTCCACGACCTCGCGCGGGTGCCGGGGCAGTGCGAAGCACAGCAGCGCCGAGGCGCCGGCGAGGACGGCCGCGTCGATGCGGTCGTGGATCATCGTGCCGCCCTCGTTGAGCAGCCGGACGTCCGGATGCACCTTGGCGGCGAAGTAGGCGAAGCCGTACGCCTGCGAGGCGGCGGCGCGCAGTCCGAGGACCGGGAGCGGCCGGGAGGCGGCCAGCAGCCGGCCGGCCTGCTGCACCGGGCGCGGGTCGGCGAGCACCTCAGCGAGGTGCCGGAGGTTCTCGATCTCGGCCTCGACGGCCTGCTGGTACTCGTTGTACGACCCGATGCCGGCCGCCTGTTCGGCGGGGACCACCTCGCGCAGGTGCTTGCGCAGCGCCGGGTAGCCGTCGAAGCCGAGGGCGACCGCGAACCGGGTGACGGAGGGCTGGCTGACCCCGGCCAGTTCGGCCAGCTCCACGCTGGACAGGAAGGGCACGTCGGCGGCGCGCCGCACCATGCTGTGCGCGATGCGCCGCTGGGTCGGCGTGAGCCGGTGCCCTTCGAAGAGCGCCTGCAAGCGAGTCGCAGGGCTGTCGGTCACGTTCATGACGTGCTCCCCCTCCAGATGTCCGTGAACCGGTCGAGCAGCCCGGCCGCCGCGGTGACGTCGTCCGTGAGCGGCCGGTCGGCCGGGTCCGCCTCCAGCGCCGCCTCGGCGAGCTCCAGCGCCCGCCCCGCCCCGAGCCCGGGGTCGGGACGCAGCTCGCGCTGGCGCAGCGCCCGTACGGCGGCGACGAGTTCGCAGCCGACCACCAGACGGTACGCACGGCAGGCGCGCAGCGTTTGACGGGCGGCGAGCGAGGCGAAACTGGCCTGTTCCTCGACGCCTCGGGAGAGTACAGCGTGCCCGAGGGAGGCGGGCGCGGAGAAGGCGCGCAGGTCGCCGAGGGCGGCGCCGGCGGCGTACTCCAGGATCATCACGCCGGAGGAGGCGGGCTCCTGGTCGGCGAGGAAGGGGCGCAGGCGGGTGAAGGCGGGCTCGTTGAGGGAGGAGAGGCGGGAGGTGGACAGGCGTGCGACCTGGGTGACCGCGAGCCGGAAGTGGTCCAGGGCGAGGGCGAGCTGGGCCTGGTAGAAGCCGCCGTGGTGGTAGGCGGCCAGGTCCTCGGCGGAGATGAGGGGGTTCTCGGCGGCCGCGTTGATCTCGATCGCGAGCACGCCTTCCAGGGCGTCGGCCGCGTCGTGGGCCGGCCCGTGGATCTGGGGCAGGCAGCGGAAGCCGTACGGGTCCTGGATCCGGCCGAGCGGCGGGGTCGGCCGGTCGGCGGCGCCGATCAGCTCCCGCATCCGGCGGGCGGCCTCGACGCTCCCCCGGTGCGGGCGGGCCGCGTGCACGGGTGCCGCGAACGCCTCGTGGGAGCCGTCGACGGCCAGCAGCGACAGGGCCGCCACCACCTGGGTCGCCTCGATCAGCCCGCGCAGTTCGTGCAGGGCGAGCGCGGACTGGCCGAGGGTGAGGGCGTTGCTGCTGATCAGGGCGAGGGCGTCGTTGTTGTCCAGCGGCTGGGCGGCCGGCGCCCCGGTGCCCCGCCAGGGGTGCTCCCCCGCCAGTGCGAGGCCCATCTGGGCGAGGGCCGCGATGTCCCCGGTGCCGACCGAGCCGAACTCGTTGACGGCCGGGTACGCGCCGGACTCCAGCGCCTCGCACAGCGCCGTCACCACGGTCGGCCGGAGGCCCGCGCCGCCGGCCAGCAGCTGGTTGGCGCGCACCGCGAGCATCGCGCGGACCTGGCGGGCGGGCAGTTCGTCGCCGATCGCGCCGGCGTGGCTGCGCAGCAGCCGCAGCCCGTGTCCGGCGGCGGCCTCGGTGGGCACGTCCTCGTTCCGGTTGGCGCCGACGCCGGTGGACCGGCCGTAGACGCGGCCGGTCGCGGCGATCTGCCGGGCGGCGTTCCAGGACTCCTCCGCACGACGCATCGCCTCGGTGCCCGGGACCGGGCGGGCGGTGCCGTCGGCGAGGTGGACGACGTCCTCGACACCCATGCCGATGCCGTCGAGGACCACCAGGCCGGAATGCGCTATTCCCGGAGTGTCCAAGATACGAGACGACATCACGCCCAAACCTCCCTCAATCCGGACACCCAATCTTGTCCATCGGCCATCCGTTACCTCGGATTAACGCGAGACCGTTGACAACCTATTCACCTACCGAGAACTCTGCATGACGTTATACAGCCGGGCAAGGGACATCTCATGATCCAGTTCGACGCGGTCCACAAGCGCTTCCCCAACGGCACCACAGCAGTTCACGATCTCTCCCTGGAGATGCCGGAGGGCGGGGTCACCGTCCTGGTCGGCTCCTCCGGTTGCGGCAAGACCACCACCCTGCGGATGATCAACCGGATGGTCGAGCCGACCTCCGGCACGATCAGGGTGAACGGCGAGGACGTCACCGAGCAGGACGCCGCCGAACTGCGCCGGTCCATCGGGTACGTCATCCAGCAGGCCGGCCTCTTCCCGCACCGCACGGTGCTGGACAACGTCGCCACCGTCCCGCTGCTGCTCGGCTGGAACCGGAGGAAGGCCCGCGCCCGCGCCGCCGAACTCCTGGAGACCGTCGGCCTCGCCGCCGACGCCGGCAAGCGCTACCCGCACCAGCTCTCCGGCGGCCAGCAGCAGCGCGTCGGCGTGGCCCGCGCGCTCGCCGCCGACCCGCCCGTGCTGCTGATGGACGAACCGTTCGGCGCCGTCGACCCGGTGGTGCGCACCCAGCTCCAGGACGAACTGCTGCGACTGCAGAAGGAGTTGAACAAGACCATCGTCTTCGTCACGCACGACGTCGACGAGGCCGTGCGGCTCGGCGACCGGATCGCGATCTTCCGCACCGGCGGCCACCTGGTCCAGTGCGCCCCGCCCGAAGAGCTCCTGGCCCGTCCGGCCGACGACTTCGTGGCGGACTTCCTCGGCGCCGAGCGGGGCCTGAAGCTGCTCTCGCTGAAGACCCTCGCCGACGTCCCGCAGGGCCCGGCACCCCAGGGCGGCGCCTGGACCCTCGTCCTGGACGCGGCGGGCAAACCCCTGCACTGGGCCGCGAAGGACGCCGAACTCCCCGTCCGGCCGCTGGCCGACGGCGACTCGCTGCTCGCGGCGCTCGACGAGTCGATCGCCTCCCCGACCGGACTCGTCGCCCGCGTCGACGCAACGGGCAGGCTCACGGGCGTCTCGTCCCGCGACGACATCCACGCGCACGCCGGCCAGGCGCACAGCGCGGCCCGGGCGGTGGCGGCATGACCGTCGACTGGTCGTGGATCGGCGACCACACCGACGACCTCACCAGCCTCACCCTCTCCCACCTCCAGGCCGCCATGACCGCCGTCTTCTTCGGGCTGGTGATCTCGCTGCCGCTCGCGGTCGTCGCCCACCGGGTCCGTCCGCTGCGCGGCTTCCTGCTCGGCCTGTCCAACGTGCTCTTCACGATCCCCTCGATCGCGATCTTCGTACTGCTCCTCCCGGTCAGCGGCCTGACCCGGACCACGACCGTCATCGGCCTGACCGTCTACACCCTGGTCGTGCTGCTGCGGAACACGGTCGAGGGCCTGGACTCGGTGCCTGCGAAGACCAAGGAGGCGGCGAAGGCGATGGGCACCCGCCCGCTGCGCACCCTCCTCACCGTCGAACTCCCGCTGGCCCTCCCCGTGATCATGGCGGGCGTCCGGATCGCCACGGTCATGTCCATCTCGCTGGTGAGCGTCGCCACCTACATCGGCGACGGCGGCCTCGGCCAGCTCTTCACCGACGGCTTCCAGCGCGACTTCCCGACCCCGGTGATCGTGGGCGTGGTCCTCACGATCCTGCTCGCGGTGGTCGCGGACGCGCTGCTGGTCGCGCTCCAGTTCGTACTGACCCCGTGGCGGCGGAGGCGAGCCTGACATGTTCGAACTCTTCAAGAACCTCGGCACCTGGCTGACCAGCGGCTCCCAGTGGGCCGGGCAGGACGGCATCGCCCACCGCCTCGCCGAGCACCTCCAGTACTCGCTGCTCGCCACCCTCATCGCGGCCGCGATCGGCCTCCCGCTCGGCCTGCTGATCGGCCACACCGGCAAGGGCGCGTTCCTCGCCATCAACCTGGCCTCCTTCGGCCGCGCCCTGCCGACCGTCGGCCTGGTGGTGCTGGTCTTCCTCGCGGGCGGCCTGTCGATGCTGCCGGTGTACGTGGCGCTGGTCGCCCTCGCGGTCCCCGCGATCGTCACCAACACCTACGCCGGCATGACCGCCGTCGACCCGGACGTGAAGGACGCGGCCCGCGGCCAGGGCATGCGCGGCCGTCAGGTCCTCCTCCAGGTCGAACTGCCGCTCGCCCTCCCCCTGATCATGACGGGCCTGCGCCTCGCGCTCATCCAGGTCGTGGCCACGGCCACCATCGCCGCGTACGTCTCCTTCGGTGGCCTCGGCCGCTACGTCTTCGACGGACTCGCCCAGCGCGACCTCGTCCAGGTGCTCGGCGGCGCCGTGCTGGTCGCGCTCGTCGCCGTCGTCCTCGACCTGCTGCTGAGCAGCCTCCAGCGCTTCCTCTTCCTCCCCCACTCTCGACTTCGCTCGAGCGGGGGGACCCCCAACCGCACCGTCTAGGGACCCCGCCCATGAACCGTCGTACCCTCCTCGGTGGCCTGCTCGCCGCCGGTTCCGTCCCCGCCCTCGCCGCCTGCTCCAGCGGCATCACCTCCCTGAACGAGAGCAGCGGCTCGGCCGCCGGCGGCGGCTCCAGCAAGGGCGGCATCACCATCGGCACCGCCAACTTCACCGAGAACCAGGTGCTCGGCTACCTCTACGCGGCCGTGCTGGAGAAGGCCGGCGTGAAGGTGAAGGTCCGCCCCAACCTCGGCACCCGGGAGATCGTGATCCCCGCGCTCAAGGCCGGCGACATCGACCTGCTGCCCGAGTACCAGGGCGCCCTCCTCAACTACCTGGCCCCCAAGGACGCCTCCGCCGAGCCGGGCACCATGCAGAACGCCCTCACCCTCGCGCTGCCGGCCGGCCTCCAGGTGCTGTCGTACGGGCAGGCCGCCGACTCTGACTGCTTCGTCGTCACCCGGGCCACGGCACAGAAGTACGGCCTCACCTCGCTCGCCGACCTCGCCAGGCAGAACGGCAGGCTGGTGATCGGGGCCGCGCCAGAGGTGAAGAAGCGCCGGGTGGGCGCGGTCGGGCTGCAGGAGGTGTACGGCGTGCAGTTCAAGGAGTTCAAGTCGCTGGACTCGGACGGGCCGCTGGTCAAGGGCGCGCTGAAGAAGGGCGACGTGGACGTGGCGAACCTGTTCACCACCGACACCGACATCGCCGCCAACGGCTGGGTGGTGCTGGCCGACCCCAAGAACCTGATCCCCAGCCAGCACATCGTCCCGCTGATCGCCGACCGCAAGGCCGACGACACCGTCCGCAAGGCCCTGGCGGAGCTCGGCAACGTCCTCACCACCGAGCAGCTCACCCAGCTCAACAGCCAGGTCGACAACGACAAGAAGGACCCGGAGGACGTGGCGGCCGCCTACGCGAAGCAGCACGGGCTGGCCTGACGGGGAACACACGGGCCGGCCGGCGGGGCAGGGCACCCACCGTGCTCACACCGCCCCCACCGCCTCGCCGACCGCCGCGCCCGCCACCGCGCGTGCGGCCGTCTTCAGTGGCGCGTCCGGGTCCGCGATCCGGCCCGGGTCGACCGGGGTGGCGGCGGTGATCAGGCGCCTGGCCTGCGCGAGGTCCCGGGGCCGGTCCACCGCCAGCACGGCCGTCAGGCGGTCGCCGCGCAGCCAGCACACGCTCCAGCCGTCCCCGGCACCCGGCGTGCCCCGCCGTACCACCGTCTCCCCGGCGCCGGCATGGCCCGCGTACTGCAGGACCCGCCCGAACTGCTCGGACCAGAAGTACGGCACCGGGTCGTAGGGTGCCGCGCCGGGGCCGTCGACGAGACGGGCGGCGACCGCCCTGGCCCCGAGCATCGCGTTGTCCCAGTGGTGCACCAGCAGCCGCTCCCCGTACCGGGCCGAGGGGAAGGACGCGCAGTCCCCGACCGCGTAGACGTCCGGCACCGACGTCCGCAGGTGCGCGTCGGCGGCCACCTCACCGCGGGCGCCGAGGGCGATCCCGGAGCCGGCGAGCCATCCGGTCGCGGGCCGCGCGCCGATCCCGGCCACCACCGCGTCCGCCCGCAGCCGGCCGCCGTCCGCCAGCCGCACCCCGTCCGCCGTCACCTCGGCCACCCGGGTCCCGAGCCGCAGCTCGGCGCCGGCCTCGGCGTACCACGCCGCCATCGGCGCGGTCGCCTCGGCGGGCAGCGCTCCGCCGAGCGGTGCGGCGGCCGCCTCCACCACGGTGACCCGGCACCCCGCCTCGCGGGCGGCGGTGGTGAACTCGGCGCCGATCCAGCCGGCCCCGACGACCACCACCTCGCCCCGCGCGTCCAGCACACCGCGCAGCCGCTCGGCGTCGTCGAGGGTGCGCAGCGTGTACACCGGTGCGCCCGGCGGCCGGACCGGGTCCGCGCCGGTCGCGAGCACCAGCGTGTCGTACCTCAGGTCACCGCCGGAGGTGACCAGGCGCCGCTCGGCCGGGAGCACCCGCCGGGCGGTGCGTCCCGGCTCCACGGTGACACCGAGCTCCGCGAGGTCGAGGTCGAAGAACACGTCCGCGGGCCGGCCCCGGCCGCGCAGCACCGCCTTGGACAGCGGCGGCCGGTCGTACGGGCGGTGCCGCTCGCTTCCGACCAGGGTCACGGGGCCCGCGTACCCGCGCTCCCGCAACGCGACCGCGGTCTGCACCCCGGCCGCTCCCGCGCCCACGACGACGACTCCCACTGACATCGACCTCCCTGTCCCGGCTGCTGTGTCCGGACCTCATCGTGGCGGACCGCCCGGTCCCGGGTCGCGTCCCCGGGCGGGAGTCAAGGGGGCTCTAGGGGATGGTCCGGCCTCCCGGTCTCCCTAGCATCCGAGGGGTCCGGCCGCGGTGGCGGACCCGTGCGGACGGGCGTGGACACCGACACACAGGAGCGGGAGGAACCATGGCACGTGATTCCGAGTCCGGACTGCCCATCGAACCGGTCTACGGGCCCGCCGCGACGCGGCACTGGGATCCGGCGGTGCAGCTGGGGGAACCGGGGTCGTACCCGTTCACGCGGGGTGTGTACCCGACGATGTACACGGGCCGGACGTGGACGATGCGGCAGTACGCGGGTTTCGGTACGGCGGTGGAGTCGAACGCCCGGTACCGGCAGTTGATCGCGAACGGGACGACGGGGTTGTCGGTGGCGTTCGACCTGCCCACCCAGATGGGGTACGACTCGGACGCGCAACTGGCCCATGGTGAGGTCGGCAAGGTGGGTGTGGCGATCGACTCGGTGGACGA
>NZ_JBFBJI010000039.1:0-84122 GCF_040702065.1 Streptomyces sp. NPDC086777 | reverse complement strand
ATCACCGAACCCGAGTTCCAGGACTGGCAGCGGGCCCTGTCCACCGGCTTCCTCAGGCCCCCCCCCCCCCCCCCCCCCCCCCACCCCCCCCCCCCCCCCCCCCCCCCGGGGGCCAGGGGCCCGGGGGGCCCGGCCCGGCCCCCCCCCGGGGCGGCCCCCCCGCCCCCCGGGCGGCGGGGAGGCGCCGGCAGGCCGTGCGAGGGGTCGGTCAGTGGGCGGACGAGGTGTTGTCCGCGCCGGTCCCGGCCTGGTCGCCGGTGCCCGTCTCGTCGCCCGTGCCGGACTGGTCGCCGGTACCGGTCGCGTCGCCGGTGCCGCTCTGGTCGCCGGCCGTCGCGGACGGGTCGGCGGTGCCGCCGATCTGGTCACCGCCGGCCTGGTCGCCGGCGCCGTTCTGGTCACCGGCGGTGGCGGACGGGTCGGCCGTGGCACTGGCGTCACCGGCGCCCGCGCCCGCACCCCCGGCGCCGAGGGTCGCGCCGGTCGCCTGCAGGGCGGCGGTCACCGGCTGGAAGAAGGTCTCGCCGCCGGAGGTGCAGTCGCCGCTGCCGCCGGAGGTCATGCCGACCGCGCCGCCGTCCTGCGTGAACAGCGAGCCGCCGCTGTCGCCCGCCTCGGCGCAGACGTTGGTCTGGATGAGACCGGTGACGGTGTCGACGCCGTTGGGGTCGGTCTCGCTCTGGAAGTTGACGGTGGCGTCGAGGCCGGTGACCTGGCCGTCGTGCAGCCCGGTGGTGGAGCCCATCCGGAACACGGTCTCGCCGACGGTGGCGTCGACGGCCTGGTTGATGGCGACGGTCTGGCCGTTGCCTATGTTGACGTCACTGGTCGTCTGGGTGGTGGCGTCGTTGTACTTGACGAGCGAGAAGTCGCCGTTGCCGGGGAACTGGGCCTGGTCCACGGTGGCGATGGGCTGGCCGGTCTCGGAGTCGGACCAGTCCTTGGCGGCGACCCCGCAGTGACCGGCCGTCAGGAAGGCGGGGCTGCCGTCCGAGGCGGTGACGTTGAAGCCGAGGGAGCAGCGGACGGTGCCGTTCTGCACCTGGGAGAAGATCGCGTCGCCGCCGGAGACGAGGGTCTTGAAGGTGCCCGACGACTTCTTCAGGGTCGCCATGTTCGAGCCGAGGCTCTGCACCGTCGACTGCAGCGTGTCCCACTTGGTGCCGGTGACGGTGGAGTCGGCGGTGACCACGACCTTGTTGGTCTTCGGGTCGACGGCCCAGGCGGTGCCCGGCATGGTCGCCTTGGTCTTCAGGGTCCGGGCGACGGCCGCCAGTTCGGAGTTGCTGTTCTGCACCTGGCGGACGACCGCGCCGGCCTTCTCCGCCTGGACGACCACGTTGTTGTCGCCGCTGATGACGTTGACGACGAGCTGCTGCTTGCCGCTGTCGTAGTACGACCCGGCGAACGCCTGGCCGAGCAGGTTCTGGAGCTGCGAGGCAAGGTCCGAGGCATCGGTGGCCTTCAGGGTCTTGGGGGCAGCGGTGGTGGCGCCGGAGGCGTTGTCCTGGGACGCGTTGGCCATCGGCAGCAGGAAGGCCGCAGCACCGAGCGCCGCGACACCGCCCACCGCGACCGCGGCCTTGCGCTTCGGAATTCGCTTGTGACTCAAACTTCTCGACCTCCAAGGGACGGAGTGTCTGCCGTTGCGGGGCAGTCGTTCGTGAGCGGCGCCTGGATGGCCATAGGTACGGGCGGGTCACGCGGTGCGTTCAATTCCGTTTGCCAACTTGCTTGACCCGGTGATGAATCGGCCATGGCACGCCCGTGGGCGGGAAGGTCCGCGTGCCCGGCGGCCGGCCCGGGAACAATCCCCCATATGACGATGACCACCGCCGAAGCCGACAAGATCCTCTCCGCCAACTTCGCCCCCTGGGTGCTCGATCTCGGGCTGTCCGTCGAGTCGCTGGGCGAAGACCGGGCGGTGCTGCGTCTGCCCTGGTCTGACCGGCTGTCCCGGGAGGGCGGCGGGCTGTCGGGGCAGGCGCTGATGGCGGCGGCCGACACGGCGACGGTGATCGCGGTCTCGGCGGCCCGGGGCGGCTTCGTGCCGATGACGACGGTGCAGCAGTCGACCTCGTTCCAGCGCGCGGTGACCGGTTCGGATGTCCTGATCGAAGCGGTGCTGACCAAGCTGGGCCGCCGGATGGCGTTCGCCGACATCACGATGAGCGATCAGCGGTCGGGGGCGCTCGCGGCACGGGCGAGCACGGTGTACGCGCTCCTGGGCTGATCCCGCGCACCGCGGGCCGCAAAGAAGGACACGGTCGGCGACCGGTCACTTACGGTCCGTCGCGATCACGGACCGGAATCATTGCTTCAGGGAATCTGCACATCCAATACCCAAGCGGGTCACGGGAAGCGGCGGATCTGCACAACCCCGCGCCCCCCGCCGCGCCCTTGGCCCGGAGTGCCGGATTCGCCGCCGGGTGGGCAACCCGTGCGGCCGGGGCGAAGTCGTGCGCCTTGTGAAGGTGTCGCCGACAAGCGGTGCGCGCGCCTGCACGGTTGCGCCCTTCCCTGACTCAAGTGCCCAGGTGAGACGCACGGTTGATTGGAAGCGCGGACCGTGGGCGTGCTTTGATCCATCGCACCGCGGGAGCCGCGAAGGGCTTCCGGAAACGGGCGCCCGGCGCTCGCGGTCGCGGCCGTCCGCTCGTCCCCCCAAGGGCCGTGTTCGTCCCTGAAGGGCGTCGGGGGGCCGCTCTCCCCCTTGTGAATATCCATATGAAGGGAAGTTCCATCATGAACTCCACCCCCCAGGTTGAGACCGTCGAGATCTCCGACGCCGAGCTCGACAACGTCTCCGGCGGCCTGTCCCTGAACGCGGTCGGCACCGTCACCGGCCTGGTGGACGGCGTTGCCCCGGTTTCCGGCCTGGTCAACACGGTCGTCGGCACCGTCGAGGGTGTCACCGGCCTGAACACCCAGCCGGTCACCAACCTGGTCGCCGGTCTCTGATCGCACCTCGTCGCCGCTGAGTCCCGGAGCCGGATCCCGGCCCCGGGGCTCTCGGGCGTTCCGAAACACCCGTGTCTCTCCCCCAGGTGAGGGAAGTTCCGTGCAGTTCCGCCAACAGGCCCTCGCCAAGCTCCAGTCCCCGGAGGAGCTGGATCTCCCGGTGCGGTTCGCCCGTCCCCAGGGCTGGCTCGCGCTGTCCGTCTCGGTCGTCGTGATGGCGGCGGCCTCGGTATGGGCGGTGACCGGTTCGGTCGCCTCCACGGTGAGCGCGCAGGCCGTCCTCACCCACGGGCAGGGCAGCTACATCCTGCAGAGCCCGGTCGCCGGGCAGGTCACCGCGGTCCTCGCCGAGCAGGGCGAGCGGCTGCCGGCGAACTCCCCCGTGCTGAAGGTGCGCACGAGCCAGGGCGACTCCGTCGTGCGCACGGTCGCCGCGGGCCGGATCAGCGCGCTCGCCGCGACCATCGGGCAGATCATCCAGACCGGCACGAACGTCGCCGCCGTGGAGAAGATCGCCCACACCGCGGACCCGCTGTACGCGACGGTCTACGTGCCCGCCGAGAACGCCTCCGCCATCCCCGCGAACGCCCCGGTCGACCTGACCGTGTCGTCGGTGTCGACGCAGGAGTACGGCGTGCTGCGCGGCCACGTGAAGTCGGTGGACCGCACCGCCCAGTCGGCGCAGTCGATCTCGTCGTTCCTCGGCGACAGCCAGCTCGGCGAGCAGTTCACCAGGAAGGGCCGCCCGGTGGCCGTACTGGTCCGGCTGGACCCGTCGAAGAGGACGAAGAGCGGCTACAGGTGGTCCTCGGCGGACGGGCCGCCGTTCCGGCTCGACTCCATGACCCTGGCCTCGGGTTCGATCAGGCTGGCCGACCAGCGTCCCGTCGATTGGCTGCTCCCGTGACCACCGCCCAGGACACCCGCGGCCGCCGACGCGCCGCCCCGCCCAAGCGCCCCGTTCCCAAGGGCCGCGGCCGGACGGTCCGTACGCCCACCGTGCTCCAGATGGAGGCCGTCGAGTGCGGCGCCGCCTCCCTCTCCATGGTCCTCGGCCACTACGGCCGCCATGTCCCGCTGGAGGAGCTGCGCATCGCCTGCGGTGTCTCCCGCGACGGCTCACGCGCGAGCAACCTGCTGAAGGCGGCCCGCAGTTACGGGCTGACCGCCAAGGGCATGCAGATGGACCTGGCCGCCCTCGCCGACGTGCAGGGCCCGGCCATCCTGTTCTGGGAGTTCAACCACTACGTCGTCTACGACGGCATGGGCCGCCGCTTCGGCCGCCGGGGCGTCTACATCAACGACCCCGCCAAGGGCCGCCGGTTCGTGCCCATGGAGGAGTTCGACGGCAGCTTCACCGGTGTCGTCCTGGTCCTGGAGCCGGGCGACGGCTTCGAGCGGGGCGGCCGGCGCCCCGGCGTCCTCGGCGCGCTGCCCGCCCGGCTGCGCGGCACGGCCGGCACCATGCCGGCCGCCGTCCTGGCCAGCCTGCTGCTGGTGGCCGTCGGCGCGGCGGTGCCCGCGCTCAGCCGCCAGTACATCGACCTGTTCCTGATCGGCGGCCAGACCTCGCTGCTCACCGTGCTCTTCGCCGCGATGGGCACCTGCGTCCTGCTCACCCTGGTGCTGACCTGGCTCCAGCAGGCGAACCTGCTGCACGGCCGGATCGTCTCCTCCACCCTGACCAGCGCCCGCTTCCTGCGCCACCTGCTGCGCCTGCCGGTGACCTTCTTCGCCCAGCGCAGCCCGGCCGACCTGGTGCAGCGCCTGCAGTCCAACGACCAGGTCGCCGAGACCCTGGCCCGCGACCTCGCGGCGGCCGGCGTGGACGCCGTGGTCGTGGTCCTGTACGCGGTGCTCCTCTACACCTACGACGTCCAGCTCACCTTCCTCGGCATCGGCGTGGCCCTGCTGAACATCGTGGCGATGCGGCTCGTCGTACGGCTGCGCGCGACCCGGACCGCGAAGCTGCGCGCGGACACCGCCCGGCTCACCAACACCTCCTACACCGGCCTCCAGCTGATCGAGACGATGAAGGCGACCGGTGGCGAGGACGGCTATTTCCGCAGGTGGGCCGGGCAGCACGCGGCCACCCTGGAGGAGCAGCAGCGGCTCGGCGTGCCGAGCGCCTGGCTCGGGGTGGTGGCCCCGACGCTGGCCACCGTCAACAGCGCGCTGATCCTGTGGATCGGCGGCATGCGGGCGGTCGAGGGCGGCATCTCGGTCGGCCTCCTGGTCGCCTTCCAGTCCCTGGTCACCCGTTTCACCGCCCCGCTGACCCGGCTCAACGGCGTCGCGGGCCGCATCCAGGACTTCGCGGCCGACGTGGCCCGCCTCAAGGACGTGGAGAACTTCCAGGCGGACCCGGTCTACGCCCGGCCCGGCGCCGGCGACTCCACCCGGCGGCTGCAGGGCCATGTCGAGCTGGAGAACGTCGGCTTCGGCTACAGCCCACTGGACAAGCCCCTGCTCACCGGCTTCGACCTGACCGTCGGCCCCGGCCGCCAGGTCGCCCTGGTCGGCGGCTCGGGCAGCGGCAAGTCCACCGTCTCCCGGCTGATCTCGGGCCTGTACGCCCCCTGGGAGGGCGTGATCCGTATCGACGGGCAGCGCCTGGAGGACATCCCGCGCGGCGCGCTGGCGGCCTCCGTCTCCTTCGTCGACCAGGACGTCTTCCTCTTCGAGGGGTCGGTACGCGACAACGTGGCGCTGTGGGACCCGTCGATCCCGGACGAGGCCGTGGTGGAGGCGCTGCGCGACGCGGCGCTGTACGACGTGGTGGCGCGGCGGCCCGGCGGGATCCACAGCAGGGTCGAGCAGGACGGCCGCAACTTCTCCGGCGGCCAGCGCCAGCGCCTGGAGATCGCGCGGGCGCTGGTGCGCCGGCCGAGCATCCTCGTCCTCGACGAGGTGACCAGCGCGCTGGACGCCGAGACCGAGCTGACCGTCATGGACAACCTGCGGCGCCGCGGCTGCGCCTGCGTCGTCATCGCGCACCGGCTGAGCACGGTCCGCGACAGCGACGAGATCGTCGTGCTCCAGCACGGCACGGTCGTGGAGCGCGGGCGGCACGACGAGCTGGTGGCACACGGCGGGGCGTACGCCGCGCTGGTCAGGGAGCGATGAGATGACGACCGTGGACCAAGGCGACCTCGTACTCGGCGCGTTCGGGGCACTGGGCAACCGGATCGACTGCGCCGGCCTCACCCGCCTCGACCTCGAAGGCCCGCAGGCGCTGTGGCTGGTGGCGTCCGGCGCCCTCGACCTGTTCGCGGTGGACGCCGAACAGCAGGGCCACTGGCACCACCTGGGCCGCCTGGAGGCGGGCGCGCTGCTGCTCGGCCCGGTCGCGGGCCCGCAGCACACCCTGGTGGCACGCCCGTTGCGGGAGTGCGTCGTGCACCGCATCGGCCTGCGCGAGCTGTACCAGCCGTCCAGCACCCAGACCTGGTCCTACGACGAGTACGGCAACCCCCAGTACGTACCCCCGACCACGAGCCCCCTGGAGTACGCGCTCGCGCTCGGCGTCGGCCGCGGCCTGTCCGTTCTCTTCCAGGCACCGATGACCGACGGGGAGCGGGCCACGGCCCCCACCGACGACGACGTCTTCTGGATGCAGGTGCCGCCGGGCAGCGTGCAGTACGGCTCGCTGTACGGGGCGGAGGCGGCCGCCGACCTGCTGATGGACCCGGCGCTGTGGCAGAGCATGGTCGACCAGCAGTACCGGCTGCTGACCACCCTCGACCGGTGGATCGAGCAGCTGGAGCGCACCCACGAGACCCGCACGGCGGCCGGTATCAAGGCAGGTGAGGCGGTCCGGGCCCAGGCCGACCGCACGCTCCTGGCCTCCATCGGCAAGGCGGCCAAGCGCACCACGGCCGCCGACGCCGACGCCTCCTACGCCGCCTGCAGGCTGGTCGCCGAGGCCGCTGGCATCACCCTCGCCGAGCCCGCGCAGAGCGGCACCGAGAGCGACCGCATCGACCCGGTCGAGCGGGTGGCCCTCGCCTCCCGGGTCCGCACCCGGGCGGTCCGGCTCGACGGCCGCTGGTGGCACGACGACGTGGGCCCGCTGGTCGGACACCGCGCCCTGTCGGGCGCGCCGGTCGCGCTGCTGTGGCGGCGGGGCGGCTACGTGGCCGTCCATCCGGCGACCGGCCGGGAGACCCCGATCGAGAAGGCGAACGCGGCGGAGTTCGAGCCGCGCGCGGTGATGTTCTACCGGCCGCTGCCCGACAAGGCGCTCAGCCCGCTCGGCCTGCTCCGCTTCAGCCTGCGCGGCACCCGGGGCGACCTCGGCGCCCTGCTCCTGGCCGGTCTGGTCACGGTGGCGATCGGCGCGCTGGTGCCGATCGCCACCGGCAGGGTGCTGGGCGACTACGTGCCGAAGGCCCAGACGGACCTGATCGTGCAGGTCTGCCTGGCGGTGATCGTCAGCGCCGTGGTGTCGGCCGCGTTCACGCTCCTGGAGAACCTGACCATCCTGCGCCTGGAGGGCCGTATCGAGGCGACCCTGCAACCGGCCGTGTGGGACCGGCTGCTGCGGCTGCCGACCAGGTTCTTCACCCAGCGCTCGACGGGTGAGCTGGCCAGTGCGGCCATGGGCGTCAGCGCGATGCGCCGGCTGCTGGCGGGGGTCGGCCCGGTGGTCGCCCAGTCGGTGACCGTCGGGGCGATGAACCTGGGCCTGCTGTTCTGGTACAGCGTGCCGATGGCGCTGGCGGCCCTGGCCATGCTCGTCGTGATCGCCGCGTTGTTCCTGGGGCTCGGCCTGTGGCAGGTGCGCTGGCAGCGCAAGCTCGTGGTGCTCGGCAACAAGCTGAACAACCAGGCCTTCCAGACCCTGCGGGGCCTGCCGAAGCTGCGGGTGGCGGCGGCCGAGAACTACGCGTACGCGGCCTGGGCGGGCGAGTTCGCGCGCAGCCGGGAACTCCAGCAGAAGGTGGGCCGGATCAAGAACCTCACCACGGTGCTGGGCTCGGTCTACCTCCCGGTCTGCACCCTGCTGATGTTCATGCTGCTCGCAGGCCCGGCCCGGGGCGCCATGGACGCGGCGGCCTTCCTCACCTTCAACACGTCGGTGACGATGCTGCTCACCTCGGTGACCCAGCTGACCGGTTCCTTCGTGTCGGCGGTGGCCGCGCTCCCGCTCTTCGAGGAGATCAAGCCGGTCCTCGAGGCCGCCCCCGAGGTGCGCACCGCCAGCACCCGCCCCGGCCCGCTGTCCGGCGCCGTCGAGGCCCGCCGTCTGTCCTTCCGGTACTCCGACGACGGCCCGCTGGTCCTGGACGACGTCTCCTTCGCCGTCCGCCCGGGCGAGTTCGTGGCGGTCGTCGGCCCCAGCGGCTGCGGCAAGTCGACACTGCTGCGGCTGCTGATCGGCTTCGACAGGCCGGTGTCGGGAAGCGTGCTGTACGACGGCCAGGACCTGGCGGCCCTCGACCAGTCGGCGGTCCGCCGCCAGTGCGGGGTGGTGCTCCAGCACGCGCAGCCGTTCACCGGCTCGATCCTGGACGTCATCTGCGGCACCGAGCCGTACACCCCCGAGGAGGCGATGGCGGCGGCCGAGATGGCGGGGCTCGCGGAGGACATCAGGCGGATGCCGATGGGGCTGCACACCATCGTCGCCGGGAGCGGCGCGATCTCGGGCGGCCAGCGGCAGCGGCTGATGATCGCCCAGGCGCTGATCCGGCGCCCGCGCATCCTCTTCTTCGACGAGGCGACGAGTGCGCTCGACAACGACACCCAGCGCACGGTCATCGAGAGCACCCGCAAGCTGAACGCCACCCGCATCGTGATCGCCCACCGGCTGTCCACGGTCCTGGACGCCGACCGGGTGATCGTGATGGAGGACGGCAAGGTCGCCCAGCAGGGTCCGCCGGCCCGGCTGCTCGCGGACACCGGCGGGCGCCTGCACGAGCTGGTGCGACGGCAGCTGACGTGACCGGTCAGGCGTCGATGCCGGGGACGGGTGCGCCGGAGGGCAGGCCGGCGTCGAGATAGCCCTGGTAGTACTCCTTCCAGGGCGCTGTGACGCCGGCGTGCGGGCCCTGGCGGCGCTCGCCGCGGGACCTGGCGTCGAGGGCGGCGAGGCAGACCTCCCAGCCGGCGCTGTTGCGGGCGGCGGTGTTCTCCTCGCCCAGCACGTGCGTGAGGGTGAAGCGGGTCCCGGCGGGCCCGGCGTCCTCCAGGTCGAAGCGGATCTCGTCGCCGCCCCAGTCGAAGGTCAGGTTCCGGGGCGGGTCGACGGCGAGCACGGTGCCGTGCGACTCGGGCATGTTCGGGTCGCCGGTGAACCTGACGGCGCCGCCGGGGCGCAGGTCGAACTCGGCGCGGGACGGGAACCACCCGGCGAGTTCGTCGGGGTCGGTCACGAAGTGCCAGACGCGGTCGACGGGGTGGCCGTAGAGGCGGCTGAAGCGGACGGCCGGCCGGCCGTCGTCGAGGGTGACGTAGGTGCCGGTGAGTTCGGCGGGCATGGGGATCAGTCCTTCGGGGTGGGGGCCTGCGGGTCGTCCGCCGTCGCGTCCAGGCGGCGGCCGAGGGTGTCCAGGCTGCTGTTCCACAGCCGGCGGTAGGGGGCCAGCCAGGCGTCGAGTTCGGCGATGGGTGTCGGGTCCAGGGCGTAGACGCGCCGCTGCGCGTCCTGCCGCACCCGGACCAGGCCCGCCTCCCTCAGCACCTTGAGGTGCTTGGACGTGCTCGGCTGGCTGAGGCCGCAGGCGTCCACGATCTCGCCCACGGGGCGTGGGCCGGTGAGGAGGAGGCCGACCATGGCTCGTCGGTGGGGGTCGGCGAGGGCGGTCCAGAGGATGTCGGCGGACATGGCTCCAATATGCCTGCATGGTTATATTCCAGTCAAGGAATACATGCGATCCGGAAACGGCACGACAGGGGCCGCCCGCCCCAGGTCCATGATCGACCCGCACCCCCAGCGAAACGTTGCCGTTTCGCTGAAAGTGGTCTAGGCTCGATGTGTACGAAACCGTTTCGTTCGCGGTGCCGCAGGTGCCGTGTCCATGGAACGGCTTCTTGGTGAATCCCGAACGACTTCCCTGGAGTGGTTCTCGCATGTCTGAGAAGACTTTGACCGACGACGTCCGCGTCGGTACGGAGGAGGCACCGCCGGTCGCCTCCGCCAAGCGGTGGTGGATCCTCGCGGTCATCGCCATCGCCCAGCTGATGGTGGTGCTCGACGCCACCATCGTGAACATCGCCCTCCCGTCCGCCCAGGCCGACCTCGGGTTCTCCGACGGCAACCGGCAGTGGATCGTGACCGCGTACGCCCTCAGCTTCGCGTCCCTGCTGCTGCTCGGCGGCCGGATCGCCGACCTGTTCGGCCGCAAGACCGCCTTCCTCATAGGCGTCGTCGGCTTCGCCGCCGTGTCGGCGCTGGGCGGTGCCGCGAACGGCTTCGGGATGCTGGTGACCGCGCGGGCCCTCCAGGGCGCCTTCGGCGCGCTGCTCGCCCCGACCGCGCTCTCGCTCCTCAACACCACGTTCACCGACGCCCGCGAGCGGGCCCGGGCGTTCAGTGTCTACGGTGCCATCGCCGGCGCCGGCGGCGCGGTGGGCCTGCTGCTCGGCGGTGTCCTCACCGACACGTTCGACTGGCGCTCGACCCTGTACGTGAACGTCGCGATCGCGGTCGTCGCCTTCGCGGGCGGCATGGCACTGCTGCACAACCACCGTGACGCCGGGAACGCCAAGCTGGACGTGCCCGGCACGGTCCTGGTCGCGGCCGGTCTGTTCTCGCTGGTCTACGGCTTCTCCAACGCCGAGTCGCACGACTGGGGTTCGCCGCTGACCTGGGGCTTCCTGATCGCCGGCGTGCTGTTCCTGGCGGCCTTCGCGTGGTGGCAGACCAAGTCCGAGCACCCGCTGCTGCCGCTGGGCGTCCTGATGGACCGCAACCGGGGGGCCTCGCTCCTCGCCGTGCTGATCTCCGCCGGCGGCATGTTCGGCGTGTTCCTCTTCCTCACGTACTACCTGCAGCTCAACCTCGGCTTCAGCCCGACGAAGACCGGCGCGGCGTTCCTGCCGATGATCGGCGGCCTGATGGTGACGGCACAGATCGGTACCCAGGTTCTGGTGCCGCGGCTCGGCCCCAAGGTGGTCGTCCCGCTGGGCTTCGCGGTCTCCGCGGTCGGCATGGCCTGGCTGACCGGGATCGGCGTCGGTTCCAGCTATGTCAGCGCGGTACTGCCGCAGCTGATCATCACCGGCCTCGGCCTCGGCCTGGTCATGCCGGCCGCCATGCAGCTGGGCACCGGCGGGGTGACGGCCGACGAGGCGGGTGTCGCCTCGGCGACGGTCAACGCCATGCAGCAGGTGGGCGGTTCGATCGGCACGGCGCTGCTCAACACGCTCGCGGCGAGCGCGGCGACGGACTACCTGGCCGGGAAGGACGCGACCAGCAAGCTGGTGCAGGCGCAGGCGACGATCGAGAGCTACACAACCGCGTTCTGGTGGTCGGCCGGGATGTTCGCGGTCGGCGCGGTCATCGCCTTCGTGATGTTCCGCAAGGGGGTGCCGCAGCAGGACCCGGACGCGGCGCCGGTCGTCCACATGTAGCTTCCGCAGAGCCGCAGGGGTTGAGGGGCCGCCGTCAGCAGGGAGACGGTGGCCCCTCGCCCGTTGTCGTCCGGGGGTGTGGCCGGTCACGCGGTTCCTCGCGTCCACAAAGAGGCGCCAGGTCAAGCCTCTTCAAGAAAATTCACGCTGTCGAGTGAACCTGATCTTGCGCCGCCGGCTGGAGGGATGGCAGGCCCTGCCGACGGGTAACAACTCGGCCCCTGTCCGCCCCCGCGAGGTGGAGCTCTGAGATGACGCCCCGATCCGACGACCCAGAGCCGCCTGCCGCCAACTCCTGTGCACGCACCCGTCGCAGCGGGACGTATCTCGTCGTCGAGGTGTGCGGCGAGGTCGACATCGCCACCGAGGGGTTGCTCGCGGAGCACCTGCTCGCGGCGACCGCCGGGACCGGGCCGGACGTGCTCGTCGATCTGCGGCGGCTGGACTTTCTCGACTGTTCGGGGCTGCGGGCGCTGTGCCGGGCCGAGGCGCGGGCCAGGGAGCGGGGCGGGCGGCTGCGGCTGGTGTGCGAAGGGCCCCGCGTTCCGCGGCTGTTACGGGCCGCGGGACTGCTGGGACGTTTTCCGCCGCTCCCCGGCATTCCCCGGGACGGGAACGCCGG
Source organism: Streptomyces sp. NPDC086777 (assembly GCF_040702065.1). Taxonomy (NCBI): domain Bacteria; kingdom Bacillati; phylum Actinomycetota; class Actinomycetes; order Kitasatosporales; family Streptomycetaceae; genus Streptomyces; species Streptomyces sp. NPDC086777. Next base: position 71,965 of record NZ_JBFBJI010000039.1, on the reverse strand, counting down.
GGAGCGGCGGTGATGCCGGGGGTCGGACGGGCAGCCCCACACCACCCGTCCGACCCCCGGTGCGAGATCGCAGGTTCCCCGCTCCAGGGGCCGCACTCCCCAGTTGCGGACCTGTCCGGCAGTCACGAGGACCGTGCGATCCCGGGCTCAGAAGGAGAAGACGTTCGTCCCGTAGGCGTCCCTCATGCACTGGTTGCCGAAGGTGTGCTCGTAGGAGACGCGCTTGCCCTGCCAGACGCCTTCCACCGTGACCACGACGGGGTCGTAGAGCTTGGTACACCACACGTCGGATTTGGGTACGAGGGCGTTCAGGTCACCGCCGGCGCCGCGCAGTTCGGCGCAGGCCTCGGCGGCCGCCGGGTGGGTCCCGGAGGCGTTGGGGGCGCAGTTCAGGGTGACGGCGCGCTCGGGCGTGGCGGTGGCCGCGTCTGTGCCGTGGCCGGTGGTGAGCACCAGGGCCGAGGGGGCGTAGAGCGAGCTCGGGGCGGCGACGGCGGCCCCCGTCAGGGGTCCGCAGACGGCGGCGGCCGTGAGGCCGATGGTCGCTGCCCAGCGCGCGGTGGTTCGCATTGTGTGCATCCTTCCGCTCGGTTCGACGGGTGCCGCCCTCGGCCCGGTGGGTGCCGGGGCGGCGGGCGCCACTCTGCCGAGTCCGCCGCCGAAACACACATCGAACCCACAGGTTTCAGTAACCTTGCGTATTGAATCAGTGGCGTGAAGTCACGGAATTCGAACGCGTCGGCCGCTCAACGGAGCGGTTCTTGATCGCCCGAAGCGGCCGGATGGCCCGATCTCATCGCCTTGTTAATCGTCCTGAAACATTCCGCTTCCGCTGTCGGCGGACTCCCGGGCAAGCCCTTGCCTTTGTTCTGCAACGGAGTAATCGTTATTACATGATTACCCAAGAGCAGCGAGACGCGATCCGCGGCTGGTTCGCGGGCCGCCTGCCCGACGACCTCTTCGAGGAACTGGTCGAGGTGACGGTCGACCGCGAGGAGGTCACCGTCATCGGGCGCATCCCCGGCCCCAGGCTCGCGGACGGCGCGTCGGACGCCGAGCGGGAGGCGGCCGTGCAGGGCAGGATCCAGGAGTTCCGGGAGCGCACCCGGGAGGGCCGGATGGACGTCGCGCGGGAGGCCGAGCACCAGTTCCGGCGCAAGGTCTCCTGGGGCGTGGAGTGTGCGGGGCAGCGGGCGCTGTTCACGCATGTGGCCGCGCCGGTGATGACCCGGCTGCGCCAGACCGAGCGCGAGGTCCTGGACACCCTGATCGCCGGCGGTGTGGCCCGCAGCCGCAGCGAGGCCCTGGCCTGGTGCGTACGGCTGGTCCAGCGCCACACCGACGACTGGCTGACGGAGTTGCGCGAATCGCTGGAACACGTGGAGCGCGTCCGGTCCCAGGGCCCGGACGCGGACAACAGCACCCCGTAGGGGCGCCGGGGGTACCCGCAGGAGCTGCGGGACCGGCCACGACGGCGCCGCGGAGGCCGGACGGCCCGGTGCGGCGCCCCCGCGGAGCGTCTAGTGGCCGGCCAGTCCCGCCGGCCGCGCCGAAGGCGCCCCGCTCCCGGCGATGGAGAGCGAGCCACGGCTCTGCGACGGTACCGGCGCGTCGGTCAGCCAGTGCTGGCCGCTGGTATGGTCGCGGACCTTGACCACGATGTCGGAGCCGGGGTCCACCCCGCCCGTCGCGAGGGCGAGGGTCTCGTCCCAGCGGGGCAGCAACTCGCCCTGGGCGGAGAGGTCGTAGCGCACGTCCTTGCCACGCGCGGCACCCTCGTCGACGCAGCTGCCGAGGATGACCACCCCGGCGTCCGCGTGCGAGTCCAGGCACAGGTCCGGACCGGCCGCGCTGCGCAGCTCCCCGTCGCTCTCGTAGGTCCACTGCTGGGTCGAGGCCGACGAGCACACCGCGAGCACGACGCTCGCCCCCGCCCTCGGCTCACCGTTGATGTCGAGGCAGAGCTGGGCGGCGGCGTTGCGCAGCCGGGTGGTGTGGTCGGCGGCGGGCAGCCCGGCCGTGCCGGACGTGGGTGTCGCCTCGGGCTCGGAGTCGCCGGGCACCAGGCCCGCGGTGGCGACGGCGTCGCTGCCCTCACCGCCGCCGGACAGCGTGCTGACGGCGAGCACGGAGGCGAGCAGTCCCGCGCCGGCCACGCCGACACTGGTCAGCAGCGTCTTCGACGACCAGGAGCCGGGCGGACGGCGCACCGGTACGGGGATGCGGGCGAGGATCCGAGTCGTCCGGTCGGCCGCGCGCCGACGGCCGCCGCCTCCGGCGCGCCGGGCGGCGGCACGGGTGAGCGGGACCTCCGCACCGCCCTTGCGTCCCGGGCGGGTGTCGAGGTAGCGACGCGCCCCCCAGCCGAGCACCGCCTCGACCAATAGCACGCCCAGCCCGCCCTCGACATGGCCGAGTTGCTCGGCGGCGGCCTTGCAGTACGGGCACTCCGCCAGATGCGCCTGGACGTCCGGCAGCAGGGCGCCGCCGCGGCGGATCGGCACGTCGAGGAGCCGGTTGTAGTAGCGGCACTCCTGGGACGGCGCGAGTTCCCGGTGGGCGCGGACACAGCCCTCGCGGAATTTCTCCCGGGCGTCTTCCAGAGCCGCCGATGCGGTTGCCGTGTCCATGCCCAAAAGACCGGCCGGTACGGTTATCGGTTCCGCCTCGACCTCGGCGTGCCAGAGCAGGCTCTGGGCGAGCGCCGGAAGGCCCAGGAATGAACGCTCCGCGAGGGTGCGGTTTTCCGGGGTCAAGGACTTCGTGGCACGCATACCGCGGCCGCCGGCCGGTTTCCCGAGGTCCGGGAGAACCTCCGCTATTCGGTCCTCCACGGCCCAGTTGGCGACCGTGTCGCGGACGGACACCAGCAGGCGCGGCCGGATCGCGTCGGCCGTCTCACCGAGGGCCACCCGGTCGAGGACCTGGTGGAAGGCGGCGGCCGCGACCATGTGCGCGACGGGACCGGAGGCGGCCAGGCAGATGACCGCGTAGTCCTGGACGGGCCGCCAGTGCCGGGCCATGAGCAGCGCGGCGGACCGGGAGGCCTCGATGTCCGAACCGGCTCGCAGCGGTGCGGCGAGGGACTCGTCGGACTCCCCCGCACCACCGCCCGGCGGCGGATAGGAAGGGCGAGGCGGGTGGGGGGTGGACACGAAGCGGATTCCTTTGGTGCGGTGGTGCGTACCTCTTCGGTGCGCCTGCGGAGGGCCGGAATTCGCCGGCACGGTGTCGGTACGGTGTCGGTCGCGTTCCTCAACTGCCGATTTGGACCAGGCCATTACCCCGCGCGGGTATTCACCCTCGCACAAGTCTCACACAAGCAACAAGGCGCCTGAACAACATCGACAGCATTGACAGAAAGTCAGAAAGGCGGCGGTGGCTATTGCCCCTTCATGGCCGCATTCACATTCCACGCGCCCCGTGTGAACCGTGTGCCCGCACCGGTCCCGCGCGCACGCTCCCGGCCCGCCCGCACGGGTGGTCCACTGATGACCGGCCCTCCTCGGGAGGCCCCGCGCGGAACGGCGGCTCTTCCGCGCGAAACAGGCCGCCGGCCCCGTTCCTCCCGCCCTCGGCCGGCGGCCCCGAGGGCCGCGGGGGCGGCTCTGCCTGCACGTCCGGGCAGGCGTCAGAGCTGCCAGGAACGGAGCCGGTCCGCCGCCGCGTAGACGTCGGCCTTGCCGGTCATCAGATCGCGGGCGAGGTCGACGAGGGCGCCGTAGGGCGGGTCGATGCCGACATCGCTGACGTACATGTAGGCCACGGCGGTCGCGCAGGCGAACCGGGCGTTGGCCGAGGGCAGCGGCTTGAGCAGGGCGAGCGTGTGCAGCAGGGCCGCGGCCCGCCAGGCGGCGTCGGAGTCCACACCGAGGCGCGGCGGGTCGACCCGGTGCCGGGCGACGGCGGCGACGAGCGCGGAGAAGTCGTTGATGGTGGGCTGCTCCGGCATGACTTCCTCATGGCGCTGCAGCAGCCAGGGCACGTCGATGTGGATGACCGGCGGCATGACTCAGGCGGCCTCGCCCTTCGCGGGCGGCTGCTCGTCGTCCGGGAACGCCGCGGCGAACTCGGCGGCGTGCGCCGCGAAGAAACGGCGGAATTCCTCCGCCCCTTCCTGCAGCGCCCGGTGCCGGGCGATGTCGGCGGCGGCCGCCTCACGGACGAGGGCCTTCATCGACGTACCGCGCTCCTTGGCTATCTGCCTGAGGTCCTCGAGTTCGCGGTCGCTGAACTCCACGTTGAGAGCTGGCATGCCCTTCACGGTACCGCGAGGGTACTCCACCGTAAATACCCGCAGGTCAAGACTGACTCGTTACGGTACCAGCGAGCGGCCGGAGTCCCGCCCGTCTCCCGCCGGTCGGCGGGTCGGCGGGTCGGCGGCGCGGGCGGCGCCTGGACCGGCGCCGACCGCCCGCGCGCCGTGGCGGTGCGGTCGGCGCCGGTCCCCTGCCCGTGGTCCGGCCGTCTCAGACGTCGAGGCGGCTGATCCGCACCGCGCCCGCGGTCTCCCCGGGGTGGGCACTGGTCAGGGTGAGCCGGATCCGGGAGCCGCGTGCCGCGGTGAAGGTGACGGCGGTCGGGGCGTCCGACGCGGTCGCCCAGTCCACGGCCGTGTCCCGCACCGCCCGGTACGCCGTGCCGTCCCAGACGGCCACCTCGACCGAGGCGGGCAGGGCGTGCGTGGCGTCCACCGTGAAGGAGACGTCCACCCGGTCGTAGGTGCGGGTGCGCCCGTGGTCGACCGACACCCAGTCCGTGGTCCGGGCGCCGCCGAAGGCCGGCAGCAGGGCGGTGGCCGACTTGGCGAAGGCGTTGGACCATCCGGTGGCCGGGTCGCCGTCGAGCATGGCGGCCGGGAGGGTGTCCGGACGGCCCGAGTAACTGGCGTCCGCGTGCGGGTGGTCCGGCGGAGCCGGGTGGTCCGGGCCGAAGTCCGGGGCGGGGGTGCTCGCCGTGGCGCGGGCCGGGGTGGTGGGCACGGTGGCGGTGCCCGCGTGCAGGCCGGTCACCCGCGCGGTCACCCTGAGGACCCCGGGCTTCGTACCGGAGCGGACGACGGCGAGAGCCTTGCCGTGGAAGGCGGTCCGGGTGCTCGCCTGGTAACGCTCGGCGCTCTCCTCACGGCCGTTGTCGACTCCGGCGAGCGAGCCGCCGGTCACCGCGAAGGAGATGAGGTGCTCGGCGTCGGGCACCACCACCCCGTGCGCGTCGACGATCTCCGCGGTCACGAAGACCAGCGAACGCCCGTCGGCGGCCGTGGACCCGCGGTCGGGAGTGAGCCGGACGGCGTGCGGGGCGCCGGCGGTGCGCAGGACGTCGGTCGCGACCGCCCTGCCGTCGCGCCGGGCCACCGCCTTCAACTCGCCCGGCCGGTAGGGCACCTTCCAGGTCAGGTGCAGTTTGCCCGCGCTGCCGTTGGGGCTGGTGTAGCTGCCCGGGTAGGGGCCGGTGGTGAAGGTCTTGTCGTCGCCGGTGGCCTCGGTGGTCTCCAGGTAGGTGCGGCCGTCGGTGGTCTGCTTGGTGTCGAACTCCCTGACCCCCAGGGACGTTCCGTTCAGGAACAGCTCGACGGAGGGCACGTTGGCGTACGCCCACACCTCGACCGTCTCCCCCTCCTCGTGGTTCCAGCTCATCGGCAGCAGGTGCACCATCGGCTCGGTGGTCCACTGGCTGCGGAAGAGGTGGTACATGTCCTTCGGGAAGCCGGCTGTGTCGACCGCGCCGAAGAAGGACGACTTCACCGGGAACACGTCGTACGGCGTCGGCTCGCCGATGTAGTCGATGCCCGACCACAGGAACTGGCCCGCGAACCACTTCCGGTCCCGGTCCTTCTTGTGGCCGTACTCGCCGCTCATCGTCCAGGAGGCGAGGTTGTTGTCGTAGGACGAGGTCGCACGGCGGCCGGGGGTGTGGTTCTCGCCCGTGTTGAGGTGTTCCGGCTCCTGGTACGCGCCGCGGGTGGAGGTCTCCGAGGAGGACTCCGACTCGAAGAGGAACAGGTGCGGGTAGGCCGCGTGCAGCGCGTCCACGGACTTGGCGGTGTTGTAGTTGAGGCCGAGCCCGTCGAGCTTGGCCAGCATCAGGTCGGCGGCCGAACCCTGCCTGGGCACGCTGCGGTACTTGTCGGAGCCGATGACCAGCGGGCGGGTGTCGTCGGCGGCCCGGATCGCGGCGATGATCCGATCGGCCATGGCGAGGCCGGCGGTGGAGGTGGAGTCGGGGATCTCGTTGCCGATCGACCACAGGACGACGGCGGGCGAGTTGCGGGCCGCGAGGACCATCTCGGTGGCGTCGGCCTCGCACCACTCGTCGAAGAAGCGGCCGTAGTCGTACCTGGTCTTGCCGGTCCGCCAGCAGTCGAAGGCCTCCACCATCATCACGATGCCCAGTTCCTCGCAGACCTCGATCATCTGTGGCGAGGGCGGGTTGTGCGACGTACGGAAGGCGTTGACGCCCATCGACTTCATGATGGTCATCTGCCGGCGCACCGCGTCGGTGCTGATCGCCGCTCCGAGGGCGCCCTGGTCGTGGTGGAGGTCGACGCCCTTGATCTTGGTGGGGACGCCGTTCAGGGAGAAGCCCTCGTCGGGGTCGAAGCGGTGGCTGCGGATGCCGAAGACCGTGCGGTAGGTGTCGGTGACGGTGCCGCCGACCCGGAGTTCGGTGTGCAGGGTGTAGCGGTGCGGAGCCTCGACGGACCACAACCTCGGTCTCGCGACGGTCAGTTCATGGATCTCGGCGGTCTCGGCGGTCCCGCCCGAGCCGCTGCCGGTGACCGCGACGGTGGAGGCCGTACGGGCGACCGTACGGCCGCCGGGGTCGACGATCCGGGAGACCACCGTGACGTCCGCGCCCTCGCCGGACCCGTCGACGACGGCGGTCCGCACCCGCACCACGGCCCGCTCCGCGGTGATGTCCGGGGTGGTGACGTACGTCCCCCACCGCGCCACGTGCACGGGGTCGGTCACCACCAGGCGGGCCTCGCGGTAGATGCCGCTGCCGGAGTACCAGCGGCTGCTGGGCAGCTGGTTCTGCACCTTGACCGCGAGGACGTTCGCGGTGCGGCCGTCGGTGTGCAGCAGACCGGTGAGGTCGAAGGCGAAGCCGGTGTAGCCGTAGGGATGGCGGCCGACCTCGGTCCCGTTGCAGTGGACGTACGAGTCCATGTAGACGCCGTCGAACTCCACCGAGATCCGCTTGCCCGCCCAGCCGGGCGGCAGGGTGAAGGCGAGCCGGTACCAGCCGAGGCCGCCCGGGAAGAAGCCGGTGCCGCTGGTGGTGCCGTGGTCGGTGGTGGGGGTCTGCTCGATGCTCCAGTCGTGCGGTACGGCGACCTGCCGCCAGGCCGAGTCGTCGTACCCGGGGTCGGCGGCGTCCGCGTAGCCGCCGGTCGGGTCGGTGATCCCACCGGGATTGACCAGCGCGAACCGCCAGCCGTCCCGCAGGGCGACCGTGTGGCGGCCGCTGACCTGCGAGGACGTATCCGCGTCCGGGGCCGCCCAGGCGCCCGGGGCGCCCAGCAGCGCGCCGGCCGTCGGGGCTGCCGTGGCGGCTGCCAGAACCGATCTGCGTGTGACCGTCATGGTGCGGTTCTCCCTCATCAGGACCCAGAACTACTCACAACTGATCGTGACCAAACAGATTCTGACGGGGTGGCAGTTGTGTCCGTCAAGGGTCAGGAAGCGTTCGCCCGCCGCTTTCGTCCCGGTGGCCGGTCTCCGTTCGGCACCCCGGACAGGGCCCGGCTCCGACCGGCCGCCCGTCGCCGCTTGCCGGTCACGGAAGGGTCCGAAGCACTACCCTGAACACGAGTGGTGCACCTGTTGACTGTGAGTGTGCGCTTGGGAGTGGCGAGATGAGCCGGGTCTACCCCTTCGACGATGCGGCGACGGCCCGGGCTGTCATCGGCGAGGACGGCACACTGACCGAGTGGAGCGAGGGTGCGCGGCGACTCCTCGGCCACCCGGCCGACGAGGTCGTGGGCCGGCCCGCGGCGCTGCTGCTCGCCGGGGACGTCGCACCGCGCGCGCCCGTCGGTATCCGCTGGGACGGCACCCTCGGCCTCCGCCACCGGGACGGCCGCACGGTCCCGGTCTGGCTGCTCGCCCACCACACCCCGGCCCGCGACGAACGGCCCGGCCAGTGGGTGGTGGTCTCGCCGCTGGACGGCGGCGGGCCGCGCACCCCGGACGATCCGCTGGCGACGGCCGCGCTGACGCAGTCGCCGTGCGCCATCGCGGTCTACGACGACCAGCTCAGGCTGCGCCGGATGAACGAGGCGATGGCCCAGGTCATCGGGCTGCCCGAGCGGCGGGTCCAGGGGCTCAGGGTCACCGAGATCGGCGGCAAGCCGGAGAGCGGGGACCTGGAGCGGAGCATGCTCCGGGTGCTGGCCTCGGGCCGGCCGCTGGACGTGCAGACGTACATGCGGACCGGCGGCGAGGACCGGGCGCACGCCTGGCTGGCCCGGATGGCACCGGTCACCGACACCGCCGGGCGGGTGTGGGGGGTGAGCCTGGCCGCCCACGACTTCACCGAGAACTACCTGGCCAGGGAGCGGCTCCAGCTGGTCAACGCGGCGAGCGTGCGGATCGGCAGCACCCTCGACGTCGTCCGGACGGCCCAGGAGCTGGCGGACGTCTGCGTCCCGGCCCTCGCCGACCTCGTCACCGTCGACCTGCTGGACCCGCCGGAGGACGGCGGCGACTTCCCGGCCCGGCTGAGCGCGCCGGTCACCCTGCGCCGCATCGCGCACCAGTCCGTGCTCCCGGGCGTCCCCGAGGCGGTCCTCAAGCCCGGGCAGACCGAGGTCTACCCGGCCACCTCACCGCAGGCGGACTCGCTGACCGCGGGGAACACGATCGTGGCCTCGGTGTCGGCCGGCGAGCTGGACGAGTGGCTGAACTGGAACAAGGCCCGCGGGGAGCGGGCGCGCGAGTTCGGCGTGCACTCCTCGATGTCGGTGCCGATCCAGGCCCGCGGCACCACCCTGGGGGTCGCGGTGTTCCGGCGGCACCGGCGGCTCGACCCGTTCGGTCCGGACGACGTGCTGCTCGCCGAGGAGATCACCGCCCGCGCCGCCGTCTGCATCGACAACGCCCGCCGGTACTCGCGCGAGCGCGAGACCGCCCTGGCCCTGCAGCGCAGTCTGCTGCCCCGGACACTGCCGCGCACCGCCGCCCTGCAGGCCGCCTCCCGCTACCTGCCGGCGGCGCGGGCCGGGGTGGGCGGCGACTGGTTCGACGTGATCCCGCTGTCCGGGCTACGGGTCGCCATGGTCGTCGGGGACGTCGTCGGCCACGGCGTGCAGGCCTCGGCGACGATGGGCCGGCTGCGGACCGCCGTGCGCACGCTGGCCGACATCGACCTGGCCCCGGACGAACTGCTCACCCACCTCGACGACCTGGTGCTGCGGCTCTCCGAGGAGCAGGGCGGCGAGGGCAGCCCCGGCGAGGTCGGCGCGACCTGCCTGTACGCCGTCTACGACCCGGTGTCGCGACGCTGCACGCTGGCCCGGGCCGGACACCCGCCGCCGGTCCTGCTGCGCCCGGGCCACCTCCCCCACCGGCTCGACCTGCCCGCCGGTCCCCCGCTGGGCCTGGGCGGGCTGCCGTTCGAGTCGGCCGAGGTGACGCTGGACGAGGGCACGGTCCTGGCGATGTTCACGGACGGGCTGATCACCTCCCGGCACCGGGACCCGGACACCGGCCGACGGCTCCTGCACGAGGCGCTGGCGGCGGACAGCGACTCGCTGGACGAGACCTGCGACCGGATCCTGCACGCCCTGCTGCCGTCCGGTGGCGCGGCCGACGACGTGGCCCTGCTGCTGGCCCGCACGCAGGGGCTGCCGCCGGCCCGGGTGGCGTCCTGGGACATCCCCGCCGATCCCGCCCTGGTCGCGCCGATCCGCAAGCAGGTCGTCGAGCAGCTCGACGTATGGGACCTGAGCACGGCCGCGTTCACGACGGAGCTGGTGGTCAGCGAGCTGGTCACCAACGCCATCCGGTACGGCGCCCACCCCATCGGGCTACGACTGATCCATGACACGGCCACCCTGATCTGCGAGGTCTCCGACACCAGCCACACCGCTCCGCACCTGCGCCGGGCCAAGACCTGGGACGAGGGCGGCCGGGGCCTGCTGCTGGTGGCCCAGCTCACCCAGCGGTGGGGTACCAGGCATACCGGGGAGGGCAAGACGATCTGGGCGGAGCTTTCCCTCTTCGAGGAGTATGACCGCTGAGGGTGCCGTGTGTCCTCGTCGGTCGGGTGCGGCGCCGTTGTGGCTGGTCGCGCAGTTCCCCGCGCCCTTAAAGGGGCGCGTTGCGGAACCGCAGACTTCATTCAGGCGCGGCGGAAAGGTGCTCGTGGACCGCTTGCCAGTCGTCGCCGGCGGTGCGGCGGAGGACGATGGTCTCGCGTTCGTGGAGGACGTCCTCGCCGGCCGTGGTGGTGACCCGGGTGGTCACCGAGTGGGTGAACACGGCCGTGTCGCCGAGGAGTTGCAGGCGGCGGTCGGCCGACTCGCAGGCGAGGACGCGGAAGCCGTCCTCGTCGCTCCACTGCTGCCACAGCTCGCGGTACTCCTGGGTGGACTCCAGGCGCCGGCCGGTGGTGTGGAAGACGAAGGTGGCATCGGGCGCGAAGGCGGCGAAGTAGTCGTCGGTGCGGCCCTCGGCGAAGGCGGCGATCAGGGCGTCCGCTGCAGCGAGGGCGGTGTCGTGGTCGTTGCTCAAGGCTTCGGCTCCGAGATCCGGGCCACGGCGCGCACGGGTGCGCCGTCCGCGCCGGGCAGGTGCAGGGGGAAGAGGCTGATGTGGACGTCGTGGCCGGCGTGCTGGGCGTCGAGGACCTCGGCGAGGTTGGTGAGGTTCTCGGCGATGACGGCGTCGGCGCCGCACAGGATGCGGTGGGCGGGGAGGGTGTCGCCGGGGGTCGGGTCGACGCTGAGGGCGTCGATGCCGACGGTGTGGATGCCGCGGGCGACGAGGAGGGCGGCCGCAGCCTCGGTCAGGAAGGGGTGGTCGTGGTAGGCGTCGGTGCCCCAGTACGCCGACCAGCCGGTGGCGATCAGCACGATCCGGTCCGCGGGGACGCGGGCCAGCAGGTCGGTCCCGATGGCCGCCCGGGGCGCCAGGCCCCGGGCGTCGACCACGTGGGCCGGACCGTCGAACCGGTTCAGGGGCAGTTGGTCCAGCGTGGGCAGGCCGTCCTCGATGTGGGACGGGGCGTCCACATGGGTGCCGGACTGCGAACCCATGTGCACCTGGAGGACGTTGACCCCGTCCCGGGCTGCGGTGAGCGCGGGGCGGATGTCCACCTGCGGGTCGCCGGGGTAGACCGGCATGCCGGTCCGCAGCGGCACGGACAGGTCGATCAGGCGCATCCCGCTCACACCTCCGCCGGCTCGGGCGCCGCGACGGGGGCGCCGTCGGCGGCTGTGATCGGCGGCACCGGGGTGTCGACGGCGCGCACCAGCCGCGGGCCCTCGGGACCGAAGACGGCGCGCGGCTCGGGGAAGAGCCACAGCAGGGCCAGGTAGAGGACCGCGGCGAGACCCAGGCCGACGGGCAGCGAGATGTCCACGCCGCCCGCGAGGTCGCCGAGGGCACCGACGAACTGACCGGGGAGGTTGACGAACTGGACCGCGAGCAGGGCGGCGGCCAGCCAGGCGGCCATGCCGCGCCAGTTCCAGCCGTGCGTGAACCAGTAACGCCCGCCCCGCTGACGGCGGTTGAAGACCTGCAGCGAGTCCGGGTCGTACCAGCCGCGGCGGGTGAGGAAGCCCAGGGTCATGATGACCATCCACGGCGCGGTGCAGACGATGATCAGCGTCGCGAAGGTGGAGATGGACTGGGTCAGGTTGGCGGCGAACCGGCCGACGAAGATGAAGGAGATCGACAGGACGCCGATGAACACGGTGGCCTGCACCCGGCTGAACCTCGGGAAGACGCTGGCGAAGTCGAGGCCGGTGCCGTAGAGCGAGGTGGTGCCGGTGGACATGCCGCCGATCAGCGCGAGCAGGCAGACGGGCAGGAAGTACCAGGAGGGCGAGACCGCCAGCAGGCCGCCGACGTAGTCCGGGGCGCTCGGGTCGAGGAAGTTCCCGGCCTTCGCGGCGATGATCGAGGCGGTCGCCAGGCCGAAGAAGAACGGCAGGATCGTCGCGATCTGGGAGAGGAAGGCCGCGCCCATGACCCGGCGGCGCGGGGTGTCGGCGGGGATGTAGCGGGCCCAGTCGCCGAGGAAGGCACCGAAGGAGACCGGGTTGGAGAGCACGATCAGCGCGGAGCCGATGAACGCCGGCCAGAAGCCCGGGGTGCTCAGTGAGTGGAAACTGCCCTGGTAGCCGGGGTCGAAGTCGCCCCCGAAGGCGAACAGGCCGAGGACGAAGAGCAGGGAGGCGGCGGCCACCGCGATCTTGTTCACGAAGAGCATGAACCGGAAGCCGTAGATGCACACCGTCAGCACCAGCGCGGCGAACAGCCCGTACGCCAGCGCGTAGACGCCGTCGTTGGTCGGCAGGTGGAACATCCGGTGCGCGCCGCCGACGAGGGCGTCACCGGAGGACCACACGGAGATGGAGAAGAAGGCGACCGCGGTCAGCAGGGAGAGGAAGGAGCCGACGACCCGGCCGTGCACACCCAGGTGGGCGGAGGAGGAGACCGAGTTGTTGGTGCCGTTCAGCGGGCCGAACACGGCGAGCGGCGCGAGGATCAGGGCGCCGACGGCGAGGCCGAGGCCGGTGGCCGCGAGGCCCTGCCAGAAGGAGAGCCCGAACAGGATCGGGAAGGCGCCGAGGACGCAGGTGGCGAAGGTGTTCGCACCGCCGAAGGCGACCCGGAACAGGTCGAGCGGCCGGGCGGTGCGGTCGGCGTCCGGGATGCGCTCGACGCCGTAGGTCTCGATCTCGGTCAGCGACGGGGCGTCGTGCTGCTCCGCTTGGGGGCTGGGGGTCATGTCTGCTCCTCGCGAGGGCCGGCGGAGTCCAGGGTGAACAGGCTGATCAGGTCGTAGGCGACGTGCGACGCGGCGACGGAGGTGATGTCGGCGTGGTCGTAGGCGGGGGCGACCTCGACGACGTCGCCGCCGACGAGGTTGAGCCCGGCGAGGCCGCGCAGGATCTCCAGCAGCTCACGCGAGGTCATGCCGCCGGCTTCCGGGGTGCCGGTGCCGGGGGCGTGTGCGGGGTCGAGGACGTCGATGTCGACGGAGACGTACAGCGGCCGGTCGCCGATGCGCTGCCGCAGCGCGTCCACGGTGTCGTCGACGCCGCGGCGCAGTACGTCGGAGGAGGTGACGATGCCGAACCCGAGCCTGCGGTCCTCCTCCAGGTCCCGCTTGCCGTACAGGGGGCCGCGGGTGCCTACGTGGCTGAGCGCCTCGGTGTCGACGATGCCCTCCTCGACGGCGCGGCGGAACGGGGTACCGTGGGTGTACTCGGCACCGAAGTAGGTGTCCCAGGTGTCGAGGTGGGCGTCGAAGTGGAGCACGGCGACCGGTCCGTGCCGCTTGGCGACCGCGCGCAGCAGGGGCAGCGCGATGGTGTGGTCGCCGCCGATGGTCACCAGCTTCGTGCCGCCGGCCTGGAGGCGGGAGGCCTCGTGCTCGACGGTCTCGATCGCCTCGTTGATGTCGAAGGGGTTCACCGGGATGTCCCCGGCGTCGGCGACCTGGGCCGCCGCGAACGGCGACACGTCCAGCCCCGGGTGGTAAGGGCGCAGCAGCCGGGACGCCTCGCGCACGGCGGCCGGGGCGAACCGGGCGCCGGGCCGGTAGGAGACGCCGGTGTCGAAGGGGACGCCGACGACGGCGATGTCCGCGCGGGGCACCTCGTCGAGACGCGGCAGCCGGGCGAAGGTCGCGGGGCCCGCGTAGCGGGGGATCCGGGAGGAGTCCACGGGTCCACGGGGCTCGGTCGTCATGGGGAACCTTCCTGTCGAGCCTTGGGCGTGCACCGCCGGGTGGGCGGACCCTGGACCGGAGCTGGTGGTTCCGGTAGCGGGGGATGCCTCAGTGTGCGGACGGCCGGCCGACAGGGTCAATTGTTGACGGCACGAAGAACTACAGTGGTCTTGTGCCCGACCACAAAGCGACACCGCGTTCCGTCCTCACCGTGGGCGACCTGCTGTCCTTCCCGGCGTTGCAGATGCGTCTGCTCGCGGGCGGCGGCGGCCTGGGCCGCACGGTCTCCTGGGCGCACGTAAGCGAGCTGGAGGACCCCACGCCGTGGCTGCAGGGTTCGGAGGTGCTCATGACCGTGGGCCTCGCCGTCCCGCGCGGCGGCGAGGCGCAGCGGCGCTATCTGGAACGTCTCGACGACGCGGGCGTCGCGGCGCTGGTGCTCAGCACCCAGCTGCGCACCCCGCCGCTGCGGCAGGCCTTCCTCGCCGCGGCCGAGGAACGCGGCTTCCCGGTCCTGGAGGTGCCGCTCACCGTGCCCTTCGTGACCATCGCGCAGGAGGTCGCCGCCGCGGTCAGCGAGAAGTCCGCCGAACGGCTCGGCGCCCAGCTCCAGGTGTTCGGCGCGCTGCGCTGGATGGCCGAGGAGAACCTGGACATTCCCGCGCTCTTCGACCGGCTGGAGCAGCTCAGCGGCTACCGGATCTTCCTGTGCACCCCCCAGGGGCGCCCGCTGCTGCCCGGCGTCCCGGCGCCGGAGGACCTGTCGGTGCTCCCGGCGCACCCGGACGCCCCGCCGACCGTGCCCGGCGGCTTCGTGCTGCCCGTCCTCGGCCCGGGCGGCGCGGCCGGCTACCTGGTCGCGCTGGAACAGGCCGGCGCGCGCCCGGCCGGGCTGGCCGTCGTCCAGCACCTGGCCACCGTCGCCGCCCTGCGGCTCGCGATGGTGCGCCAGGAGCGCGAGGTGCTGCGGCGGGAGGGCGCGGAGACCCTCGCCGAGCTGCTCCAGGACACCCTCGACGCGGCCGGCGCCCAGCGCCGGCTGGCCCACCACGGTCTGGACGCCCGGCGGGCGGTCGTCCTCGCCGTGCTCCGGCGCACCCAGGACGAACAGCTGGCCGGCGCCCTGTCCGGCCACCCGCATCTCATCCTGCGCCGCGGCGAGGACCGGCTGGTCCTCGCCGAACCCGGCTTCACCGAGGCACTGGCCGAGGTGCCGGGCGCGGTGTGCGGGGTGAGCCGGCCCGTCGCCGTCGGCGAGCCGCTGCGGGTCGCCCTGCAGGAGGCGGAGTGGGCGGCCGGCCGCGCGGAGGAGGCGGGCAAGCCGCTGCTCCACTACGGCGAGGACGCCACCGGGCGCTGGCTGCCGGAGGACCGCCGGCTGCTGACCGCCCTCGTCGAGCAGGTCCTCGGCGCGGCCCTGCGCTACGACGAGGCCCACGGGTCCCAGCTGCTGGTCTCCGTCCGCACCTGGATGGAACGCGACCGGCGCACCGAGGACGCCGCCGCGGCCCTGCACATCCACCCCAACACCCTCGCCTACCGGCTGCGCCGCTTCGGCGAGGTGACCGGCCGGGACCTGTCGACGACGGCCGCCTTCACCGAGGTGTGGTTCGCGGTGCGCGCGGCGACCGAGCTCGGTGTGGCGGTCGCGGGACCGTAGCGGGCACCCGCGACACGCAGCCGCCGCCCGGTTGCGAAAGCAACGGTCACGGGCCCGCCCGTCGTACAGTCGGTCACGCTCGGAACCGGACGCGGAAGGGACGGCTCAGTGTCGGAGACCCCACAGCACGCCCATTCCGGCGACGATCCGGACGGCCCGAGCTGGATCCGGGCGACGAAGGTGCTCCAGGACGCCGCGCCCCTCACCATCCCCGAGGGCGCGTCGGCGATGACCATCCGCGTCGAGTGGGAACCCGGCGATCCCGGAACCCCACCGCACCGGCACAGCGGCCCCGCGTTCGGCTACGTCGTCAGGGGCGCGGTCCGCTTCGAGCTGGAAGGCGAGCCCGAGCGGATCGTCGAGGCCGGCGGCACGTTCTGGGAGCCGGGCGGCGACGTCATCCACTACCAGGACGGCAACGCGCTCACCGACGCCGGGACCGAGTTCGTCGTCACCATGATGTGCGCTCCGGGCAGGCCGATGCTGGAACTGGTCGAGGCCGAGGAGCTGCGGCAGCGCGCCCATCTGCGTGCCCCCCGGCCCGCGGGCTGACCTGGATGGCCGGCGCCCCTCGGGGCGCTGGGGGCGCCCCCTGCCTTCGGCCGGGGGAGGAACTGCGCGACCGGCCACGACGGCGCCGCCAGCCGGCGGACACCGTGCCGCGGCACCTCCGGCGGAGCGCCTAGTCGCCGGTAAGGACCACCAGCTGCCGGGTCGCCCGCGTCATCGCGACGTAGCGGTCGACACCGCCTGTCACGCCCGTGCCGAACTTCTCCGGGTCGACGAGGACGACGAGGTCGAATTCGAGTCCCTTCGAAAGCTCCGGGGTGAGCGAACCGACCCTGGGCGTCGGTGTGAACCCGGGGTCGCCGATCACGCAGGCGACGCCCCCGGCGTGGGTGGCGAGCCAGGTGCCCAGGATCTCGTCCCGCTCGGAGACGGATCCGTGGACCACGGGCAGGCCGCCGCCGCGGATCGAGGTCGGCACGTTGGCGTCCGGGAGCACGGCCCGGATGACCGGTTCGGCCTCCGCCATGACCTCCTCCGGGGTCCGGTAGTTGATGCTGAGCGAGGCGAGCTCGATCCGGTCGAACCCGACCCGCGCCAGGCGCTCCCGCCAGGTCTCCGTGAACCCGTGCCGTGCCTGGGCGCGGTCCCCGACGATGGTGAAGCTCCGGGACGGGCAGCGCAGCAGCAGCATCTGCCACTCCGCGTCGGTGAGCTCCTGGGCCTCGTCGACGACGATGTGGGCGAACGGGCCGGCCAGCAGGTCCGGCGCGCGGACGGCCAGCTCCGACTCGTCGACCAGGCTGACCTTGGCGTCCTCGCCACGGAGCATGATCACCAGGCCCTCGCCGTCGTCGCCGTCGGCGCCGGAGTCCCGGACGGCCCCGATCAGGTTGTCGACGACCTGGGTCATGCGCTCGCGCTGGGCGGCGAGCACGGCCTCCTGCCGGCGCCTGCGCCGCGAGGTCTCCGGGTCGCCGAGCCGCTGCCGGGCCGCGTCCAGGAGCGGCAGGTCGGACACCGTCCAGGCCTGGGCGTCGGCGCGCTGGAGCCTGCGTACGTCGTCCGGGCCGAGCCAGGGAGCGCACAGCCGCAGGTAGGCGGGCACCGACCAGAGGTCCCCGACCAGGTCGGTCGGCTCCAGCAGCGGCCAGGCGCGGTCGAGGGTGTCCACCAGGTCCCGGTCCCGCTGCAGCGACCTGCGGAACTCCTCCGGCGCCACGTCGTCGCCGCGGTACTTCTCCAGCAGGATGGCGGTCAGCTCCTCCCAGATCTGCTCGCGTGCCTCGTTGTGCGGGGTGCCGGGAGCCGGTGCCCGGAACGCGTCGGCCCAGTCGTCGGCGGTCAGCCGGAGGTCGCCCCAGTCGGTGGCGACCGTCGTCCCCCGGTCCGGGGGCTCCTCGTAGAAGCGGACGGCGGTCTCGACCGCCCGCACCATGTCCGCGGACGACTTCAGCCGGGCCGCCTCCGGGTCGGTCTCGACCACGGCGGCCGCCCCCTCGTCGACGAGGTCCCGCAGGACGCAGGTCTGCACGCCCTCCTCGCCGAGGCTCGGCAGGACGTCGGAGACGTAGTTCAGGTAGGGCCGGTGCGGGCCGACGAACAGCACCCCGCCCCGGCGGTGGCCGAGCCGCGGGTCGGAGTACAGGAGGTGGGCGGTGCGGTGCAGGGCGACGACCGTCTTGCCGGTGCCCGGGCCGCCGTCGACGACGAGGGCGCCGCGGGACCCGGCGCGGATGATCGCGTCCTGGTCGGCCTGGATGGTGGCGAGCACGTCCCGCATCCGCTCCGAGCGGTCGGCGCCCAGGCCGGCGATGAACGCGGACTGGTCGTCGAGCGCGGCGTGCCCGACGAGCCCGTCGGCGGTGAACACCTCGTCCCAGTAGTCGCTGATCCGGCCGTCCGTCCAGCGGTACCGGCGCCTGCTGCGCAGCCCCGCCGGGTCGGCGTGGGTCGCGGCGAAGAACGGCTCGGCGGCGGGCGAGCGCCAGTCGATCAGCAGCCGTCGCCCCGTGCCGTCGGTGAGGCCGAGGCGGCCGATGTACACGGGCTCGGGGTCGTCGGCGGGGACGACGCGCCCCAGGCAGAGGTCCAGGCCGAAGCGGCGCAGGGTGCGCAGGCGTGCGGTGAGCCGGTGGACCTCGGTGTCCCGGTCCATCGCGGCCCGGCCGGTGCCGCCGGGCGCCCTGAGCTCGGCGTCGAGGCGGTCGGAGAGTTCGGCGATCGTCCGGGCGAGGCACTCGGCGACGGCGGCCAGGTGCCGCTCGTCGTCGGCGATCAGGGCCGGGTCGGCCTTGGCGGAGAGCCGTTCGGGCAGGTCGAAGGGGCTGGTGGTCAGGGGGTTCAAAAAATCAGCTCCGTGGGGTGGCCGTGCGGCCACGGGCACGCACGGCAGGGCGTCCGCAAGGACGCGGGACGAACAGGTGGACACGGGGGGGGGCGGGACGAACAGGTGGACACGGGGGGGCGGAGTCGGGGGCGGCGACCGCCGTCCGGGGCCGGTCGCGGGTCGCGGTGGGTGGCGGGCGGGCGACGGGCCGTAGTGGCCGGCCGAGCCCGAGCGGGAGGCCCACGCCGTCGGGCAGCGCCAGCGGTGGCCGGGTGGGGCGGGGGCGGCGACCGCCGTCCGGGGCCGGTCGCGGGTCGCGGTGGGTGGCGGGCGGGCCACGGGCCGTCGTGGCCGGCCGAGCCCGAGCGGGAGGCCCACGCCGTCGGGCAGCGCCAGCGGTGGCCGGGTGGGGCGGCTCAGGCGCCGTCGAGGAGCAGCCGCGCGGCCACGGTCGCTCCGTCGGTGCGCATCGTGCCGGCCACGGCGGCCGCGCGGGCTCGGGTGCCGGGGGTGAGAGCGGTCGCGAGCGCGGCCGAGAGCGAGCCGACGGTCGGTACCGGGCCGTCGTGGGCCGCGCCGATGCCGAGCGCGGCCACCCGGGCGGCCCAGTGCGGCTGGTCCACGATCTGGGGGACGACCACCTGGGGCACCCCCGCCACGGCGGCCGTCGTCGTGGTGCCCGCGCCACCGTGGTGGACGACGGCGGCGACCCGGCGGAACAGCGCCTGGTGGTTGACCTCGCCGACGGCGAGGCAGTCGGCGCCGTCGTCCGGGGCGAGGTCCGCCCAGCCGCGGCCGATGAGCACGCGCCGTCCCTGGGCGCGTACCGCCTCGACGGCGACCCGGGCGGCGTCCGGCGCGCCGCGCAGGGCCATGCTGCCGAAGCCGACGTACACCGGCGGTGCGCCGGCCGCCAGGAACGCGAGCAGGTCGGCGGGCAGCGGGCGGGTGTCCGGCAGCAGCCAGGCGCCGGTCTGCACGAGGTCGAGGTCCGTCATCTCCTGCCAGGGTGCGAACCCCGGGTCGGCCGCCAGCCACGGCCGGCCGGTGAGGACGTGGTCGCGGACGTTGTCCACCGGGGGCAGGCCGAGCGCGGCCCGGTGGGTGTTGAGCGCCTCGCCGTACAGGGCGTTCACCCGCTCGGCGTCCACCTTCCACAGCGTCGGCAGATCGGCGTCGGCGGGGGCCGGGCGGCCCGGGCGGCCCGCCGGCGGAAAGCGCGAGGACGGCAGTCCCGCGGTGTGGAAGCAGGTCAGCACGTAGCGGATGCCCAGCTTCTCGGCGACCGACCGCGCGCCGGCCGGCATCAGGCCGCCGGCGACCAGCGCGTCGCAGTCCTCGGCCGCCGGGGCGACCGTGTCGAAGTGCGCGGCCACCAGCTCGGGCGCGAGTTTGAACGCGTCCTCCGGGGCCGGGTTCGGCCGGGTCACCAGCGCGCGCACCGACGGCCCGAACGGCACGTGCGGCACGCCCGCACGCGCCAGCAGCTCCACGAACTCCTCGTCCGGCGGTGCGCACACCCGCGCCTCGGCGCCGAGCTCGCGCAGCGCCACCGCGAGTCCCGCCAGCGGTTCGACGTCGCCGCGCGACCCATATCCCATCAACAGCACACGCATGTCGCGCATCCCCCAAATACCGCGGTTCCTGGCTTCGGCCTGCGATTCTGCGGGACGAGGGGGGCCTTGCCGCAAGCCCCCCGGTGCGCTATACGTTAAGAAGGGCGAGGAGAAGAACACCTCGCCCTGTGTCTCCCACCGCGGGCCGCCGTCGAGCGGCCCTTTCTGCTGTCACGGCGCGCTCAGCCAGGGCCGGACCTGCTTGCGGGCCTCGTGCAGCCGGGACTTCAGGGTGCCCAGCGGGATCCCCACCCGCTCGGCGACCTCGGCGTAGTCCAGCTGGCAGATGTCCCGGTAGACGAGCGGTGCGACCAGCTGCGGATGCTCGCGCTCCAGCCGGTCCAGCGCCTCCAGCAGATCGATCCGGGACCCGGCGATCACACTCGTCGTGCGGGGGTCGACGTGCGCGGTGGGTTCGATGGCCGCCGGCTGCTCCGCCGCCCGCCGCTTGAGGTCCCGGTACTTCTGCCGGGAGCAGTTGGCGACGACCGTGTACAGCCAGGTGCTGAAGCGGCTGCGGCCCTCGAAGGTGGTGATCTTCCGGGAGATCTGCAGCAGCACGTCCTGGGCCGCCTCCTCGGCGTCCTCCCGGCACGGCAGGAACCGCCCGCAGCGGCGTACGACGTCCGGCCAGACCTCGGACAGCAGCTGGTTCAGAGCCACCTGGTCGCCCGCGGCGGCCCGCCGGGCGAGGTCTTCGGTCAGCGTGGCGTCCGGCACGGGAGGTCCCCCTCGAAGTCGATCTCAGGACAGGCATGATAGTCGTATGCAACCCCTGGAGCGGATCGGCCGCTATCGCCTCGAACAGCGGCTGGGCACCGGTGCCTTCGGGACGGTCTGGCTCGCCCACGACGATCAGCTGGACGCCCCGGTCGCGGTGAAGGTGCTCGCCGACAACTGGTCCCATCGGCTCGACATCCACGACCGCTTCCTCTCCGAGGCGCGGCTGCTGCGGCGGGCCGACTCCAAGCGCGTGGTGCAGGTCTATGACATCGGCGAACTCCCGGACGGGCGGCCGTACTTCGTGATGGAGTACGCCGACGCGGGCACCCTCGCCGACCTGCTCGGCGGCGGCCCGCTCCCGATCCCCGACGCGCTGCGGCTGACCGCGCTGGCGGCGCGCGGCGCGGCGGACCTGCACGGGGCCGGGATCGTGCACCGGGACATCAAGCCGACCAACGTGCTGCTGCGCACCGCCCAGGACGGCACCCGGCGGGTGCTGCTGGCCGACCTGGGGCTGGCGAAGAGCCTGGCGCAGGCGTCGGGGCTGACCCTCGCCGCCGGTTCGGCGGGGTACCAGCCGCCGGAGCAGGCCGAGCCCGGCGAGGGCATCGACGCCCGCGCCGACGTCTACGCGCTCGGCGCGGTCGGCTACGAGCTGGTCACCGGGACGGTACCGGCGGCGCCCGGACGGGTGATCCGGCCGGAGCGGCTGCGGCCCGACCTCGGCGAGGACGTGCAGCGGGCGCTACTGCGGGCCCTGGAGCCGGACCGGCAGCGACGCTGGCCGTCCGCGCAGGCCTTCGCGGACGAGCTGGACCGGCTGGCGGCGGCCGCGGCGGGCCGCAGGGCGCGCCGCCCCCGGCGCCTGGACGGGGTCCGCAGACGGCTCAACGCGGTCACGCTGACCGTCGCCGCGGTCCTCGCGGCCGGGGGCACGGCCCTCGCGGTCACGATGCTCGACGGGAACGGTTCGGCGGGGGACGGGACGCGGGTCGCCGACTCGACCGGGCGGGTGGTGGCCGAGGTGCCGTCCGGGTGGGCGGGCGAGCTGCGGAACTCCGGCTGGAACCCGCAGGCCCTGGGACTGGCCTCCGGGCACCAGCCCGGCCTGGAGGTCGCCGACGACGTGTCCGAGTGGCAGGACCTGACGAGCGCGGTGAACGGCGTCTTCATCGGCCTGAGCGAGCACGGGGACGTCACCGCCAAGGTGGACGCCCTCTCCCACTCCGGCTGCCACTACGACGGCAGCCGCGCCTTCACCGGCACCGACTGGAAGGGCAGCGTCCGCAGCTGGAGCGGCTGTTCCGGCGCGGGCGGCTCCATCCAGGAGGCGGCCCTGCGCCCGGCCGGCGGGGACAGCCGGCCGCAGGTGTACGTGCAGGTGCGGCAGAAGGGCGCCGCCGACAGGACCGTCACGGACGGCATACTGCGGTCCCTTCGGGTCACCTGAGTCGAGGAATCCCGGCGTGCCCCCGAACTTTTCCGCCGTTTCTCGCATCGGATGGGAGTGACGGCGCACGGAGCGCCTCGGGCACGCCTCGCGGGCGTGCCACGACACATCCAGGAGTGGTGAGACACATGGCGCACACGTCCCAGTCCTTGCGGCGCGGGGCGGCCCTGCTCGCGAGCACGGTCGCCGCCCTGGGCCTGCTGACCGCGTGCGGCAACGGCGGTCAGGGCACGTCCCCGGAGTCGGTGTCGGGCACGGCCGCGCCCGCGACCGGCAACGCGTCGAGCACGGACAGTTCGGGCACCTCCGCCGTCCCGTCCGGCAGCGGATCCTCGTCGGGCTCGCAGAGCAGCGGCTCGTCGACGGGCGGCGGCGCGGCGACCGGCGGTTCGTCGACCGGCGGCACCACGACGGGCAGCGCCGCCGGGACACGCTGCCACACCTCCGAGCTGTCGGCCTCGGTGGGCGGCAACAACCCGGGGGCCGGCCAGGAGAACTTCCCGATCGTGCTCACCAACAAGTCGGGCCGCACCTGCACGGTGCGTGGCTTCCCGGGCGCCGCCTTCGTGAACGCTTCCGGCACCCAGCTCGGCCCGGACCCGCAGCGCGTGTCCGGCGCCACCGCGTCGACGGTCACCCTCAAGCCGGGCCAGAGCGCCTGGGCGGGGCTGACCTTCTCCAACCCGGAGATCAGCGGCGCCGGGACGGCGACGCCGGCCGCGCTCCTGGTCACCCCGCCGGACGAGAAGGACTCGCTGAAGGTCACCTGGAAGAACGGCGTGGTCCCGGTCTCCGGGAACGCCTCGTCGGTGCGCCTGGGCGTCTTCAGCGCCGGCAGCGGCGCCTGACCACCCCCTGACCGGACCCCGCTGCCCACTCCCCCGGGCAGCGGGGTTCGTCATGTCCGGGCCACAACTGTCACAGGCGTGCAACACGCACGGCCGGCTCCGATCTTTTCCGTCCGACCGCCCATCGAACCCGTCGACCACATGGCAACGGGGCTCCGCGAGGGGCCGGGACGACGGAATCGGGGACGGACATGAGCGGCATCTCTCGCAGGCGGGTGCTGACGGCGGGCGCGACGGCGGGGGCCCTGGGCGCACTCTCCGCATGCTCGAACGGCAGCTGGACACCGGGCGGCAGCGGTTCGGCCGACGGCGTCAGGGACGGCGGCGCCAAGAGCGGCGCGACGGCCGAGCCGCTGAAGCTCATAGGCGACGGTTCCACCGCCGACACCGGCGCGCAGCCGCACCAGCCGAAGCCGGCCCGGATGGCACCCGGCAGCAAGCCTCCGCAGTTCGTGGTGTTCTCCTGGGACGGCGCGGGCGAGCTCAGCAACAAGCTGTTCTCCCGCTTCCGCAAGGTGGCCGCGGACCACGGCGCGAAGATGACGTTCTTCCTCTCCGGCATCTACACCCTGCCCGAGTCCAAGAAGGACCTCTACCGTCCCCCGCAGCATCCGGTCGGCGCCTCCGCGATCGGCTACCTCTCCGACGGGCACATCCACAACACGCTCCAGCAGGTGCGCGCCGCCTGGCTGGAGGGCCACGAGATCGGCACCCACTTCAACGGGCACTTCTGCGGCTCCGACGGCGTGCGCAACTGGTCCCCCGCCGAGTGGCGCAGCGAGATCGACCAGGCCGTGGACTTCGTCACCAAGTGGAAGACGAACACCGGATTCACCGACCTGGAGCCGCTGCCCTTCGACTACCGCAAGGAGCTGGCGGGCGGCCGCACCCCGTGCCTGGAGGGCCAGGCCAACCTGCTGCCCACCGCGGCCGCGCTCGGCTGGAAGTACGACGCCTCCTCCCCCGGCGGCCTGCAGATCTGGCCGGGCAAGGTACAGGGCAACCGCATCTGGGACTTCCCCCTGCAGTCCATACCGTTCCCCGGTCACTCCTTCCAGGTCCTGTCGATGGACTACAACATGATGTACAACCAGTCCGCCGGAAACCCGCTGGGCGACAAGGCGCAGTACGACGCCTGGCGCGCCCAGGCCCGTGACAGCTACGTGGCAGGCTTCGAACGGGCCTACACCACCAACCGGGCGCCGTTCTTCATCGGCAACCACTTCGAGCGCTGGAACGGCGGCATCTACATGGACGCCGTCGAGGAGGCGATCGGCCGGATGGCCCAGTACGACGACGTGCGCTTCGTGTCCTTCAAGCAGCTGGTCGCGTGGCTGGAGGCGCAGGACCCGGCGGTGCTGCGAACGCTGCGCACGCTGAACCCGGGCCAGGAGCCGACGGGCGGCTGGGGCGAGTTCCTGGGCGCAGCGGGTACTCCTTCCGCGTAGCCGGGGCCGGTCCGCCTTCATCTGCTTTCATGGGAAGGCCGTACTTGATCACGCCTCCGAGGGACGCGCCCTGAACACCCCGCTCGCCGAGACCCTGTCCGTCCTCCTGCTCGCCGCCGTGCTGGCCTGGGCCGTGATCCGGCCGCGCGGCTGGCCGGAGGCGGTGCTCGCCGTGCCGGCGGCGGGCGTCGTCGTCGCCACCGGGGCGATCTCCCTCGACCACGCGCGGGCGGAGGCCGAGCAGCTGGGGCCGGTCGTCGGGTTCCTCGCCGCGGTCCTGGTGCTGGCCCACTTCTGCGACGTGGAGGGCCTGTTCCAGGCCTGCGGGGCGTGGATGGCGCGCTGGTCGGGCGGGCGGCCGGTGCGGCTGCTGACCGCCGTCTTCGCACTGGCCTCGGTGATCACCGCCGTACTGAGCCTGGACGCGACGGTGGTGCTGCTGACGCCGGTGGTGTTCGCGACCGCGGCCCGGTCCGGGGTGCGGGCGAAACCGCACGTCTACGCCTGTACGCACCTGTCGAACACGGCCTCGCTGCTGCTGCCGGTGTCCAATCTGACGAACCTGCTGGCGTTCGCGGCGAGCGGGCTGAGCTTCACCCGGTTCGCGGCGCTGATGGTGCTGCCCTGGCTGGTGGCGATCGGCGCCGAGTACCTGGTGTTCCGGCGGTTCTTCGCCCGCGACCTGTCCTCGGCGGCCCCCGGCTCCGGGGACTCCGGCGAGCCGCCCCGGCTGCCGGTGTTCGCGCTGGCGACGGTGGCCTGCACGCTCGCGGGGTTCGTGCTCACCTCGGCGGTCGGCGTCGACCCGGCCTGGGCGGCGTGCGCGGGTGCGCTGGTGCTGGCCGGGCGGGCGCTGCTGCGGCGGCGGGCGACGCCGCTGACGGTGGTGAAGGCGGCCGCGCCCGCCTTCCTGGCGTTCGTGCTGGCGCTCGGGATCGTGGTGCGGGCGGTCGTCGACAACGGGCTCGCGGACGCGCTCGGCCATGTGCTGCCGGGCGGGACCGGGCTGCCGGCGCTGCTCGGCGTCGCGGCGCTGGCGGCCGTGCTCGCGAACATCGTCAACAACCTGCCGGCGGTGCTGGTGCTGCTGCCGCTGGCCGCCCCGGCCGGTCCGGGCGCGGTGCTGGCGGTGTTGCTCGGGGTGAACATCGGCCCGAACCTCACCTACGCCGGTTCGCTCGCGACCCTGCTGTGGCGCAGGATCGTGCACCAGCACGACCACGGCGTGGACCTCGGCGAGTTCACCCGCCTGGGCCTGCTCGCCGTGCCGACCGCGCTGTGCGCGGCGGTGGTGGCACTGTGGGGGGCGCTCCAGGTGGTCGGAGTGTGAACGGGTCCGGCGTAGTCGGGAATCCAGTCGGCAGCTAGCTCGGAGGCGATGGACATGCGGGTGATCGTCTGGCTGGTCGAGGGCACCTGGCCCGCCTGTGTGGAGGCGGCGCGCGGCTATGCGCCGGACGCGTCCGAGGTGGTGCTGCTGCACGTGGCCGAGCCCGGGGTGGCCGGGCTCGCGCACGGCGCCTTCGCGGGGCTGCTGGGCCGGGCCGGCTCGGAACCGGACCCGGAGGGGCGGCTGGTGGAGTTCGGCGACACGTCGGCGGCGGAGTTGCTGGCCGCGGCCGAGGCCCGGCTGGGGCGGCCGTGCACCCGGCTGGAGCGGGTCGGCCGGGTCGAGCGGGAGGTGGTGGCCGCCGCCGAGGACGCCGGTCTGCTGGTCCTGGCCCGGGACGGCGACCGGTCCCGGCTCGGGCCGCACAGCCTGGGCAGGGCGGCGCGGTTCGTGGTCGACCACGCGCCGTGCCCGGTGCTGCTGGTGTGGCCGGAGGGCGCGCCGGACCTGAGGACGATGCCGCCCGCGCCGCCGCACCCCTGACCCCGCCCGGGCTCAGTGCCCGTAGCGGCCCCCGCCACCGCCGCCGTAGCCACCGCCGTAACCGCCGCCGCCCCAGCCGCCGTACTGGCCGCTCCCGGAGCCGTAGCAGTAGCCCGGGTACTCGACGCACGGGTCGTAGCCGGTGCTGCTCGACGGTGTCGGCTGCGCGGCCGTCCTGGACGCCGACGGGGTCGGCGTCGGCGTCGCGGGCTTCACGGCCTTGGTGGTCGGCGTGGCGGACGCGGACGCGGCCGGGGCCCGGGTCGGCGTCGGGGTGGTGTCGGCGTCCCAGTTGACGATCTGCATCTGCAGGTCGGGCTGGGACGTGTCCATCACCCACCGCTGGGCATTGGCGTTCGTCCGGTTCTTGACCACCAGGGCGCCACCGCCGTCGGTGGCGGCCGGGGCGAGCGCCAGGTCCTGGTCCCAGCGGGGCACCAGCGCCCCCTGGAGGGTGAAGTCGTAGTGGACGCTCTTCGCCTTGGTCCCGTCCGCGGCGGTGCACGGGGCGAGCCGGACGGAGTAGCCGAGGTGCGAGTCGAGGCACAGACCGGGGGCGGCCGCGTTGCGCAGCAGTCCGTCACCGTCGTACGTCCACTGCTGGCCGGCGACCGAGGAGCACTCGGCGAGTTCGGTCTCGGCACCCTTGACGGCCTTCTTGCCGACCACGCCGATGCACAGGCCGGAGGCGATGTTGTGCAGCCGGCCGCGCAGGGTGCCCTGGGTGGTGCGGCTGGTGCCGACCCAGGACGGTCCGGAGGTGGCGGAGCCGGCCGGCGTGGCGGACGGCTTGGCGGTGGCCGAGGTGGCGTCGTCGCCGGAGCCGAGCACCGACCACAGCACCAGCGGCAGCACGACCAGGCCGCTCACGGTGCCCACGGCCACGGCGAGGTTGCGGCGGCGGACCCGGCGGGCGGCGCGCTGCTTGGCGCGGCGGGAGGCGGCCGGGTGCACGAGCAGGTCCTTGCCCGGGGCGGTGGGCGGTGCGAAGGCCTCGCCGCCCGCGAACCCGGCGGCGGGTGCGGCCGGGGGTTCGGCGGGCTGTTCGGCCGGTCGTGCCGCGCGGGACTCCAGGTAGGCGCGGGCGCCCCAGCCGAGCACGGCTTCGGCGAGGGCGATACCGAGGCCGCCGTTGAACTGGTGGAGCTGGTCGGCGGTGTACCGGCAGTGCTTGCAGCCGTTCAGGTGCTGCTGGAGGTCGCGGTCGACGTCGATCCCGCCGCGCCGGAAGGTCACGTCGATCATCCGGACGTAGCGCTGGCACTCGTCCTCGTGGGCGAGTTCGCGGTGCACCTGGAGGCACTCCTCGCGCATCCGCTCGCGGGCCCGGCGCAGTTCGACGTGCGCGTCCTGCTCGTCCAGGCCCAGCAGTGCCGCGGGGGCGGCCAGGGGCTCCGACTCGACCTCGGTGTGCCACAGCACGGTCCGCGACGACGGGGTGAGCCGCTGGAACGCGCGGGAGAGCAGCCGCCGGTTCGCGGGCGGGAGCAGCCGGGAGGCGGCCCGCTCGCCCTTGCCGGCGCGCAACTGCGGGTGGAGCAGTTCGCCGCGGCCGTCGTGGTCCCATTCGGCGGCGATGCGCCGGACGGTGACAAGGAGCTGGGGGCGCCAGGCGGCGGTCGGCCCGGCCTGGCGGAGGGATTCGCCGAAGAGCCGGGTGAATGCGGCGGTGGTGAGCATTCCCGCGCCGCGCGTCCCGTCGGCGCACAGACGGGCGTAGGCGAAGGCCGCTTCCCAGTGCCGGTCGAGGAGTTCACCGACGGGATGCAGGGCGGGTGCCGTACCCGTCCACTGCTTGAGCTCGGCGCTGAGCTGCTCGTCGGTGACGCCGAACGGCCGGGCGGGGGTAGGGGAATTCCCCAGGCCTGCGTCATTCACGGCTGCATTCCTTCCAGACGCAACGCGGGATTCAGCCCATACCGTCTGGTATGCGGCCGGTATGCGGCCCCGCCGACGCCAAGGCCGGATGGGCTTGTTGGGGGGTTCGGCACGCGGGGAGCGGCCTCGCGCACGCGGCGGTCGAAAATAATTGTCCGCATGCCGACACGCCACACCTTTGCACAGGCCAGCACGGCAGAACAAGAGATCCCTGGGTTTTGCGCATTGCCCGGGCACTACGCCAATTTGACGCTTTGTCAATGACAGGGTGGGCACTTTGTCGCCGTATCGACATCACCATTTGGGCGGGGATTCAGAGCCGACCGCCCCGGTATCGACACGAACCATTGAACCACGCCCCGACCTGCACGAGCCGCCGGGTGACCGGCGGTCCGGAACCAATAACCGGGCGCATTACGGACGTTCGCCGGAGCGGTAGGCGCCGGGCGGGACACCGTATCTTTCTCGGAAAACCCGGTTGAAGTGGAACGGGCTGGGAAATCCGGACGCGGCGGCGACCCGCTCGACGGTCAGGTCGCTGCCCTCCAGCAGCCGGACGGCGTGTCGCAGCCGCGCCTCACGCAGCGCGCGCATCGGCGGCACGCCGGTCCGGGCGGTGAAGAGGTGGGCGAAACGGGACGGCGACAGCGCGACACGCGCGGCGAGCGAGCGGACGGTGTGCGGGGCGCCCGGGTCGGCGGCGATCAGTTCCTCGGCGCGGCGCACCCGTTCGTCCCCGGCGTCCCGTCCGGGCACCGCCGGCTGCGCGCCGGCGGTCGCGAGCAGAACGACCTCCTCCAGCGCACACAGGGCGAGTTCGCGGGCCGCGCTGCCGTGCGCGACGGCGACGGGGTCGTCACCGGCCGCCGGAGCGGGCGGCGCGCCGCTGCCGGTCCAGCGGGAGTCGGCGAGCACGCGCTGGAAGGCCGCCTCGATCCGGGCGTGGGTGCCGTCCGGTGCGCCGACGGCGTACACGCCGTCGCCGAGGGCGCGGGGAGCCAGCCACGGCACCCAGTGGGGGCGGACCTGGCAGTGCGTCCACCAGA
Source organism: Streptomyces sp. NPDC086777 (assembly GCF_040702065.1). Classification (NCBI taxonomy): domain Bacteria; kingdom Bacillati; phylum Actinomycetota; class Actinomycetes; order Kitasatosporales; family Streptomycetaceae; genus Streptomyces; species Streptomyces sp. NPDC086777. Next base: position 42,682 of record NZ_JBFBJI010000039.1, on the reverse strand, counting down.
ACCGCCAGCGGCGCGCGCCGGGCTCGACGGCGTAGCTGTGCGGGACGCCCGGGGCGAGCACGACGAGGTCGCCGGCGCGGGCGACGGTCTCCACGGCACCCTGCCCGAGCAGGCCGCTGCCGGCCGTCGTCCAGGTGAGCAGCCAACTGCTCGCCCCCTCGGGGCGGTTGATCCGGTACCCGGGTCCCTCGTCGTAGCGGCCGGTGACGACCATGCCCGGCGGCGGGGCGGGGACAGCAGTGCCGGGCAGCTCCGCAGCGCTCATGGGCATCCTCTCCGCGGTGGCGTCGCCCTAGCGTGACAGGTCCAGGGCACCGGACCGAGGAGGGCGGGCATGACAGCCACGGGCATCGACACCACCGTCTCGCGGCAGTTCGAGGAGGACGGGTTCACCGTCGTGCGGGGGTTGTTCGGGTACGACGAGATCGACCGGCTGTGCGCGGAGTTCGCGGCGTTGCACGCGGCGGGGCGGCCCGTGCCGGGCCACTTCGAGCCGCGGCCGGCGGGGGATCCGCTGCAGCGGTATCCGCGGGTGATGCAGCCGCACGAGATCAGTGCGCTCGCGCGGCGGTTCCTGCTGGACGCGCGGCTGCGGGTGGTCCTGGAGGCGCTGTTCGGGGAGGAGGTGCTGGCCGCGCAGAGCATGTTCTACTTCAAGCCGCCGGGGGCCCGGGGGCAGGCCCTGCATCAGGACAACTTCTACCTGCGGGTGGAGCCGGGGACGTGCGTCGCCGCGTGGGTCGCCTGTGAGGCGATCGACCGGGAGAACGGCGGCCTGGAGGTGGTGCCGGGGACGCACCGGATGGACCTGTTCTGCCCCGAGGAGTCGGATGCGCAGCTGTCGTTCGCGCGGGAGTACGTGGCACCGCCGGAGGGGCTCACGGCGGTGCCGGTCGACATGGGGCCGGGGGACGTGCTGTTCTTCAACGGGAGCCTGGTGCACGGGTCACAGCCCAACAGCTCCGCCGGGCGGTTCCGGCGGTCGTTCATCGGGCATTACGTGGGGCGGTCGGCCGAGCGGATCGGCGGGTACTACCGGACGTTGTCCATGGGTGGGGAACCTGTACCTCTGCTGGAGAGCGAAGGGGGTGGTCCGTGCGGGACCGAGCGGTTGTGATCCGGGTGCGGGTGGGGGTGGGTGAGGGTTGATCGCGCGTCTCCTCCCCCCGGCCAGCGGCCGGGGGGACCGTCGGCGCCCCTGAGGGGGCGCTTCAGTGACCGGAGATCGGATGGGGGCCGTAGGGCTGCTGCAGTTCCTCCAGCTCCTTGTCGCTGAGGACCAGTTCGACGGCCGCCACCGCGTCCTCGATGTGGTTCGGCTTCGACGCGCCGATGATCGGGGCCGTGACCGTGTTCTGGTGGAGGAGCCAGGACAGGGCCACCCGGGCGCGCGGGACGCCCCGGTCGTCTGCGATGCGGGTGACCGCCTCGACGATCGCGCGGTCGCCCTCCTGGTAGAGGCGGCTGCCGAAGTTGTCGTTCGCGCTGCGCTCGGTGACCGTGCCCCAGTCCCGGGTGAGACGGCCCCGGGCCAGCGGGCTCCACGGCAGTACGCCCACGCCCTGGTCGGCGCAGAGCGGCAGCATCTCGCGTTCCTCCTCGCGGTAGAGGAGGTTGTAGTGGTTCTGCATGGAGACGAACCTGGTCCAGCCGTGCCGCTCGGCCGTGTACTGGGCCTTGGAGAACTCCCAGGCGTACATCGAACTCGCGCCGATGTAGCGGGCCTTGCCGGCCTTGACGACGTCGTGCAGCGCCTCCATCGTCTCCTCGACGGGCGTGGCGTGATCGTAGCGGTGGATCTGGTACAGGTCGACGTAGTCGGTGCCCAGGCGGCTGAGGCTGTGGTCGATCTCGGCGAGGATCGCCTTGCGGGACAGGCCACCGCCGTTGGGGCCGGGGCGCATCCGGCCGTGCACCTTGGTGGCGAGGACGATCTCGTCGCGCCGGGCGAAGTCGCGCAGCGCCTTGCCGACGATCTCCTCGCTGGTGCCGTCGGAGTAGACGTTGGCGGTGTCGAAGAAGTTGATGCCCGCATCGAGCGCCTGCCGGATCAGCGGGCGGGCCGCCGCCTCGTCGAGGGTCCACTCGTGGGTGCCGCGGTCGGGCAGGCCGTAGGTCATGCAGCCGAGGCAGATGCGGGACACGTCCATGCCGGTTCGGCCGAGCTTCACGTACTCCATCGCTGTCTCCCACCGTCGAGATCACGTCGTACAGAGGCGAGCGTACGTCGGCCGGCCGGCCGGCCTCCTGTCGTGGCGGCGGTTATCGGACGCGGCGGGGCACCGTCAGGGCCGGTCCAGCAGGTCCAGCGCGCGTTCCCAGGCGAACTCGGGGCGGCCGCCGTCCGCGGCGGCCTGGCCGGCGTAGGGGTCGCCGAAGCGGACGCCGAGCGCGCGCAGCCGGGTCAGGCTCTCCTGGTAGGCGGGGTGTGCGGCGAGCGCGCCGGCGACGCAGGGCAGGACCGCGATCGGGACGTCGAGTCCGAGGGCCTCGCACAGGGTGCCGACGGCGAGGGTGTCGGCGAGTCCGGCGGCCCACTTGTTGACCGTGTTGAAGGTGGCGGGGGCGACGACCACGGCGTCCGGCGCGGGGAAAGGGCGCGGGTCGCAGGGGCGGCGCCAGGCCGACCGGATCGGTCGGCCGGTGCGCGCCTCCGCCTCGGCGATGTCGAAGAAGCCGTTCACCGCCACGGGTGTGGCGATGATCCCGACCTCCCAGCCGCGGTCCTGGGCCGCGGCGATGAGCCTGCCGACGCCCGCGGCGATGCCGGCGGCGCAGACGACCAGGTAGAGGAAGGGCTTGCGGGGCTCGTCGGTCATCCGGGAACCCTATGCGGGCGGCTACCGCAGCGGGAAGGACAGACCCCGCTCGGACTCCGGACGCGGACCGTGGATCCGGCGCTCGTGCTCACCGATCGGCACGTCGTTGATGCTGGCCTCGCGCCGGGTCATGAGTCCGTGCCCGTCGAACTCCCACAGCTCGTTGCCGTACGAGCGCCACCACTGGCCGTCCGCGTCGTGGCACTCGTACTGGAAGCGGACCGCGATGCGGTCGCCGTCGAAGGCCCACAGGTCCTTGCGGAGCGCGTAGTCGAGCTCGCGGGCCCACTTCGCGGTGAGGAACTCGACGATCGCGGCGCGGCCGGTGACGAACGTGTCGCGGTTGCGCCAGAGCGAGTCCTCGGAGTAGGCCAGCGCGACCCGCTCGGGGTCACGGGTGTTCCAGGCGTCCTCGGCGGCCTGGACCTTCTGCAGGGCGGTCTCCCGGGTGAAGGGCGGCAGGGGCGGGCGGTCGGCCATGATCTCCTCCTGGTCGAAGGGAGAACGTGCGTTCTCCGAGTCGCTGCTACCGTAGGAGAACGCACGTTCTCACGTCAAGGAGGAGCCCATGGACAGCGTGGTCGCGCGTGAGCAGGCGCTGGACGCCGCCGAACGGCTGTTCTACGGGCGTGGGGTGCAGTCCGTCGGCATGGACGACATACGCGGCGCCTCCGGCGTCTCCCTCAAACGGCTCTACCAGCTCTTTCCCGCGAAGGAGCAGCTCGTGACGGCCTATCTGGAGCGGCGCGACGTGCGCTGGCGGCAGCGGCTGGCCGAGTACGTCCGGGCTCACGAGGACCCCCGGGAGCGGCTGCTCGCGGTCTTCGACTGGCTGGAGGGGTGGTTCGGGGAGGCGGACTTCCGGGGGTGCGCCTGGATCAATGCGTACGGCGAGCTCGGCGCCACCTCCCCGCGGGTGGTGGCCCGGGTGCGGGGCCACAAGCGGGCGTTCCGGGACTACCTGGCGCAGTTGGTGGCCGACGCCGGGCTGGACGCCGCGCTCACCGGGCCGCTGTTCCTGCTCGCCGAGGGGGCGATGGTCACCGCGGGCGTCACCGGGAGCACGGAGCCCGCGGCGGAGGCCCGCGCGGCGGCCCGGGTGCTGCTGCGCGCGGGGTGAGGCCGGTCCGCGGCGGCCGGCCGGGACCGGGCGGTGCGGGCCCCGGGCAGGAAGGCGGCGGCCGCTTCCTCCCGGCCGACCGGGAAGGCCGGGAAGGCCGGGAAGGGAGCCGCGTCGACGCGGGTCGGCTCGGCGGCCACCGGACGGCGGTGCTCGGGCCGGACACCGCGTCTGCGGCGTGATCTGCCGGACACCCCCTAACCCGTCGGTTCCTTGACCGTGATGGCGTGCACCGGGCAGGCCCGGGCCGCCTCCTTGACCAGCGGGTCGCCGCCCCCGTCCTCCTTGCCGGGGAGCAGGGCGCTGAAGCCGTCGTCGTCCTGGGTGAAGACGTTCGGGGCGGTCAGGGCGCACTGCCCCGCGCCGATGCAGACGTCCGTGTCGATCTCGATGTGCATGGCAGGAGCCTCTTACCAGGTCACGGGGAGTTCCAGCATCCCCTGGATCGTGTCGCCGGGTTTGAAGGGAATTTCCTCCGGGGGCGCGGCCAGCCGGAGGTCCGGGAGCCGCTCCCACAGGGTGCGCAGGGCGATCTCCAGCTCGGTGCGGGCCAGGTTCTGGCCCAGGCACTGGTGGATGCCGAAGCCGAAGGCCACGTGGTGGCGGGCCGGGCGGTGCCAGTCGAGGGTGTCGGGGGCGTCGTACACGGACTCGTCGCGGTTGATCACCGAGGTCGCGAAGAGCACGCCGTCGCCCTTGCGGATGGTGGTGCCGCCCGTCTCGATGTCCTCCAGGGCGACGCGCAGCAGCCCGTCGGCGATGGACAGCATCCGCATCAGTTCCTCGACGGCGGCGGGCACCAGCGCGGGGTCGGCGCGCAGCTCGGCGAGCCGCTCGGGCTGCTGGAGCAGGGTGAAGGTACCGAGCGAGATCATGTTGGCGGTGGTCTCGTGCCCGGCGACCAGCAGGATGAGGGCCAGCGCGACGACCTCGGCGCGGTCCAGGGCGCCCTCGCGCAGCCGCTCGTGCACGAGGTCGTCGAGGACCCCGTCGCCGGGCGCCTCGTCCCGGCTCTTGCGGTCGGCCAGGTCGCCCAGATAGGCCTCCAGCCGGTCGCGCGCGTCCAGGGAGTCGGCGGGCTCCGGACCGCGCAGCAGCCGCCGGGACTGCGCCTCGAAGAACTCGTGGTCGGCGTAGGGCACACCGAGCAGGTCACAGATGACCATGGACGGCACGGGCAGCGCGAAGGAGCCGACCAGGTCGGCGGGCGGTCCCGCGGCGATCATTCTGTCGAGCAGCTCGTCGACGATCCGCTGGATGGCGGGCCGCATCCCGGTCGCGCGTTTGAGGGTGAAGTCGGGGATCAGCATCCGGCGCTGGATCTGGTGCTCGGGGTCGTCGAGGCCGAGCAGTGCGACCTGGCGGCGCTCCCGGGCCGCCGCGAACCGGGCGTTCGGCATCGGGAAGTCCTCCCGCCGGCGGTCGCTGGAGAGCCGGGGGTCGGAGAGCAGCGCCCGGGCCGCGCCGTGGCCGGTGACCGCCCAGACGGTGCGGCCGTCGTAGAGGGTGACGCGGGACAGCGGGGCGCCGTCGCGCAGCGGGTCGTAGCCGGTGGGCGGGTGGTAGGGGCACGTGCGGTCCTGCGGCCAGGCCACGGGGTCGGCCCGGCCGGCGGGAGAGGTGGGTTCCGTCAGGTCCGTCAGTTCTTTCATGGAAGACCTCGCAGACGAGTTTCGTACGTCGTGCCGATCTTCATTAGATGCTCGGGGCACCTATGTGGCGACCGGAAGTTCGGCCAGATCGCCGCATCGGATGATCTGGCCGAACCGCGTTCGGTCGGGGGACGATTCCGCGCCGAAATTCGCTTGCCGGTGCGGCGGCGCGGGCCCCAGGATCTGCGCATGAACTCTCCTGACGCCACTGCGCCGCTGACCTCCACGACCTTCCGTCGGGTGCGGGTCCAGCAGCAGCCGGGGCGTCCCCGGAGGCCCGAGCCCGCACGCGCGTGACGGCCGCGCTGCTCGCCGGCCTGCTCGCCGGGTACGGCATAGCCGTCCCGGTCGGCGCGGTCGGCACGTATCTAGTGTCCCTCACGGCTCGCACGTCACTGCGGACCGGCGCCTGCGCCGCGCTCGGGGTGGCCAGCGCCGACGGCCTGTACGCCCTGCTGGCGACCGTCGGCGGCGCCGCCCTGGCGGCGGCGCTGGTGCCGGTGCTCGGGCCGCTTCGGCTGGCGTCGGCGCTGGTGCTCGTGGGGCTCGCCGTGCGTGGTGCGGCAGTCGCGCTGCGCCAGTACCGGGAGCGGCGGCTCGCGACCCGGTCCGAGCGGCCGGTACCCGGCCCCGGACGGGCGTATCTCGGCCTCCTCGGGATCACGCTGCTCAACCCCACGACGGTGATCTACTTCGCGGCGCTGGTGGTCGGCACGCGTTCCGCCGATGCGGTGCGGCCGCTGGAGCAGGGGGCCTTCGTCCTCGCGGCCTTCGCGGCGTCCGCGAGCTGGCAGCTCCTGCTGGCCGGCGGCGGGGCGCTCCTCGGCCGCGGCCTGACCGGGCACCGGGGGCGCCTGGTCACGGCGCTGCTGTCGAGCTGCGTGATGCTGGGGCTGGCGGCCCGGATGGTGCTGTCACCGGGCTGACGTCCGGCGCACGCGGCGCGTGGGCGAGATCGCGTCACGGGAGCGGTGTCGTACGGATGATCCGGGGCACTTCGCGTGTTGAATCATGACGTCAGTCTTGGAACCGACGAGGGGACGGACCTCATGCCTCTTGAGGGCGAGTACGAGCCCAGCCCGGCCGCCTGGGTGCGCGAGCAGGTCGAGTTGTACGAGAGCTCGGGCGGAAAGGAGGGCACGACCCTGATGGACACCGGCCTGCCCGTCATCCTGCTCACCACCCTGGGGGTGAAGAGCGGGAAGATCCGCAAGACGCCGCTGATGCGGGTGGAGCACGACGGGAAGTACGCCGTGGTCGCCTCGCAGGGCGGCGCGCCCAAGCACCCGGTCTGGTACTTCAACGTCAAGTCACACCCGGTCGTCGAGCTCCAGGACGGGCCGGCCAAGCAGGACATGACCGCTCGCGAGGTCACCGGCGCGGAGAAGGCCGAGTGGTGGGAGCGGGCGGTCGCGGCGTATCCGCCGTACGCCGACTACCAGAAGAAGACCAGCCGGGAGATCCCGGTGTTCGTACTGGAACCCAAGTAGCCGGAACCCGGTAGCCGGAACCGAAACAGCCGGAACGGAGGTGGCCGGAACCGGAACGGTCGTGTCCGATGCGGCCGGAACCGGAGCGGCCGGAACCGCGGCACGGGGAATTGGCGGTTCCGGGAATTCAATCCGGCCGGGGACCGGCGGAATTTAGAAAAATCTGTTTCCGGGAGGCATGAACCGGCTTCGGGCCGGGCAGCCGAATATCAGGCCCCGCCGCGTTCCCCCGTCGCGGCGGGGCTTTCTCGTGCCTCCTGCGCGGAGCGGTCGGTCACGTCCAGGAAGACCTGGTCGGTCTCGTGGAACGTGTCGGTGAGGGCCCCCTTGATGCGCACCAGGACCTCCTCCACCTCCTCGCTGTCGAGACCGGGCACCAGGTCGATCCGGGCCGCGACCAAAGTCGACTCCAGACCCATCTGCATCGTGAACAGCGCCTCCACGCTGTCGATCTCGGGCTCTGTCTCCAACTGCTCCCGGATCCTGGCGCTGAGCTCCGGATCCGCGGCCTCCCCGATCAGCTGGTCGCGGGCCTCGGCGCCCAGCCGGTAGGCGACGAACACCAGCAGGGCACCGATCGCCAGCGAGGCCGACGCCTCCCAGGCCACCTGCCCGGTCACCATGTGCAGCACCATGCCGACGATCGCGAGGCAGACGCCGAGCACGGCCGTGCCGTCCTCGGCGATCACCGTGCGCAGTGCCGGATCCCGCAGCCCCCGCGCCTCCCGGCGGGCCTGGTACAGCGCCCGGAGCAGGGAAGCGCCCTCGGCGAGCAGGGCGACGCCCAGCACGACGAGGCCGGCCACATAGCCGCCGAGCTGTTCGTCCGCGCCGTTGCGCAGTGCCTCGATCCCCTGGAAGAAGGAGAAGCAGCCGCCCATGACGAAGATCCCGACGGCCGCGAGCAGGGCCCAGAAGAAGCGCTCCTTGCCGTAGCCGAACGGGTGCCGGGCGTCGGGCGGGCGGCGGCTGCGGCGCAACGCGGCCAGCAGGAACACCTCGTTCAGGCTGTCGGCGACGGAGTGCGCGGCCTCGGACAACAGCGCGGGCGAGCCGGCGACGACTCCGCCGACGGCCTTGGCGACCGCGATCACCAGGTTGGCGGCGAGCGCCACGAACACGGTGACCCGGGTCCGGCGGTCGGCATACGGCTGTTCCGATCGGTTCTGCGACGGTGTACTGCTCACGACCGCCGACTGCCCCGACGCGTGCTGATCACTCCGTGCGAGAGGCGGAAATGGGGGAACGCATTCCCTCAGGGCCGCCGGTCGACCATGGGGCGGCCCCCGGGCAAGGAGGACGCATGAGCGGCGGCGACGGCAACAGCGCGCTGGGACACAAGGCATTCAAACGGTCCACCAGTCACTTCGCGGACCGCATCACCGCGGACGGACGGGGCGGCTGGCCGGTGGCGGCCGGACGCTACCGGCTGGTGGTCAGCCGGGCCTGCCCGTGGGCGAGCCGGGCGGTGATCTCCCGGCGGCTGCTCGGCCTGGAGGACGCCCTGTCGCTCGCCGTCACCGACCCGATCCAGGACGACCGCAGCTGGCGTTTCACCCTCGATCCCGGCGACCGTGACCCGGTGCTCGGCATCCGGTACCTCGGCGAGGCGTACGACCGCCGGGAGACCGGCTACCCCGGCGGGGTGAGCGTGCCCGCGGTCGTGGACGTGCCGAGCGGGAAGCTGGTCACCAACGACTACCAGCAACTCACCCTGGACCTGGCCACCGAGTGGACGGCACTGCACCGGGACGGCGCGCCGGACCTGTACCCGGCACGGCACCGGGACGAGATCGACACGGTGATCGCGGAGGTGTACGAGGACGTCAACAACGGGGTCTACCGTGCCGGGTTCGCGCCGGAGCAGAAGACGTACGAGGAGGCGTGCGCCGGGGTGTTCCGGCGGCTGGAGCTGCTCGCCGGGCGGCTGGCCGGGCAGCGCTACCTGGTCGGGGACACGATCACGGAGGCCGACATCCGGCTGTTCACCACGCTGGTGCGGTTCGACGCGGTCTACCACGGCCACTTCAAGTGCAACCGCTACAAGCTCGCCGAGAGCCCGGTGCTGTGGGCGTACGCCAGGGACCTCTACCAGACACCGGGATTCGGTGACACCGTCGACTTCGACCACATCAAGCGGCACTACTACCAGGTCCACACCGGGATCAACCCGACCCGTGTCGTGCCCCTCGGTCCGGATCTCGCCGGGTGGCTTGCGCCCCATCACCGCGAGGAGCTCGGCGGCCGGCCCTTCGGGGACGGGACGCCACCCGGCCCGGTGCGGGCGGCCGAGGAGGTCGCGGTCGCCGGACGGCCCTGAGAACACGGAGGCAGGCATGGCCAGGACCAGGAAGAAGCTGAAGCTCCCGCTCGTGTACGCACCCCTCGGTCTCGTGCTGAGCTGGGCCGGCGGGGCGCTGGGCGCGCTGGCCTTCCGCCGGACCTGGAAGGCGCTGCGCGGCGAGGACGACGCGCCGGACGCGCTGGACCGGGACCGCGGCTGGGGCGAGGTGCTGCTGGCCGCGGCGGTCCAGGGCGCGGTCTTCGCGGTGGTGCGCAGCGCCGTGGACCGTACCGGCGCGACGGCGATAGAGCGCTCCACCGGGGTGTGGCCGACGGTGGGCGGGGGCGGCCGGGACTGAGCGGTCTCAGCCCTGCTTGGGCGCCGAGGGCGGCACCAGGCGCAGGGTGAAGGAGTGTCCGGCCGGGTCGGCGTACCCGCGTTCCTCGTACGGCCCGGCCGGGTCCTTCGTCTCGATCGGACGTCCGCCGAGGGCGACCACCCGGCGCTCGGCCTCGTCGAGGTCCCGGACCAGGAAGTCGAGATGGGCCTGGAGCGAGTTCTCGGGCCGGGGCCAGCTCGGCGGGGTCGCGTTGACGTCGCGCCGGAAGGCGATCCGGAAGCCGTCGGCGGTCCGGATCTCGACCAGGTTGGCCGAGGCCTCGCCGTCCTCACCGTCCAGGAACTCCCGGTAGAACTCGGCGAGTTTCTCGGGTTCTGCGCAGTCGAGCACCACGACGGCCGCGGTCACCAGTGCCATGTCTTCCTCCCTCGGCAGGTTCTCCCGGCACACGTCTGTCCCCGATCGGCCGGTTCAGTCGCCCACCGGCCGGCTCCCGTTGCCCGGTCGGGCCAGCCGGGCTTCGGCAGCCGTCAGCAGCAGGTCGAGGGCGGCCGGATAGGAGCTCCCCCGCATCGAGGCGACGAGATGGCGGGCGGTGGCCGCGATGTTCGGGTGGCTGGTGGCCGGCAACCGGGCGTAGGTCGCCCGCCACACGTCCGCCTCGGCGTCCCGGGCGGCCCTGGGCAGGGCGGTGTTGGCGGAGTCGAGGGCGCCGTACGCGAGGGCCTGGTCGACGAAGGCGTGGTAGACGCGGACCGCCTCGGCGTCCGGGAAACCGGCGTCGCGGAGTATCCCGAGGATGGACTCGACGGCCTGGATCTCGTACGTCCGTCCCGTCACCCGGTGGGCGCTGAGCACCGCGGCCCGGGGGTGGGCGAGGGCGCCGGCGTGCATCCGCAGGCCGAGGTCGCGCAAATCGGCGCGCCAGTCGCCGGTGGGCCGCCAGGCGCGCAGGGTACGTCCGATCAGTTCGTCGGCGACGGCGAGCATCAGGTCGTCGGTGTGCCGGAAGTAGCGGTAGAGGGAGCTCGGGTCGGCGCCCAGGGCACGCCCGAGGCGGCGCACCGACAGGGCGTCGGCACCGTGCTCCTCGATCAGCCGCATCGCGGTCTCGACGATCAGCTCCTCGGAGAGGACCACGCCCTGCTTGGTGGGGCGCCGGCGCTGCCGGGCGGCGGCCGGGACGACGCGTTCGCTCAACGGACCTCCTCCTGACGTGCGGGCACCTTATGACAACACCGTTGACCTGTGAAGGGCACCGGCAGTTTCATGTCCCGTCACCGGGGCCGACCAGTCCGGCCCCCAGGTGCGAGCGGAGTGTGCCGGCCATGACCGACCAGCCCTACCCAGCGGACCCCCCTGAGTTGCGCAGATCCCTCGGCGTCCTCGACGGAGTAGCGGTCGCGGCGTCCAGTACGGCCGCCACCACCAGCATCGGCATCGGTCTGGGGGTGACTGCCGGGGTGGTCGGGCTGCATCTCCCGGCCATCATGCTGCTGGCGTTCGTGCCGGTCCTCGGCATCGCGGGCGCCTACTCCCGGCTGAACCGGGTGGAGCCGAACGCGGGCAACGGCTACGTGTGGGTGGGCCGTTCGCTCAATCCGTGGCTCGGCTTCCTGGTCGGCTGGGTGAACATCGTGGCGACGGTGGCCTTCCTCGCGTACACCACGGCGGTCACGGGATCGGCCCTGCTGCAGCTGGCGGGCGAGGCCGGGGTGCACCGGGTCGGCTCGCTCGCCCTCGACCCCGGTTCGACGGCGCAGACCACGGTGCTCGGGATCGTGGTCCTGGTCGCCGTCACCCTCACCGCCGTGACCGGCATCCGCACCGCCGCGCGCCTGCAGACCGGACTGCTGGTCTTCGAGTACGCGGTACTGCTCGGGTTCTGCGGTTACGGCATCGTCGAGGGGCCGCACCCCTTCAGCCTGAGCTGGTTCGACCCGTTCGCGATCCCGTCGGCCACCGCGCTCGCCCAGGGCCTGCTGCTCTCGGTGTTCTGCTACTGGGGTTTCGAGGCCGCGTTCAGCGTCAACGAGGAGGTCCGCGACCCGCGGGACGCCTCCCGGGCCGGGCTGATCACCCTGGTGACGATGCTGGGGCTGTTCCTGCTCGGCTCGGTGGCCTTCCAGCGGGTGCTGTCGGAGCGGGAGCTGGCCGGTCACGGTGCCGAGGGACTGGCGTTCTTCGGCGACCGGCTGGCCGCACAGCCGTGGGCCGCGCTGCCGCTGGTGGCGCTGATGTTCTCGGCGGTGGCCTCGCTGCAGGCCGGGGTGATCCCGACGGCCCGGGGCATGTTCGCGATGAGCCGGGACCGCACCCTCGGGCCGGTGTGGTCCAGGGTCAGCGCCCGGTACGGGACCCCGGCGGCCGGCACGCTGCTGATCGGCGCGCTGGCCACGGCGGTCGCCGGGCTCGCCCTGGTGATCCCGCGGCTCGCCGACATGATCATGGCGACCGTGAACGCGGTCGGCATCGTCGTCGCCCTGTCGTACGCGCTCACCGCGCTCGCCGCCGCCGCGCGCTTCCGCTCCCTGCTGCGCGAGGACTGGCGGCAGGGGCTGCGGGCCGTGGTCCTTCCGGCGCTCAGCGCCCTCGCCCTGCTGGGTCTCGGCGGCTACCTCGGCTGGTCCTTCTACACCTCCGCCGACCACTTCGAGGTCAGCGCGGACAACGGGTGGTTCCTGCTGGCCACCCCGCTGGCGATGATCGTGTCCGGGTTCGTCGCGGCCGGCTGGGCGAAGTACGTGCGCCGCTCGCCGTACTTCCGCACCGGCGAGGGCACCGACGCCGACGCCCCCGAGCTGCTCACGACCCCCAACTGAGGAACAGGAAACATGCACGCAGATCTGCTCTTCACCGGTGGCCGCGTCCTCACCGACGAGGACCCCACGGCCACCGCCGTCGCCGTCACCGGTGAGCGCATCACCGCCGTCGGCTCCGCCGCGGAGCTGCGGGAGTTCGCCGGGCCGCGCACCGAGGTGGTCGACCTCGCCGGGCGGCTGCTGCTGCCCGGGTTCCAGGACGCGCACGTCCATCCGGTCCCGGCGGGCCTCGAACTGACCCAGTGCGACCTGTCCGGGCTGCGGACCGCGGCTCAGACCGTAACCGCCGTACGCGCGTACGCCGACGCGCATCCCGAGCGGGCCTGGATCCTGGGCGGCGGCTGGTCCATGGAGGCGTTCGAGGGCGGCACGCCGACGAAGGAGCTGCTGGACGCCGTCGTACCGGACCGGCCGGTGTACCTGCCCAACCGCGACCATCACGGGGCGTGGGTCAACAGCCGGGCGCTGGAGCTGGCCGGCGTCGACCGCGACACGCCCGACCCGGCCGACGGGCGGATCGAGCGGGACGCCTCCGGCGCGCCGGGCGGCACGCTCCAGGAGGGCGCGATGCAGCTGGTCGGCCGGCTCGCCCCGCCGGCCGGCCAGGCGGACCGGCTGACGGCGCTGCTGCACGCGCAGCGCCATCTGCACGCGCTGGGCATCACGGCCTGGCAGGACGCGCTGATCGGGGACTTCCTCGGCATGGACGACCCGGCGTCGGCGTATCTGGCGGCGGCCCGGGACGGCTCACTGACCGCGCGGGTGGTCGGGGCGCTGTGGTGGGACCGGGAGCGCGGGGCCGAGCAGATCCCCGAACTCGTCGATAAGCGGGCCGCGTTGAGCCATGGCAGGTTCCGGGCGGGCACGGTGAAGCTGATGCTGGACGGGGTCGCCGAGAACGGCACGGCGGCGCTGCTCGACCCCTACCTGGACCAGTGCGGCTGCGCGACGCGCAACCGGGGCAAGAGCTTCATCGACCCGGCGCACCTCCCGACGTACGTGACCGAGTTGGACGCCCTCGGCTTCCAGTGCCACTTCCACGCGCTCGGCGACCGGGCCGTACGGGACGCGCTGGACGCGGTCGAGGCGGCACGGGCCGCCAACGGGATGAGCGACACGCGGCCCCACCTGGCGCATCTCCAGGTCGTGCACCCCGCCGACATACCGCGTTTCGCCCGGCTCGGCGCCACCGCCAACATCCAGGCGCTGTGGGCCGCGCACGAGCCGCAGATGGACGAGCTGACGATCCCCTTCCTCGGCTCGGAACGGGCCGGGCGGCAGTACCCGTTCGGGTCGTTGCTGCGCGCCGGGGCGCGGCTCGCGGGCGGCAGCGACTGGCCGGTGAGCAGCCCCGACCCGCTCCAGGGCATCCATGTCGCGGTGAACCGGGTCGAACCGGGCGGTGACGCGCCGGTGTTCCTGCCGGCGGAACGGCTGGAACTCACGGCGGCGATGAGGGCGTACACGGCCGGTTCGGCGTACGTGAACCACCTCGACGACACCGGGCGGGTGCAGGTCGGCATGCTCGCGGATCTGGTGGTCCTGGACCGCGACCCGTTCGCCGGGCCCCCGGAGTGCATCGCGGACGCGTGCGTCGCGCACACATACGTCGGGGGCGCGCGAGTGTACTCGGCTCAGGAGGCATGAGCAGTAACACACGTCACGGCCAGGTCACGCGTAGATCATTTACGCTCTGGGCAGCCTCGTAGCGCTTCACGGCTCAACATTCGAGCCACGAAGGCCAGTTCGAGTGCACGGGTGGCCGACAGGCCACCCTTTCGCAGGGACGGGGGGACTCTGCGCACTGTCGCCCGAAAGGAAACACATGCCTCAGGACGCCACCTCCGACCTGCCCTTCGAGTCCCCCGCCGGTGAGCATCCGGAGTCCGCGCGCCCGTCAGCCGCGCCGGCTCCGGCCCATGGACCTGGGGCGCGGCCACAGCAGCACTGCTGAGGCCGCGCCCCAGGTCCTCGTCGTGCGGCGCGAACGCCGCGACGAGGGCGGGCCGTTCCCAAAAGCGCGGCGGCGCCGAGGACGCGTCCGCCGTGGACCGGCGCGCCCCGCCGGGCCACCCGCCCCGCTCCCGGCCACCGACGCAGCGGTCCTGCCCCTCTCGGCCGTGCACGGCAGGAGCCGGGTCCGGTCGCATGCGTCCGGCCGTCCGGCGAGGCCCTCACGGAAGGGGCCGGCCGTTCGCGGACACGACCTCCGGCGACCGTAGCCGACCGATTCCGTTGTCATGACCACAACTTGAAGGAGATCGCTGTGAACACCCGAGGCGTAGGTGCTGTTCCGAAGGCGTCCGCCGACAGCCTGCTCCCGGCGCAGCCCGGCGCCCAGTTCCGGCCCACGGAGGCGGCGAACGCCCTGGCCGGCCTCTTCGTGCAGCGCACGAACGGAAGCACGGACGCCTACCGGAACCTCCAGAACGCCGCCCGGCAGCGGCTGGACGCGCTGGGATCCAGCCGCTCCGGCATCACGCTGCATCTGGCGGGCGCCCTCCACCAGGCGCCGCGCGAGTTCCTCCCGCCCGACGAGGAGGGCCTTGCCAGGCTGCGGCACCTCGACACCAGCCTGCGCATGATCGAGGCGGCCTTCCCCGAGGTCGGCGCCGACGCCGAGATCTGCCGCCTGACCTGCGCCATGCTGGAAGGGGCCTGGCGCAGCCGGGCACTGGCCCCGCCGCATGCGGAGGAGCCGACCACCGCCTGCACCTGCCCGCTCTGCCGCCGGCTGCCCGCACCTCCCGCGCGCACGCCGGACGACTACCGCTGGCGGCAGAGCGCCGGCCGTCCCCTCGCCGTCAAGACCTGGCCGTACCGCCGGGAGCTCGACAGCGTTCTGACCGGTGGCTGGTCCTGGACCCGCCAGATGAACGACCTGGAGCGCGATCTCGGCCACCGCCACCGCTTCGAGGACGACATCCTCGTCTTCCACGAGTACAAGCGCGTGATCGAGACCATCGACACCACGCGCCTCACCCAGCACGTCGAGGACCGCCTGGCCGAGAGCTTCAGCACCAACAGCGCGCGGGCCCTGGTCTCCGGACTCTTCGCAGCCCACAAACGGTCCGTGGACGAGTACTGGCTCCGGCAGCACGACGCGGGCAGCGTCACGCTCCCCCAGACCAACCCGCTGGGCCACGGCTCCTACTCGGTCCTGCAGATGCTGGACTGCCTGTTCTGGCACGTCGCCCCGGACACCGAACTGTGGCAGGAGGAGAACCTCGCCTCCCTGCTGCTGTGCCGTGTCATCGACGACATGGCCGACGTCCGGGCCGACGCTCTCACCGGAGAGATCAGCAACTTCTGGCTCGCCGAGATGCCCACCCACACCAAGGCCTTCTACGCCGCCTGTGCGATAGCCCTCGTCAAGTACGGCTGCACGCCCGAGGCGCACCGCCCGATGTGGAACACCTGGCTGCTGACCACCACCGTCGTCTGGATGGGGCTCACGGGACGGCACGCCCTGTGGTTCGACGGCATCACCGAGGGTCTCCCGCCGGCCGAGGGGTGCGCGCTGTGCGACCTGCAGCCCAACGCGTGCACCGGCATCCTCACCCACGGAACGACCCTCACCATCGCCCCGCGGCCCACCGTACCGGCCCTGAGCCCCCGGACCGCCGAGCTGTCCGCACGCTGCCGGGCCCAGCACCCCGTGGCGTGGCCCCTCTTCGACGCCGAGCTCCACGCCTTCGAGGCGGTGCACGGCCCCTGGCACGGCGACACCGACAACGCCTGGGAGATCCTGCGCCGCACCTACATCGCCGCCGTGGAGGCGTCCGGCGCCGCGGCGTCCCCGGAGCGCGCCCGTCAGGTCCAGCAGGACGCCGGTGCGGTGGGAGCGGAAAGGTTTCACGCCCTGCACGACCCGGTGACCGGCCGGGAGGACACCACGCTGCTCGCCTACATGTTCGGCTGTGCGCACCCGCATTTCCTCTGGAACGCCACGGGCTACCGTCCCACGGAGGTCGCGGGCGACTGGCTCGACGGCTGACACCCCGACACGCCGTTGCCCGGTCGGGTCGACCCGACCGGGCAACGGCGTGTCCGGACCTACACCGCGAACTCGACCGGCAGGCTGTCCAGCACGGACATCCAGGTGGACGCGGTCGCGGTGAGCTCCTCCGCCGGCACGGCCAGACGCAGGCCGGGCAGCCGGTGCAGCAGGACGTCCACCGCGATCTGGATGATGGACATTCCGATGCTCTGCCCGGGGCACTCGTGCGGGCCGGCGCTGAAGGCCAGGTGCGACTCGTTGCCCTGCACCGAGACGTCCGGGTCGGGCCGGATCTCGGGGTCGAGGTTGCCCGGCGCGAGACCGAGGACGAGAAGGTCACCCTCCTCGATGCGGTGGCCGCCCAGCTCGACGTCGCTGACGGCGAAGCGCCCCGGCAGCACGGACAGCGGCGGGGAGTTCCACATGACCTCCTCCACCAGCGAGGTGATGGTCAGCTGACCGCTGGTCAGGCCGGAGAGCCGCGAGGCGTCCGTGAGGACGAGCTGCAGCACCCGGGCCAGCAGATTGCTGGTCGTGCTGTGCCCGGCCACCAGCACCAGACGCAGATGGCTCACGACCTCGTCGCGGTCGAGGGCCGCGTGGTGCTCCAGCAGGCCGGTGGTGAAGTCGGAGCCGGGCTCGGCCCGCTTGCGGTCGACGACGTCGCCGAGGATGTCCTTGATGATGCCGTCGTGCACGATCGCGTCCTCGCCGCCCTGGAACAGCAGGGCGCTGGACTCGACGAGCCGGCGCCCCTCCGCCTCGGTGAGGCCCAGGATGCGGGTGAGGATCAGCATCGGCAGGTACCCGGCGTAGTCCGCCACCAGGTCGGCGCGACCGTCGGCCGCGAACGCGTCGATCTGCTTGTTGGCGAAATAGGTGGCATGGCGCCGGATGCCGCGGCTCACGGCTGCCTGGAGCCCGTCGTTGACGGCACCGCGCAGCCGGCGGTGAGCCTCGCCGTCCTGGGACACGCAGTCCGGACGCCAGGCGACCATCGGAACCAGCGGATGGTTCTCCGCGACCCGGCCCTCCTGCCAGTCCCGCCAGATCCGCGCGTCCCGGGCGAACTGGCGGGGATTGTCGAGCACCCGCCGGCTGTCCCGGTAGCCCAGCACCAGCCAGGCGTTGACGTCGCCCTCCAGCAGCACCGGCGCGACGGAGCCGTGCTCCTTGCGCAGCCGCTCGTAGATGCCGAACGGGTCGGTCGCCGCCTCGGGCCCGTACAGCCGGGCAGGTTCGGGAGAGCCGTGCGCGACCGGGCAGCCGCGGGGGGCGTCGGGAGTGCCGGGGCTCTGGTCGTTCATCGGGGCTCCAGGGCGACGGCGGAGCGTTCCTTCAAATGACGTATCAGGGCGATCAGTACGTCACGGCTGGAGGCCCGGTCCCGGGCGTCGCAGGCCACGATCGGGGTGTGCGGGGAGATGTCGAGGGCGTCCCGGATCTCCTCGATGGGGTGTTCCTTGCAGTCGGGGAAGACGTTCAGAGCGATGACGAAGGGCACGTTCTGCCGCTCCATCTCCTCGATCGCCCGGAAGCTGGAGGCCAGCCGCCGCGTGTCCACCAGGACGATCGCACCGAGCGCGCCCTTGAACAGGCCGTTCCACAGGAACCAGAACCGTTCCTGTCCGGGGGTGCCGAACAGGTACAGCATCAGGTTCTCGTTGATGCTGATCTTGCCGAAGTCGAGGCTGACCGTGGTCTCGGCCTTGTCCGCGACGCCGATGAGGTTGTCGACGCCGACGGTGGCCTGGGTGAGCGTCTCCTCGGTGGTGAGCGGCCTGATGTCGCTGACGGAGCGGACCATGGTGGTCTTCCCGGTGCCGAACCCCCCGGCGATCATCACCTTGACCGAACGGGTCCCCCCGGCACCGGGGTCGCCGGGATGGTCAAAGCCTTTCAAGTCCACTGAGTACCTCCTGGAGGAGCGCGAGGTCAGGCCCGCGTCCGGCGCGGTGCGCCGGAATGGGATCACGGGCTTCAATACGGCCTGCGTCCAGCAGATCCGCCAACAGCACCGCGAGAATGTTGAAGGGCAATCCGAGATGGGCGGTGAGTTCGGCCACCGACAGCGGATCACGGCAGCGCCGGACTATCTCCTCGTACTCGTGCTGCATCCCCTGGACCGGGGCGGTCCGGGAGACGACGAGGGTGGCCACGTCGAGGCTCGACGCCGACCCGCCCGGTCCGCTCCGTCCCCCGGTGAGGACGTAATAGCGTTCGAGACCGGACGGATCCGACGGTCGGCGGGGAGCACTCATCCAGAGTGCTCCTCCAGGCGCGGAGAGGTGCCGAGCAGCTCGCCCATCCGCCTGGACAGGTCCCGCATCTGATGGCCGAGCAGCCCCTGGTCGAGTCCTTCGCGGGCGAGGACCCCGAGATACGTCTCCACACCGGCCCGCACGACGAAGAGGTGACCGCCGTCGACCTCGATCATCGCCAGCCGCAGCTGCCCCGCGTACTTGGGGAACTGCTCGGCGACCGGCTGGGCCAGGGCCTGCAGCCCGGCCACCACGGCCGCGAAGCGGTCCACGTCGTCGGGGTCCTCGGCACCAAAGGAGGTGATGGCCTTGCCGTCGCTGGAGGCCACGAGGGCGAACCGGATCTCCGGGATGCTCTCCACCAGATCACGGAGCGCCCAGCTCACGTCGGTTCCCTGTTGCGTCATGTGGACTAGTCGCTCTCTTCAGTGCGGTGCTCGGCGGACTCGCGTCCGGCGGCGGCGTCATCGGCGCCGGCCGGACTCGCGGGTGCCGCGTCGTCTACGTCTCCGGTCAACTCGGCCTCGCTGTCCGCCTCTTCGTCCGCGGCGGACACGCGGCCCGCGGTGGCGAAGGCGGCCAGGCCGGCGAAGGACTCCTCGGGCGGGACCGCGGGGAACGCGGTGCCCTCCGTGCGCTCCGTGCGGGCGGTGCGCTCCTCGGGCTGCTCCTCCTCACGGCGCCGGCTGCGCCGCCGGGGCAGTCCGCCCGGGGTGGTGTCCACGGCTTCGCCGGACTCCGGCGGGGTGACGGTTTCGACGGCGACCGGGCCGTGCGCCTGCACCGGAGACGCGGCGGCGGGGGCGGCCGTCGCGGGGGCCGGAGCGGTGGCGGCCGCGGGCAGCGGGCTGAAGAACTTGTGCGGGACCACGACGACCACCGAGGTGCCGAGCCAGGGCGAGTCCGCGAAGGTGACCCGGATGCCGTAGCGCCGGGCCAGGATGCCGACCACCCGCAGGCCGATGTTGGCGTCCTCGGAGATGCCTCCGATACCGGGTCCGGCCTCGGTGCCCGCCAGGGAGTGCTCGGCCTCGCGCTTCTTCTCCTCGCTCAGGCCCTTGCCGGAGTCCTGGATCTCGATGCCGACGCCGTTGGGCACCTCCTTGCCGGAGACCACGACCGGTTCGGTGGGCGGCGAGTAGCGGGCCGCGTTGTCCAGCAGGTGGGAGAAGATCAGCGTGAGGTGGTCCACCAGACCGCCGTCGACGCCGAGTTCGGGCAGATGCCGGACCTCGACACGGTGGAAGTCCTTGATCCGGCCGATGCCGCCGCGCACCACGCTGAGCAGGCGCTGGGGCTCCTGCCACTGGCGGCCCGGGCGGTCCGAGCCGCCGAGCACACCGATACTGGCGGCGAGCGAGTCGGCGGGGCCGAGCTCCTGGTCGAGCTCCATCAGACCGCGGGCCACGGCGGGCAGCCGGCCGTGCTCGCCCTGCATCTCGTGCAGCCGGCCGCGCAGCTTGCTGGTCAGGACGTGGATACGGTTGCCGATGCTGATCACGGCCTGCTCGGCGGAGGTGGAGCGGTTGAACTCCTCCTCCACCCCGATCAGTGAGGTGCGCAGGATGCGCCGCAGGTCGGCCCGGACGTCCTTGTCGACGTTCGCGCACTGCTCCGTGACGGGCAGCAGGTCGTCGATCGCGTCGCCCTCACGCAGCCGCGTCAGCGCGTCGGGCAGCTGCTCGACGGCGAGCCGGGAGATCGCGGCCCGCTGGTGCGTGAGCTGCTCCTGCCAGACCTCGGCCTGGTCGGCGAGCTGCGCCTCGGAGGACTTCAGCTGGTCGGCGAACCGCTCCTCGTACGCCCGGGCCTGCTCGGCCAGTTGGGCGTCGTAGTGGGCGGTCCGGTCGGCGAGCCGGGCCTCGAAGGCGGAGGCCTGCTCGGCGAGCTGGGCGTCGAAGGAGGCGGACTGCTCGTCGATCCGGCCTTCCAGCGTGGCGCGCTCGGCGGAGAACTTGCGCTCCAGGCCGGAGACGTGCTGCTGCCACTGCTGGGAGTGCTCGGCCTGGGAGCTGCGGAACGTCCCTTCGGCGCTGCGCAACTGGCGTTGCGAGCGAATCAGCAGGCGCACGCACACCGAGCTCGCGACGGTGGCCGCGGCACCGGCGACGGCCGCGGTTATTCGCTCCGAGCTCATGAACGTGGCGGCGACCGTCCCTCCTCCTAAGGCCAGCGGCATCAGCCACCAGCTGTACCAGGCGACAGGGGCCCGCGCCGCCGGCGGCGGAGTGGCGAGTTCCATCTGCATCCCTCGAAGCAACACGATCGAACAACAGCGAACAGGGGCGGTGTGCGTAGGCCGCACTCACGAGCACGCACGGCGGGACGGACCCACCCTGGGGTGCGTCAACTCGCTGTGACGGAAGGGAGCTTATCGGGTTTGAACCCGAAAGGATCAACCTCGGCGAGCAGAGGAAGTGAGGGTTCCGTCACGCTCCGCCAGTTGGCGGCAAATCAACAAATACCCATCCTCGTCCGCGACTTCGCGACATGCACCCCCATCCCCGACCCCAGGACCTCCGGGGCATCCTGGACACCTGTCCAGGTATGGTGGACATCTGTTCAAGAGATGGGGAGGGTCCGTCGATCATGGAAATCCTGGCGAACGTGCTGGTCGGCCTGGTAGCCGCGCTGCACGCGTACATCCTGGTGATGGAGATGTTCCTGTGGCAGAAGGGTCCGGGGATGCGCTTCCACGGCTTCGACGCGGATCTGGCCCGGCGGACCGCGCCGCTCGCCGCCAACCAGGGCCTCTACAACGGGTTCCTGGCGGCCGGTCTGGTCTGGGGGCTGGTCGCGGCCGACCCGACCGGCTTCCGGGCCCAGGTGTTCTTCCTGTCGTGCGTGGTGGTGGCGGGGGTGTACGGCGCGGTCACCGCCAACCGGCGGATCCTGTTCGCGCAGGCGCTGCCCGGCGCGCTCGCCCTGGCGGCCGTCCTCGCCGCCCGATGACCGGCCGCCCGGCCGCAGAGGACCCGCGGGCCGCCCGCACCCGGGCCCGGCTGCGGGCGGCGCTCCTGGCCGAGTGCGCCGAACGACCGCTCGCCGAGGCCGCCGTGGCCGCGGTGGTGCGCCGGGCCGGGGTGGGCCGGGCCACCTTCTACGTGCACTACGACGGCCTGGAGGCGCTGGCGGTCGACGCCTGCGCGGACGTCGTACGGGAGGCGGTCGAGGCGCTGCACGCCTGGCGCGGCCGTCCGGACCCGGTGCACGCACCGCCGGCGCTGCGGGAGTTCTTCGCCGGACTGGTCCCGCACCGGGCGCTGTACCGGGAGCTGCTCGCACCGGGCGGCGGAGGCCCGCTGGGCCGGGTGCTGCACCGGGACCTGCGGGCCCGCAGCCTGGCCGAGCGGGAGCTGGTGGGCGCGGCCGACGCCCCGCTGGTGGCCTCGGCGGTGGCCGCCACCTTCGCCGGGGTGCTGGCCGACTGGCTGCACGGCCTGCTGGACGCGGGCCCCGACGAACTCGCGGACCAGGTCTGGCAGTTGCTGGTCGCCCTGCACATGAGCCGCTGAGCGGCCGGGCACGGGAGCGCGGAGGCTGGCACAATTCCATCGAAGGTTGGCCATCGTGCCATTTCCTCGCCGGGCGCGTCCCGGCAGGCTGGGTGACCATGAACGATGTGAACACGATGCGAGCGATCAGCCAGGACGTCCTCGGCGGCCCCGAGGTGCTGAAGGTGATCGAGACGGAGCGGCCGAAGCCGCGCCCCAACGAGGTGCTGGTCCGGGTGCGGGCCGCCGGCCTGAACCCGACCGACTGGAAGCACCGGGAGAACGGCGGCTTCCTGGGCAGGCCGCCCTTCGTCCTCGGCTGGGACGTCTCCGGCACCGTGGCGGAGACCGGGATCGGCGTCGCCGCCTTCAGGCCCGGTGACGAGGTCTTCGGCATGGCGCCCTACCCGTTCGGGCACGGCACGCACGCCGAGTACGCGATCGTCCCTGCGCGGGCACTGGTGCCGAAGCCCGCCGTGATCGACCACGTGCAGGCGGGCGCGCTGCCCCTGGTGTCCCTGACCGCCTGGCAGGCGCTGGTGGAGAACGCCGACGTCAAGCCGGGCCAGCGGGTGCTGATCCACGCGGCGGCCGGCGGGGTCGGGCACGTGGCGGTGCAGATCGCCAAGGCGCGCGGCGCGTACGTGATCGGTACGGCGAGCGCCGGCAAGCACGACTTCCTGCGGGAGATCGGCGTGGACGAGCCGGTGGACTACCGGTCCGTGGACGTCACGGAGACGGTGCGGGACGTCGATGTCGTGCTCGACACCGTCGGCGGGGACACCTCGGTCGGTTCGCTGCGGGTGCTGCGGCCGGGCGGGATCGTCGTGTCCATCCTGCCGGTGGGCTCGCCCGCGCTGTACGAGGAGGCCGAGCGGCTGGGCGTGCGGGCGGTGCGGATGCTGGTGGACGCCGACCGGGCCGGGATGCGGGCGGTCGCGGAGCTGGTGGAGGCGGGGCAGCTGCGCGCGACGGTCGCCGGGACCTTCCCGCTGGCCGATGCCGCCAAGGCGCACGAGCTGGGCGGCACCGGCCGGACCACCGGGAAGCTGGTCCTGGTCGTGGACTGACCGGCGCGGTCAGAAGACGAGCACGGGCTTGATGGCCTTGCCCGTGCTCATGTCCCGCACGGCCCGGTCGATGTCGGCGAACGGGTAGGTGCTGACCAGCCGGTGCAGCGGGAGCCGCCCCTCGCGGACCAGCCGGACCAGGGCCGGGACGAAGGCCTGGGTCTCGCTGTCGCCGAGGGTGAGGCCGACGATCCGCTTGCCGGACAGCAACCCGTTGACGTCGAGCGGGACCTCGGTGCCGAAGGGCGGGGCGCCCACGACGACCAGGGTGCCGCGGGCGGCCAGCGCGTCGACGCCCTGGCGCAGGACGCCGACGTTGCCGGTGGTCTCCACGATGCCGTCGGCGCCCGCTCGGCCGGTGACACGACGGAGGGCCTCGGGCACGTCCTCCCGGGTCGCGTCGACGGTGTGGGTGGCGCCCACCTCCCGTGCCAGCTCGAGGCGTTCGGGCACCCGGTCGACGGCGACGACCGTGGTGGCGGGGGTGAGGGCGGCGGCCATGACGGCCGACAGGCCGACCGCTCCGGCGCCGAGGACGACGACCGTGCTGCCGGGGGCCGGTTCCAGGACGTTCCACACGGCGCCGGCCCCGGTCTGCACCCCGCAGCCGAGCGGGGCGATCGACTCCAGCGGGACCTCCGGGTCGACCTTGACCAGGCTGCGCTCGTCCACCAAGGCCCGTTCGGCGAAGGAGGACTGGCCGAAGAAGTGCCCGCCGAGCGGCTCGCCGTCCCGGCTGACGGTGGCGGTGCCGTCGGCGCGCCGGCCGCCGATCAGGTTGAGCGGCAGCCAGGTGGTGCAGTAGGCGGGGTGGCCGCCGTGGCAGTTGCGGCAGGTGCCGCAGGAGGTGAAGGACAGCACGACGTGGTCGCCGGGGACCACGGCGGTGACGGCGGAGCCGACGGCCTCGACGACGCCGGCGCCCTCGTGGCCGAGGACTCCGGGCAGCGGGAAGGGCAGTCCGCCGCTCGCCACACCGAGGTCGGTGTGACACAGGCCGGTGGCGACCATGCGGACGAGCGCCTCGTACGGCCCCGGCGCGTCGAGCTGGACGTCGCGCAGGGTGAAGGGGGCGCCGCCGGACTCGACCACGGCGGCTCGGGTGGTGAGGGTCATCGTGGGAACTCCTGGTCTGCGGGGCTCAGTCGAGCGAGACGACGACGGACTTGACCTTGGTGTAGGCGGCGAGCGCCTCGGGGCCGTACTCGCGGCCGAAGCCGGAGGCCTTGACGCCGCCGAAGGGGACGGCGGGGTCGAGCAGCGCCCAGTCGTTGACCCAGACGATCCCGGCCTGGAGGCGGGCGGCCACCCGGTGCGCACGGGCGAGGTTGCCGGTCTGGATGCCCGCGGCGAGGCCGTACGGCGTGGAGTTGGCGAGGGCGACGGCCTCGTCCTCGGTGTCGAAGGGCTGCACGGTGAGGACGGGGCCGAAGATCTCGTCCTGGACCACCCGGGAGTCGTTCGGCAGGTCGGCGACGACGGTCGGCCGGTAGTAGAACCCGCCGTTCAGGTCGAGGCGTTCGCCGCCGCAGACGATGCGGCCGCCCTCCTTGCGGGCGAGTTCGACGTACTCCTCGACCTTGCGCAGGTGCTTCTGTCCCGCCATCGGGCCCACCACCGTGGCGGGGTCGCGCGGGTCGCCGACCGGGACGCCGGGGACGGCGTCGGCGAGGATGCCGAGCAGCGTGGCGTAGACCGGGCGGGCGACCAGGAGCCGGGGGCCGCCCATGCAGAACTGGCCGGTGTTGAAGACGAACGCCTTGATCACCGCGCCGACGGCCTTCTCCAGGTCGGCGTCCTCGAAGACGAGGTGGGCCGCGTTGCCGCCGAGTTCCACGGTGACCGGCCTGAGCGCCTCCCCGGCCGTGCTCGCGACGTGCCGGCCGACGGCGGTGGAGCCGGTGAAGGCGACCTTGTCGATGCCCGGGTGGCGCAGCAGGGCCTCGCCCGCGACCGGTCCGCCGCCGGTGACGACGTTCAGCACGCCGTCGGGGAGGCCCGCCTCCTGGAAAAGACGGGCCATGTACAGGGCGCTGAGCGGGGTCTCGTCGGCGGGCTTGTGGACGACCGTGTTGCCGGCGGCGAGGGCCGGGCCGATCTTGGAACCGGCCAGGATGAGCGGGAAGTTGAAGGGGGTGATGGCGGCGACGACACCGACCGGCTCGCGCCGCGTGTAGGCCAGCGCGTTCATCGGGACGTCCCGGACGGCGCCGTCGAGCGTGTGGGCGAGGGCCGCGAAGTGTTCGTAGTCGTTGGCCGCGTTGGTGACGTCGACGGCCCGGGCGAGTGTGATCGGCTTGCCGACGTCCAGGCTCTCCAGGGCGGCTATCTCCTCGGCGTTCTCGCGGATCGCCTCGGCGACGCGGTGCAGGACGCGGCCGCGCTCGCGGCCGCTGAGTCCCGGCCACTCCCCCGCGTCGAAGGTCCCACGGGCGGCGCGTACGGCGGCGTCCACGTCGGCGGCGCCGGCCTCGGCGACGGTGGTGATCGCCTGACCGGTGGCCGGGTCGGTCACCTCCGTCCGGGCCCCGTCGGCGGCCTCCCGCCACCGTCCGCCGATGAACAGCCGCCCCGGTCCGGTCTCGAAGGTGGTCGTCATTGCCCACTCCCAGCGTCGATCGCCAAGCCTTCAATAAACAGGATTCCTGTTTGTTTCATCCCTGGACCGCAGTCTGATTACAGACAGGATTCCTGTCAATGCTCTAGGGTGGACGCATGGTCGGTACAAAGACACGCCCCTCGCTGCTGTACATGGTCAAGCAGGTGGAGCTGGTGGTGCGCTCACACCTCGACGAGCTGGTCAGGCCCGCCGGGATCACCGCGCTGCAGTACACGGCCCTGACCGTCCTGGAGCGCCACGACGGCCTGTCGGCGGCCCAGCTGGCCCGGGACTCGTTCGTCACCGCCCAGTCGATGGCCGACCTCGTACGGTCGCTGGAGACGCGCGGGCTGATCCGGCGGGAGCGCAACCCGCGCAACCGGCGCGAGTTGCTGATCCTGCTGACCGACGCCGCGCGTGAGCTGCTCGCGGAGGTCGCCGGGCCGGTGCGGGAACTGGAGGAGCGGATGGTCCGCGAGCTCACCGCACACCAGGAGGAGCAGTTCCGCCAGGCGCTGGGCAAGGCGTGGCACGCACTCTCCTAGCGCCGCTCCCCCGGCGCGCTCCGGGCCCGCTCTCCGCCCGGCGGGTGGCACCGCTCCCACGTGCCGGTTCCCCGACTGTCGCGCACGCCACAGAAAATGGCGAGCCGAAGCAGCAGACATATGTCAATCGAACATGCTCAAATTCCCTCCATCGAGGGTAACTTGCAGGGCGGGGAACGGAATTGAACCGGCAGGGGTGGGAGGTGATGCCGTCGTGCGCCAGGGACTCCGGCAGGATCCCGCGCCGCTCTCCCGGTACCTGCGCATCCACCAGGACCGCGGCCACACGGTGCTGGAGCTGCGCGGCGAGATCGACATCGCGGCGGCGACGGAGATCGCGCCCCACCTGGACCGGGTGACCGCCCAGGAGAACGCCCGGGTGGTGATCGACCTGCTGCCCGTCGCGTTCTTCGACTGTTCGGGGCTGCGGCTGCTCTACCGGGCACGCAGCCGGGTGCTGGAGCGCGGCGGACAGCTGCAGCTGGTCTGCACCCATCCGCTGACCCTGCGGGTGCTGAAGGTGACCGGGCTGTCGCGGCTGCTGCCGCCCAGGCCGACGCTGGACGCGGCCCTGGGGCAGCCCGAGGCCACGTCCGGCACCTTGTGACACCGTTGCCACGGTGCTCACCCGAGAGTCCGCAGCCCCCGTGGTCACTTGCGGATCCTGGTCACCTGACCGGCGCCGACGGTCCGCCCGCCCTCGCGGATCGCGGACTTCAGGCCCTCCTCAGCAGAACTGGGGGCGAGCGCGGTGCGGCGCCACAACTCCTCCTTCCCGTCTAGAGGTTGCGCGGCTCGTCGAACAGGGCGCTCACGGACTCACCGTTGTGAATGCGGCGTACGGCCTCCGCCAGCGCCGGGGCGATGGACAGGATCCGCAGTTTGTCGGTGTGCTCCTCGGCCGGTACCGGCACGGTGTTGGTGCAGACGATCTCCAGCACGTCGGGCTGCTCGCTGAGCCGTTTGAGCGCCCCGGCCGCGAACAGCCCGTGGGTGCACGCGATCCGGATCGACCGCGGCGGCCCCAACTCCCTGATTTTTTCCAGGAGTTCGACGACCGTGCTGCCCTTGGCGATCTCGTCGTCGAGCACGATGACGTCCCGGTCGGCCACCTCGCCGATCACCGAGCTGATGGTGACCCGGTCGTCCGGGTACCGCTGCTTGGCACCGGCCGCCACCTGGGCGCCGATCAGCCGGGCGAAGGCGGCGGCCTCCTTGGCGTTGCCGAGGTCGGGCGAGACGACGGTGGTGCGCGACAGGTCGTACCGCCGGAAGTGCGCCGCCAGCTCGCGCAGCGCGTGCAGGTGGTCGACCGGCACCGAGAAGAAGCCGTGCACCTGGGGGGCGTGCAGGGTCATGGCGAGGACCCGGCTCGCGCCGGCCGCCACCAGCAGGTCGGCCACCAGCCGGCCGCCGAGCGAGATCCGCGGGGCGTCCTTCTTGTCGGAGCGCGCGTAGGAGTAGTGCGGCATGACGACGGTGATCCGGCCCGCGGAGGCACCGCGGGCCGCGTCGCACATCAGCAGCAGCTCCACCAGGTGCTCCTGCACCGGCCGGACCAGGGGCTGGACCAAAAAGACGTCCCGCTCCCGGCAGTTGGCCTGGAGCTGCACCTCCAGGCAGTCGTTGGCGAACCGGCTGACCCGCGTCGGGCTGAGCGGCACCCCGAGGTGCGCGCAGACCTCCTCGGCCAGCTCGGGGTGGGCGCTGCCGCTGAAGACCGCGATGTCTCGCACGATCCGCTCCTCGCATGATCAATACGGGCTACGGGCTCATGCTACGGACCGTGCCGCTCTCACCACGGCACGGGTGTGCCGTCCCAGGAGAAGAACCCACCGGTGGGACCGTCGTCGGGCAGCAGCGCCAGCCGTACCGCCCCCCGCGCGCCCTCGGCCGGGTCGCCGCCCCCGACGGCCGCACCGGGCACCAGGGCGGTGGCCCGCCGCCCCGGGGCCAGCGCGTTCACCTTGATCCCGGCCTCGGCCAGCTCCTGGGCGTACAGGACCGTCAGCGCGTTCAGCGCGGCCTTGGCGGAGCGGTAGGCGGCGGCCCGGGGGCTGCCGTGGGCGAACTGCGGATTGGGCCCGGTACTCCAGGCGAGGGACGCGGTGCCGCTGGAGACGTTGACGACGCGCGGGTGGGCGGAGCGGCGCAGGGCGGGCAGGAAGGCGTTGGTGACCGCGACCACGCCGAAGACGTTGGTCTCGTACGTGTCCCGGAAGCCCTCGACGCCGGTCTCGGAGGGGGTGCCGGTCACCGGCTGGACACCGGCGTTGTTGACCAGGACGTCGAGGCGGCCGACGCCGGCGGCGGCCCGCTCGATGCTGTCGGCGTCGGTGACGTCCAGCACCAGGAGGCGCGCGTTCGCGCCGATCTCCGCCACGGCCCGCGCACCGCGCCCGGCGTCCCGGGAACCGACGTGGACGTGGAAGCCCTCCTCGGCCAGCAGTCTGGCGACATGGAATCCGATGCCCGTGTTGGCACCGGTGACGAGTGCTGTGCGATCGTTCATGACAGCCACGGTCCCCCGGCCGCGTCCGCCCTGCCAGGGACCGTCCGTACCAGGCGGACCGAGGAGGCGACGGCGGCATGCCGAGGCAGGAGCTGGCCCGCTTCCTGCGCGAGCGCCGGGCGGGGCTGCGCCCGCAGACGGTGGGGCTGCCGCCCGGCACCGACCGCCGCACCCCCGGGCTGCGCCGCGAGGAGGTCGCCGAGCTGGCGCACATGTCGGTCGACTACTACATCCGGCTGGAGCAGGCCCGCGGTCCCCGGCCCTCCCCGCGCGTCCTGGACGCCCTGGCCGGGGCGCTGCGGCTGGCCCCCGCCGAGCGCAGCCACCTCTTCCGGCTGGCCGGCTCGGCCGCGCCGCCGCCCGGCAGCGCGGCGGTGCGGCAGGTACGGCCGCACGTGGCCGGCCTGCTGGAGCGGCTCCCCGACACCGCCGCGATCGTCACCGACGCGGCCTACGGCCTGGTGGCCTGGAACCCCCTCGCCCAACTGCTGTTCGGCGGCGACCTCGGACACGGCACGACCAATCTGGCGCGGCGGCGGTTCCTCGGCGAGGGGCGGATGTACGAGAGCCGCAGCGCCGAGGAGGCCGGGCACATCGTGGTGGCGCGGCTGCGGCGGGCCGCCGAGCGCTACCCGCACGACGCGTACCTCGCCTCGCTGCTGGGCGAGTTGCGTGCGGGAAGCGAGGACTTCCGGCGGATCTGGGCGACCCATCCGGTGCACGCCCCCGGCCACCGCACCAAGGTCCTCGACCATCCGGAGCTGGGGCGGCTGCGCCTGAACTGCGACGTCCTGCTGGTGCCGGAGGACGACCAGGAGGTCGTCCTGGTCACCGCGGACCCGGGTTCGGCGTCGGCGCACCGTATCGCGGAGCTGGCCGGGAGGACCTGACCGGCCTTCCGGACGCGAGGGCGGCAGCCGGCCGCCGGACACGTTTCGGCACCGCGTGTATCAGTCCTGACCCAGCTGTCTCAATCAGCCGACAACGCGGTCTGGCACGGCCGTTGGCGGGCATTCGTCTCGTTGGAAAGGAGGACCGTCACATGGCGAGTTCCACCAAGGAGAGCAAGGCGAGCTCCACTCAGGAGGCTCCCGTCACGGCCCGGCCCCGGCGCATGCCCGGCTGGGCGAAGCTGGTCACCGCGCTGGTGCTGGTGCTCGTGGTGCTGTTCGCCGGGATCAAACTGGCGGTGCTGCCCGGGATCAAGGACCTGTTCGGCACGGAGACCCGCGACAACACCGGCCCGGCGCTGCTCAAGTCCATCCAGGACATGAGCCGGTACGACGCGGCCTCCGGCAACTTCCAGGTCGTCGTGGACCTGGAGAAGGACGCCAAGTACCTGCCCAGCGCGATCCGCGGCACCCGCACCCTGTACGTCGGCGCGGGCACCGTCGACTCCTACGTCGACCTCGGCAAGATCGCCCAGAGGGACGTGACGGTCAACGCCGACCGGACCGAGGCCACCATCCGGCTGCCGCACGCGCAGTTGGGCAAGGCCACCCTGGACGCCGACCACTCGTACGCCGTCTCCAAGCAGCGCGGCCTGCTGGACCGGCTCGGCGACCTGTTCTCGGACAACCCGAACAGCGAACAGGCGGTGCAGAAGCTCGCGGTGAAGCACATCTCGGACGCGGCGAAGGACAGCGGACTGACCACCCGCGCCGAGACCAACACGACCGGCATGCTGGAGGGTCTGCTGCACTCCCTCGGCTTCACGGAGGTGCACGTGTCCTACGGGACGGTCTGACCGGCGCCGCACGGTCGGACCGGCGGCGCCGGGCGACGCGCGGTGCGACCGGCCGGGTGACGTGCCGGACGGTCAACCGCCCAGCACGCCCGGCGCCGCCGGCGCCCCGAGCGCGGCGGCGCCGACCAGCAGCCAGGCCGCGTGGTCCCCGACGTGCCCCGACTGCGGGCGGCGCACCGGCAGCGCCCGGCGGACCACGCCGAAGGTGAGCGCGCCCCGCCGCGGTGCCCAGGCAGCGCGGACGGAAACCGGTGGTGTGCCCCGGGCGCCGCCAGGAGGAGGGCATCTTGGGGCGCTTCGCGGGTAACAGCGTTACCACGCCGCCAAGTTCACGACTGGAGGACCGGATGGCCAGCGCCGTCTCACGCCTGCGTACCGCCAAGGGCGACCCGATCAAGGAGCGGGAGAAGGGCAAAAGCCCTGGTAGGAGCACCGGACTGTTCGCCAGGGCCGCCGGCCTGGTCGGCGTCCGACGCCCCGCGGCGGGGGCCACCACGGAGAAGGGCGGCACCTCGAAGCCCCCGGCCACCGGCAGGAAGAGTGCCCTCGGGAAGAAGGGCGCCGCCGGGAGCGAGGGCGCCACCGGCAGGGCCCGTGGCCTCGGCAGGAAGACCGGCCCGGGAAAGACGCCCGCCAAGGCCTCCGCCAAGGCGGGCGCCGACGAGCGCCGCCCGCTCCCCCTCCCGCTGCGCCTGCTGGCCATGATGTGCGCCTTCGTCGTGATGGTGGCGTTCGCGGTCGTCCTGGCCAAGCTGACGCTCGATCCGTCCCCCGCGTCGGTGTCGATCGCGCACACCAACCTGCACCCCGGCGCCACGCTCAGGATCTATCTCGACCAGCCGGCGTTCCGTGACGCGGTGAAGCAGATCGGCGGGAACGTCCTGCTCGGCGTCCCGTTCGGGATCCTGGTACCGGTGCTCGCACCCGGCGCCCGCGGCGTGCTGCGGGTGCTGCTGCTCACCGCGATCGTGATGCTGCTGGTCGAGTTCGCGCAGGGTGCGCTGGTCACCGGCCGGGCCTTCGACGTGGACGACGTCATCCTCAACACCACGGGGGCGCTGGTCGGTTGGCTGCTGCTGGGCCGGCGGCTCGGCCGCGCGGTGCACGCCCGCAGGCGCAAGGCCTGACGGCGGGACGCAGGTCCGGATCCAGTCAGGAGATCGTCCTGTACTGGTCCGGACCAACGTATTGACGCGCCACTTATCTCACTCCTTAAATCAAGAGGCGTCACCCTTACCCCCCCCACCCCCGGCCGGCCGCCTCCCCGCGCCCGGCCGCCGTACGGAAGGGAGAGCCATGGCCTCGCCACGACTGCTCCGCCGATGCCTCTTCGCCGCCCTGTCCGCCGCCGCCCTGGTCGGGTCCGTCGCGGTCGGGCCCGCCCACCGCGCCGAGGCCGCCGACGCGAGCGCGGCCGCCGTGACCTTCTCCGACAACTTCGACGGGGCCGCCGGTTCGCCGGTCGACTCCTCGAAGTGGACGCTGGAGACCGGCGACAACGTCAACAACCACGAGCGCGAGTACTACACCTCGGGCACCGGGAACGCGGCCCTCGACGGCCAGGGACACCTGGTCATCACGGCCAGGAAGGAGAACCCCGCCAACTACCAGTGCTGGTACGGCACCTGCCAGTACACCTCGGCCCGCATGAACACCTTCGGGAAGTTCAGCGCCCAGTACGGGCACGTCGAGGCCCGGATGAAGATCCCGCGCGGGCAGGGCATGTGGCCGGCCTTCTGGATGCTCGGCACCGACATCGGGTCGGTCGGCTGGCCGAACTCCGGTGAGATCGACGTGATGGAGAACGTCGGCTACGAGCCGTCGACGGTGCACGGCACCATCCACGGTCCCGGCTACTCCGGCTCGAACGGGATAGGCGCGGCCTACTCGCTGCCGAACGGCCAGGCCTTCGCGGACGGCTTCCACACCTTCGCCGTCGACTGGGCGCCCGACTCGGTCAAGTGGTCGGTCGACGGCACCGTCTACGAGACCCGGACCCCCGCCGACGTGGGCGGCAACACGTGGGCGTTCAACAAGCCGTTCTTCCTCATCCTGAACCTGGCCGTGGGCGGCTACTGGCCGGGGGACCCGGACGGCTCGACCGCCTTCCCGGCACAGCTGGTCGTGGACTCGGTGTCGGTGACGACCAGTGACAGCGCCACCGGTGTCGCGATCAAGGGCCTGGCCGGCAAGTGCGTGGACGTGGCCGGGGCGAACACGGCCAACGGCACGCCCGTCGACCTCTACGACTGCAACGGCACCGCCGCCCAGCAGTGGACCGTCGGCAGCGACGGCACCGTCCGCGCGCTCGGCAAGTGCCTGGACGTCACCGGCGGCGGCACGGCGGACGGCACGCAGGTCCAGCTCTACGACTGCAACGGCACGGCCGCCCAGAAGTGGGCCGTCTCCTCGGCCCACGACATCGTGAACCCGCAGGCGAACAAGTGCCTGGACGTCACCGGCAACAACTCGGCCAACGGCACCCGGCTGCAGATCTGGACGTGCTCGGGCGGCGCCAACCAGAAGTGGACGGTCGGCTGAGCACGGGGCGCGCCGGCTAGCGGCGCGACGGGCGGGGCGCCCAGGTGAACTTGTCCC
This sequence comes from Streptomyces sp. NPDC086777, assembly GCF_040702065.1. NCBI lineage: Bacteria > Bacillati > Actinomycetota > Actinomycetes > Kitasatosporales > Streptomycetaceae > Streptomyces > Streptomyces sp. NPDC086777. Next base: position 9,329 of record NZ_JBFBJI010000039.1, on the reverse strand, counting down.
CGCCCACCCAGCGGACCACGTCCGGGTCGTCCAGGTCGTGGACCGGTATCCCGAAGGACGCGGCCACCTCCAGGACGTCCGTGACGGTGCGCGCCTGGCAGACCACCTCTCCGTCGATCTCCACGATGCGGAAGGGCGGGGTGCCGGGCCTGCCGGTCATGACCCCGAGCACCAGGATCCGCGGCTGGGAGATGTACGGGCTCGCTATCTCGGTCATGCAATCGAGGGTAGAACTCCCGGGGCGGAAGTGACCGTCCTGAGTCACCCTGACGGGGGAGGTGGCCATGGACCCCGTCGACGCGCTGGAACGCATCGCCTTCCTGCTGGAACGCTCACTGGCACCCACCTACCGGGTCCGCGCGTTCCGCACCGCCGCAAGGGTCCTGGCCGCTCTGCCCGCCGGCGAGGTCGCCGCGCGGGCGCGGACCGGGAGCCTGGAGTCGCTGCGGGGTGTGGGCCCGAAGACGGCCCAGGTGGTCCAGGAGGCACTGGCCGGAGATTTGCCCGGATATTTGCGCAGACTTGAGGAAGAAACAGCCAAGCCGGCGGCCGGCCCCGGGTCCGCGCTGCGGGAGCTGCTGCGTGGGGACTGCCATCTGCACTCGGACTGGTCCGACGGCGGCAGCCCGATCGAGGAGATGGGCCGCACCGCCGCGGCCCTCGGGCACGACTGGGCGGTGCTCACCGACCACTCCCCCAGGCTCACCGTGGCACGCGGGCTGTCCCCGGAGCGGCTGCGCGAGCAGCTGGCCGTGGTGGCCCGTCTCAACGCCGCCTGGGCACCGTTCCGGCTGCTCACCGGCATCGAGTGCGACATCCTGGAGGACGGCTCGCTGGACCAGGAGCCGGAGCTGCTGGAGCGGCTCGACGTGGTCGTCGTCTCGGTCCACTCCAAGCTGCGGATGGACGCCCGCTCGATGACCCGGCGCATGGTGGCCGCCGTCCGCGATCCGCACGCCGACGTCCTCGGCCACTGCACGGGCCGCCTGGTCACCGGACGGGGGCGGCCGGAGTCCGCGTTCGACGCGGACGAGGTGTTCGCCGCCTGCGCCGAGTCCGGTACGGCCGTGGAGATCAACAGCCGCCCGGAGCGGCTCGACCCGCCCCGGCGACTGCTGCGCCGGGCCGTCGGCGCCGGGGTGCTGTTCGCGGTCGACACCGACGCCCACGCCCCCGGCCAGCTCGACTGGCAGATCCTCGGCTGCGCCCGGGCCGAGGAGTGCGCGGTGCCCGCCGAACGGGTGGTGACCACGTGGTCCGTGAAGGAGCTGCTGGCCTGGACCCGCGAGGGACGGGTCCCGGCACGCGTGACCGGCGCCCGACGCGGTACCCGGTGAGCCGGGACCGAACCGCAGGAAGGAGCGCCGAGCGATGGAGCGGGCTGCCGTGTTCGACGTCGACGGGACCCTCGTCGACACCAACCATCTGCACGTCACGACCTGGTGGGAGGCCTTCAGGCAGGCCGGTCACGAGGTCACCATGAACGCCGTGCACCACTCCGTCGGGCTCGGCTCCGGCGACCTGATCGACCACCTCCTGGGCGAGGACCGCGACCGGAGCCGGGACGACGAGCTCGCCGCCACGCACACCGCGCTCTACGGGCAGTTCTTCGACCGGCTCGCACCGCTGCCGGGCGCCGGCGAGCTGCTGCGGCGCCTGCACCGGGACGGCTGGCGGGTGGTGCTGGCCACCTCGGCGAGCGGACCCGAGCTGGCCGCGCTGCGCCGCGCGATCGACGCCGACGACGTGATCGACGCCACCGCGAGCGCCGACGACGTGACCCGGGGCAAACCGGCGCCGGAGCCGGTCGAGCACGCCCTGGAGCTGGCCGGGGTGCCGGCGGACCGGGCGGTGTTCGTCGGGGACACGGTGTGGGACATGCGGGCGGGCACCAAGGCCGGGGTGCGCTGCGTGGGGGTGCTGTGCGGCGGGATCCCCCGTTCGGACCTGGTGGCGGCCGGGGCGGAGGACATCTATGCCGACCCCGCCGACCTGCTCGGTTCCCTGGCGGACAGCCCGCTCGCCGCGCAGTGACACGCGTCACGTGCGAGCCCGGAACAGCCGGGGGTGGTTGCCCGTTGAGCCAGTCGTGGGTGCGGATGGGACAGTGTCCCCGGGCCTCACCTCCAGCCCACAGGGACGATCGTTCGGCTGAAGCCCTGTGGAGCCCTTCGCCGAGAGGCGACCGCCATCCGTGCCCACCGCCTGACCGCCCCGGTCGCGAATCCCCCGTCGCGGCCGGGGCTTTCCCCTGTCCGGGGCCGCTCGGGACCGTGCCCGCGCCCCGCGATCACGCGCTTGACTTCGAGCGCACTCCAATTCGTAGCGTTCGGGTCATGAGCGCTACGACACCTCAGCACAAGATCGGTTCCGGCTTCGGCGCGGCCAGCACGGCCGACGAGGTCCTGGCCGGGCTCGACCTCGGCGGCCGGCTCGCGATCGTCACCGGCGGCTACTCCGGGATCGGGCTGGAGACCACCCGGGCCCTCACCGAGGCCGGCGCCCGCGTCGTCGTCCCCGCGCGGCGCGCCGAGACCGCCCGCGAGGCGCTGGCCGGGCTCGACGGGGTGGAGGTGGACGAACTCGACCTCGGTGACCTGGAGAGCGTGCGCGGCTTCACGGAGCGGTTCCTGGCCTCCGGACGGAATGTCGACTTCGTGATCGACAGCGCCGGGATCATGGCCTGCCCGGAGACCCGGGTCGGGCCCGGCTGGGAGGCCCAGTTCGCCACCAACCACCTCGGGCACTTCGCCCTCGTCAACCGGCTCTGGCCGGCCCTCGCACCCGGCGGCGCCCGGGTCGTGTCGGTCTCCTCGCGCGCCCACCACTTCTCCGGGATGCGCTGGGACGACGTCCAGTTTCGGCACGGCTACGACAAGTGGGAGGCGTACGGCCAGGCCAAGACCGCGAACGTGCTGTTCGCCGTGCACCTCGACCGGCTGGGCCGGGACTCGGGCGTACGCGCCTTCGCCCTGCATCCCGGCGGCATCATGACCCCGCTCCAGCGGCACATCCCCCTCGCCGAGAAGATCGAGCGCGGCTGGACCGACGAGCAGGGCAACCTGCTGGAGGTCGCGGGCATGAAGACCCCCGAGCAGGGCGCGGCCACCCAGACGTGGGCGGCCACCTCCGCGCAGCTGGCGGACCTGGGCGGGGTGTACCTGGAGGACTGCGACGTCGCCGAGCCCGCCGTCGAGGGCGAGCCGACCGGCGTGAAGGCCTGGGCCGTCGACCCGGAGCAGGCCGCCCGGCTGTGGGACCTGTCGGCGGAGCTGACGGGCGTGAACGCGTTCGGCTGACGGCCCGGTCGGGCAGGTCAGGCGGCGTCGGCGCGCTCCCGCCGCGGGACCACCGTGCACTTCGGCTCCGCCGCGGACGCCGCGCCCGCGGCGAACACGCCGAACCGTGTACAGGCCGAACCGGCCGGCAGCGCGAGACCGGAGGCGGCCGCTGGCACCCGCCGGCCGCCGAACAGGACGGCTCCGAGCGCGCCGCCCGCGGTGAGGTACCGCGCGCCCCGCAGCAGCGTGGCCCTGCGGTGCTCAGGCCGACGGCTCGTCGGGGACCGGGTCCTCGGGGTGCAGCGAGGCCGAGCGCGGTGTGCCGCCGGTACCCGCGCCGGCCTCGTCGGGGTCGGGGACGTCGCCGTCGCCGCGCTCCCCGGGCCGACCGCTCTGCGCCGCCTCCCACGGATCCCGACCGGACCCGGCCTGCTGGTCCGGCAGATCCCGGGGCACCGGCTTGCCGTCCTGCTTCTCACCCACGGCGTACTCCCCTCGCCTCGTTCCGGGGCCTCGTCGGCCTCGTTCCGGACGCCGGGCGAGTACCGCGGCGGAACCGGGCGAAACGCGGGGGGCGGCGAGGCGCGTGGGGTCAGCGGGGGCTGCGCTCCTCCAGGGCCGCGCGCCAGGCGGGGAACCGGTGCTCGGTCGCCGGTTCCGCACGGCGGCCGCCACGGCTGAAGAAGTCGGCGAGGGGCAGGATCGCGGCGCCCACGGTGACCGCGTCCGGGCCGAGCCGGCCGAGGTCGATGGTGACCCGCTCGGCGGGGTGGCGCAGCGCGTACGTGGTCGCGTACCGGCGTACGGCGGGCAGGAAGCGGGCGCCGAGCTGGAGGCCTGCCCAGCCGCCGATCAGGATGCGCTCGGGCTGGAAGAGGTTGATCAGGTCGGAGAGGCCGGCGCCCAGGTACTCGGCGGTCTCCTCCAGGACGGCGAGCGCGACCGGGTCGGACTCGGTGCCCTCGGACGGGTAGGCGGCGGCGAGCATCGCGGTGAGCGCGCTCTCCTCGTCGATGCCCTCGTCGGGCCAGCCGCCCTCCTCGCGCCAGCGGGCGAGCAGCGACTCGGCACCGGCGTACGCCTCCAGGCAGCCGAGCGCGCCGCAGCGGCAGCGGCGGCCCCGCACCCGTACGGTCAGGTGTCCCCATTCGACCGCCCGGCCGTTCTCCACGTCGGCGGTGACCAGGCAGGCGCCGACGCCGGAGCCGAAGAGGACCACGACCGCGTTGTCCGCGCCACGTCCGGCGCCGAACCACATCTCGGCCTGGCCGAGCGTCTTGGCGCCGTTGTCGATGAAGTACCGCACGGAGTCCGGGAGCCGGCAGCCGGAGCGGAGCAGCTCCTCCAGCGGGACGGCGTCCCAGCCGATGGTCTGGCCGTGCACGAGGGCGCCCCGGTCCTCGGTGTGCTCGATGATGCCGGGGACGCCGACACCGACGCCGAGGAGCAGTTCGGGCGAGGCGCCCTCGGTGGCGAGGACCTCGTCGATGCCGTCCCGGATGTGGCCGACGATCACCTCGACGTCGTAGCCCTGCTGCTCCAAGGGGCGCTCGACGCGGGCCAGTTCGGTGAGGTTGAGGTCGAACAGCTCGACGCGGACCCGGGTCTCGCCGACGTCCACGCCGATCATGTGGCCGCTGTGCGGAGCGACGCGCAGCAGGGTCCGGGGGCGGCCGCCGTCGGAGTCGACGCTGCCGGCCTCCTCGACCAGGCCGTCGGCGACCAGGTCGGCGACCACGTTGCTCACCGAGCCGGAGCTCAGGCCCGTGGCCGGGCCCAGCTCGAAGCGGCTGAGGGGGCCGTCGAAGTAGAGCCGCTGCAGCACGGCCGTGCGGTTGGCCCTTCTGAGGTCGCGTACCGTGCGCCCGTTCCGCCCCGCCATGTGGCTCCGCTCCCTTCACGAACCCTGCCCGACCTGCAACATACTCCTTCGGGGGGCCGGAAGCGATATTTTCCCAACCCTTAGTTCACGCTGTGAGCTAAGGAGGGGTTCATGCCGGGTCGCACCGCGGGTCACGGTCGTGTGCGGACATCGGGTCCGCTCCGGTTGCTCGCGCGGTTCCGCGCGCCCTTGCGGGGCACGCCGACGCCCGGGACACCGATCACGACGCTGCGTACACATCCTCCACAAAACGGCCGTCCGCCACCAGGGAGTTCAGCCATTCGCGGGGTTTTCCCCCAGGGACGCGGTCGCGGAACACCTCCCGGAACACCTCCCGGAACGCCTCCCGCACCCCCGGGGCCATCCGGCTGCCGTCCCCGCAGACGTACACCCGGGCGCCCTCCGCCGGCAGCGCCCACACCTCGTCGGCCTCGGCCGCGACGCGGTGCTGGACGAAGGTGCCCGCGGTGCTGAAGGCAGGACGCAGGGAGATCGCGCCGGCCGTCTCGGCGGCCCGCAGCTCCTCGGCGTACAGGAGGTCCGCGTCGGCGGCGTCGCAGCCGACGTAGCAGAGGGCGGGCCGGAGTCGGCTGCCCGCCGCGAGTGCTGCCGTGCGGTCGGCGACGGCGCCGCGGAAGGGGGCCAGGCCGGTGCCGGCCGCGATCATGACGACCGGTGCGGAGTCGTCGATACGGAAGGCGCCCCGGCAGGGCCGGACTCGGGCGTAGACCGTGTCGCCCGGGCACAGGGTGGTCAGGTGACCGGAGCCGGTGCCCCGGTAGGTGCCCCTGCCGGACCTGGCGGGGGCCCCAGCAGGGAATCCACCAGGTCGGCGTGGCGGGGGTCGGCGGCCGGGGACGAGGAGATCGAGTGGTGCCGGGGCCTCAGCGGGGCGAGGAGGTCCAGGAGGCGGGGCCGGTCGAGGGCGCCGCGCAGGGCGGGGTGGTCCTCGATGATCTCGACGAGGGTGCGCGGGTCGTCGCGCAGGGCGGCGAAGGTCGCCCGCTCGGGCGGGCAGGGGTTCGCGGCGGCGAAGAGGGAGAGCTGGCGGGTGCTCGGGCGCTTCCGCAACTGGACCTGATGCGTGAGGAGTTGGCGTGCCGTGAGCGGGCGGTCCACGGCGAGGCCGTCGTGGCGCGGGCGGGTGGCGCGGATGTCGAGGACGGTGTCGGGGTCGCCGTCGAGCCAGGCGGCGAAGGCGGTGGCGTCGTCGGACCACCTGCGCCGGCTGTCGGCCGCTGGGACGCGGCCAGCCGCACCGAACTGGTCGCCCGCGCCTACGCCTTGGGCGTGCTCAGGCCGGGTGCCTGGCCGCCGGTCCCGGCCGGGGAGGCCGTACCCGGGCCGCGCCGGCCGCCCGGCGGCGGTGGTCCGGGGTGCCGTGGACCGGCGGCCCGGCCGGGTGGGCTTCGTCGTGGGTCCCGCCGACGATCCGGCTCTCCGCGGGCCGGTGGTCGTCGCCGGGGTGGACAGGGCGGCCCTGTGGCGCGGCGGCGGCGCGCCCCGCGCCGTGACGGGGGCCGTGCGTTCCGTCGGGTTCCCCCTGTCGCCGGTCCGATGCCGGCCGACCCCAGCCGGTCTCGGTCGGCCCGGTCGGCCCGGTCACGGTCCTTCCGGTCCGGGGTCAGCCCGTCACGGCGATGAGCACCCCGGTCCCCAGGAAGACCAGCCCGCCGAACGCGAGGAACACCACCGGTCCCACGACGTGCCGCCCCATGCGCACCCGGGCGACCTGCGGGTTCTGCGCCAGGTAGACGACCTCCACCTGCCGTCCCGTGGCCAGTCCCATGCCGGTCCCCTGCGCCCGCGGCGAGAACTCGACCCGGTAGCCCAGGCGGTCCGTGAAGGCGATGACGGGGACCCACTTCGGCCCGTCCCGGTCCGTGGTGCGCACGTTGTCCACGACGAGTCCCCAGGTGTGCACCCCGTTCCGTCGCAGCCGGTGCACCACCGAGCCCTCGCGCACCGCGGCCACGAGCAGCCCCAGGCCGGCCACCGCGCACAGCACCGCGCCGAAGTTCAATGCCCCAACCCTTCCGCCCCGTCGGACCGTTCAGCACCTCGGGTGCACAAGACGCGTCGGCGTGGCGTTCGGTTGCCGAGGCGTGGGCGGCGCATCGGGGACCCTGCGTCATCGGCTCTGGTCAACCGGCCACCAGGAGGTGAGCGATCTGCGGAAAACACGTTCGCCGTGACACCCGAGTGGGAACAGGGCAAGGGATGCAAAACGTACGGAAGTGGACCGAGGGGCTGTCGCGACTCCTGCGGCGGCACCGGGACCCGGTGGTCGTGCAGACGCTGCGGTCGGCCACCGCGGCCACGATCGCCTACGTCGTCGCCCTGCACCTGAGCCCGGAGCCGGCTCCGCTCACCGCCCCGCTGACCGCGCTGCTGGTCGTCCAGGTGACCCTGTACGCCACCCTGACCAACGGCTTCCGCCGGGTCAACGCGGTGGTGGCCGGGGTGCTGGTCGCCATCGCCTTCAGCCAGCTGGTGGGGCTGACCTGGTGGAGCCTGGCCCTGCTGATCGTGGCCTCGCTCGCGGTGGGGCACCTGGTGCGCGTCGACGAGTACATCCCGGAGGTGGCGATCAGCGCCATGCTGGTGCTGGGGGTGACCACCATCAGCAGTACCGCGTGGGCGCGGATCGTGGAGACCCTGATCGGCGCGGTCGTCGGCATGGGCTGCAACCTGCTGCTGCCGCCCCCGGTGTGGGTGGACGAGGCCGGGGAGTCGATCGAGGGCCTGGCGCGCCGGCTGCGGCAGCTGATGCTGCGGATGGGCGAGGAGGCCGCGGAGATCATGCCCTGGCAGCAGGCCGCCGCCCGGCTGCACGAGGCCCGCCGGCTGGACCACGCCATCGTCGAGGTGGACGCGGCGCTGCGGCAGGCGGAGGACAGTCTGCGGCTCAACCCGCGGGTGCGGGAGGGCCTGCTGCACCGGGTGGTGCTGCGCACCGGCCTGGACACGCTGGAGATCTGCACGGTCGTGCTGCGGGTGCTGGCCCGCACGTTCACGGACCTGGCGAAGGCCCGCGAGCCCGAACCGCTGTTCGCGTCGGACGCGGGTACGGTCCTGGAGCAGCTGCTGTCCCAGATCGCCGACGGCGTGGTCAGCTTCGCGGTGCTGGTGACCACCAGCATCAGCGAGAACGCGGAGTCGGCCGAGGCCCGGCTCGCCGCCGAACTGCACGCGGCGGCCGGCACCCGTGACAAGCTCGCCGAGCTGCTCCAGGACGAGGTCCGCCACGACGACTGGAACTGGCAGCTGCTCGGCGCCGTGCTGACCGAGGTCAACCGGCTCCTCGACGAGCTGGACACCGAGCACCGCACCCGCCGCCTGCTGGAGGAGCTGGACCGGGTCTCCGGGGAGCAGCGCGCCAGGCGGCCGCGGCTGACCTGGCTGCGGGAGCGGGTGGGCGTACCGGAGCGGCTGCGGCGGAACCGGGGAGGCGGTCCGGGACGTTCTCCGTCAAGGACGGGGAAGGGGGTACGCCGATGACGGGCACGGCGGTACGGATCGAGGGGAACACACTGCGGCTGCCGGGCGGGGTGGCGGTGCGGTTCGTGCGCACGCTGCGGCTGCCGGAGACGGGCACGCATCCGCTGCCGCCGGGGCTCGGGGAGTTCCCCGTGCGGCGGGTGAGCGACCACCCGGACACGGTTCCGCGGGAGTGGCGGGCGCGGGGCGGTGTGATGCTGCCGGTGTACCTGCGCGAGGCGATGTGGCTGAGCTTCGCGGGCACGACACGGCCGGCGGCTCTCCAGGTCGGTGTCGGCAAGGTGTGCGCGGTGTCCGGCAAGCCGTGGAGCGACCGGCTCTCGCAGCAGCCGCAGAACTACCTGGCGCTCCCCCGGCAGCCGTGGCTGGACGGGATCAACTCCGGCAAGGGCACGGTGCGCCAGTTCGTGGCGGTGCCGCTCGGGCTGGGCGCCACGGTGGAGGGGCAGGTCACCGGCGAGGAGGTGTGGGGCGGGGTGCAGCTCCAGTCCTTCCCGCTGTCGCAGGAGGCTCTCGCCGAGTACCAGCGGCTGGAGCGGCTGCGGCGGGAGCGGCTGGGCCGGGAGCGGCTGCGCAGCAGCCGGTCGGCCGGCGGCTTCGGCGCGGCGACGCGGTACGCCGGGCCCGCGAGCGCGGGCTGCTCTGACCGCGCCCCTCCCCGGTCC
>NZ_JBFBJI010000038.1:0-84417 GCF_040702065.1 Streptomyces sp. NPDC086777 | reverse complement strand
GCCCCCCTCGGCCCCCGGCGCGCCCCGGCGTTCCGGGCGGGGGGCGTGCCGGCGGTGGCGGGGTGGGGCACGCCGTCCCCGCCCCCCCCCCCACGACGATCCGTGCCGGCACCGGTACCAGCCCCGCACGGTTCAGCCCCAGCGCGGTCCGCGCGGCCGGGCCGGCCGTGGGCCTCCGCGTCGATGTGCACGGTGGTGAGGGCCGGGTGGCGGCCGGGACGGTCTGGCGCGGGTCGTCGTCCAGCATGAAGCCGACCGTGGCGCGCGAGACAGCGCCGGCGGCCGCCACGGCGTCCAGTGTGACCCTCCCGGACCCGCTCATCGACCGGCCCCGGTCCCCGCGTGCGGCCGCCCGGTCCCGGTGGCCCCGGACGGGACCAGATGGGCCTCCGCCGCGCGCCGGAACGCCGGGAACAGGGGATGCCGGTCCCCGGCCCGGACGGCGAGGACCACCTGGAGCGGGACCGCGTCCTCGATCGGGACGACGACGATGTCCGGCCGCAGGTTGCCGCGGAACCCGGCCGGCGCCAGCGACACCACCTCACCGCTCGCCACCAGCTCCAGCTTGTCCTCCAGCGTCTCCACCAGGGCGCCCAGGTTGGTGTGGCCCGGGGGATTGGCACCGATCCGGTCCGAGCCGGTGAAGCGGGGGAGCGGCTCGTCGGCGAAGTCGGCCAGGGTGACCGACTCCCGGCCGGCCAGCCGGTGGCCGACCGGCACCAGGAGGACACGCGGCTCGTCGTAGAGGACCGTGATGTCGAGGCCGTCGGCGGCGAACAGGAACCGGGTCACCACCACGTCGACCCGGTGGTCGAGGAGGGCGGCGCGCGGCTCGTTCCAGTCCACGTGCAGGGTGCGGACGTCGGCCGCCGGATGGCGGTGGCGCAGTTCGCGCACGGCCGGGGTGACGATCTGGTGGGTGGTGTAGCCGACGGTGAACGTGCCGTGCCCGGCGGCCGAGCGGGCGCTGGCGGTGGCCCGGGCGGCGGTCCGCAGCAGCTCCCTGGCCTGCGGCAGAAAGGTCTCCCCGGCCTCGGTGAGCCGGGTGCCGCGCGGGGTGCGGTCGAGCAGCCGGACGCCCAGCTCCCGCTCCAGCCGCCGGATCTGACGGCTCAGCGACGGCTGCGCGAGATGCAGCGCGTCGGCCGCGCGGCCGAAGTGCAGCTCCTCGGCGACCACGGTGAAGTAGCGCACCAGGCGCAGCTCCAGGTCCACCGACGGTACGAAGGAATCGGGCACCCCTCGACTCTACTCCCGGCGTCCGCGCCGCCGCGGCCGTGAGCTGCGGTCATGACCGTACGGGCATCACCGGGTGCGGAACAGGTCTTGGACCCGCCCGCGGGGCCGGGCGCAGGCTGAGGTCGTCCCAGCACATCCACTCTCCACGAGGTGATCTGTCATGCGTGTGTTCGTCACCGGTGCCACCGGGTTCATCGGCAGCGCGGTGGTCCGCGAACTGCTCGGCGCCGGCCACCAGGTGCTCGGCCTCGCCCGCTCGGACGCGGCCGAGGCGGCCCTGAAGGAGGCGCGAGCGGAGGCGCACCGCGGCGACCTGAACGACGTCGACGGGCTGCGGGCGGCCGCCGGAGCGGCGGACGGGGTGATCCACACGGGATACAACCACGACTTCTCCGACATGCCCGGCGCCCTCCGCACCGAGCTCGACGCGCTGCAGGCCCTCGGCGACGCGCTCGCCGGGTCCGGCCGGCCCCTGGTCGTCACCTCGGTGACCGGCCTCCTGGCCCCCGGGCGCCTCGGCACCGAGGAGGACGCGCCCGACACCGCGGGCCCCGGCACCCACCGGGCCGAGGCGGAACGCGCCGCCCTGGCCCTGGCCGACCGCGGGGTGCGGGTGTCGGCGATCCGGCTTCCCCAGGTGCACGGAGCGGGCGACCACGCCTTCGTCCCGTTCCTGATCGGCATCGCCCGCGACAAGGGCGTCGCCGCCTATCTGGGGGACGGCACCAACCGCTGGTCGGCCGTGCACCGTCTGGACGCCGCCACCCTCTACCGCAAGGCCCTGGAGACGGCCCCGGCCGGGGCCGTGCTGCACGCGGTCGCCGACGAGGGGGTCCCGCTCCGCGGCATCACCGAGGTCATCGGCCGCCGCCTCGACGTGCCGGTCGTGTCCCTCGCCCGGGAGGAGGCGGCCGGCCACTTCGGCTGGCTGGCGGCCTTCGTCGGCAACGACAACCCCACGTCCGGCGCCGCCACCCGCGAGCGGTACGACTGGCGGCCCGTCCAGCCGGGTCTGCTGGCCGACCTGGACCAGGACCACTACTTCGCCTGACGGCCGGAGCGCCTCCGGGGCGCCGGGGCCCCGCCGAGGCCCGGGCTGAGCAGGCCGAGGCCCGCGCCGAGGCCCGCGCACCTTCGTGTCGGATTTCCGCCAGCATCGGCCACCCCCGGTGGCCGATGCTGGACCCATGCAGAAAGCGATGGACCTCGACCGCGAGCACTGTGTACGGGCCGTGCAGTCGAAGGACGCGCGGTTCGACGGCTGGTTCTTCACCGCCGTTCTGACCACCCGCATCTACTGCCGGCCCAGCTGCCCGGTGGTGCCGCCCAAACCCGAGAACATGACGTTCTACCCGAGCGCCGCCGCCTGCCAGCAGGCCGGGTTCCGGGCCTGCAAGCGCTGCCGGCCCGACACCAGCCCCGGCTCCCCGGAGTGGAACCAGCGCGCCGACCTGGTCGCCCGCGCCATGCGGCTGATCGCCGACGGGGTGGTGGACCGGGAGGGCGTCCCCGGCCTCGCCGCCCGCCTCGGCTACAGCCCCCGGCAGGTCGAACGCCAGCTGCTCGCCGAACTCGGCGCAGGCCCGCTGGCCCTGGCCCGCGCCCAACGCGCCCAGACCGCCCGGCTGCTGGTCGAGACGACCGCGCTGCCGATGGCTCAGGTCGCCTTCGCGGCCGGCTTCTCCTCGATCCGCACCTTCAACGACACCGTCCGCGAGGTCTTCGCGCTCTCGCCGACCGAACTGCGCGACCGCCGCCCCAGGTCGGCCCGGCTCGCCCCCGGCACGCTCACCCTCCGGCTGCCCTTCCGCGCCCCCCTCAACCCCGACAACCTCTTCGGTCACCTCGCGGCCACCGCCGTACCCGGCGTCGAGGAGTGGCGGGACGGCGCCTACCGGCGGACCCTGCGGCTGCCCTACGGCCACGGCGTCGCCGCCCTCGCCCCGAAGCCCGACCACATCGCCTGCCGGCTCACCCTCAGCGACCTGCGGGACCTGCCGGTCGCCATCAGCCGCTGCCGGCGCATGCTCGACCTGGACGCCGACCCGGTCGCCGTCGACGACCAGCTGCGCACGGACCCCCTCCTCGCCCCGCTGGTCGACAAGGCGCCGGGACGGCGGGTGCCGCGCACCGTCGACGAGGCGGAGTTCGCCGTCCGGGCCGTGCTCGGCCAGCAGGTCTCCACGGCCGCCGCCCGCACCCACGCGGCCCGCCTGGTGACCGCCCACGGCACCCCGGTGGACGACCCCGAGGGCGGCCTCACCCACCTCTTCCCCTCCCCCGAGGCGCTCGCGGCCGTGGACCCCGAGGCCCTGGCGATGCCCCGCTCCCGCCGCACCACCTTCACCACCCTCGTCGGCCGGCTCGCCGACGGCACCCTCCACCTGGGCGCCGAGAGCGACTGGTCGGAAGCACGGGCCCGCCTGCTCTCGCTCCCCGGCTTCGGCCCCTGGACCGTCGACGTCATCGCCATGCGCGCGCTCGGCGACCCCGACGCCTTCCTCCCCACCGACCTCGGGATCCGGCGCGCCGCCCAGGAGCTGGGGCTGCCCGGCACCCCGGCCGCGCTCACCGCCCGCGCCGCGGCCTGGCGCCCCTGGCGGGCCTACGCCGTGCAGTACCTGTGGGCGACCGACAGCCACCCGATCAACTTCCTGCCCGTATAAGCCTGTACGAAGGATTTCAAGGACATCGCCGTGAAGAACCACACCGTGACAGACAGCCCCTACGGCCCCCTCACCCTGGTGGCCGAGGACGGCACCCTCTGCGGCCTCTACATGGAGAGCCAGCGCCACCGCCCGCCCGAGGAGACCTTCGGCGCCCGCGACGACAGCCTCTTCGCCGAGACCGAGGAACAGCTGACCGCCTACTTCGAGGGCGAGCTGACCGAGTTCACCGTCGAACTGCGGCTGAACGGCACCCCGTTCCAGCGCAGCGTCTGGGAACAGCTGTGCCTGATCCCCTACGGCGAGACCCGCTCCTACGGCGAACTCGCCCAAGCCCTGGGCAACCCCCAGGCCTCCCGCGCGGTCGGCCTCGCCAACGGCCGCAACCCCGTCGGCATCATCGTTCCCTGCCACCGGGTGATCGGTGCGAGCGGCAGCCTCACCGGCTACGGCGGCGGGCTGCCCCGCAAGCAGCGCCTGCTCGACTTCGAACGGGGAGCGGGCCTCTTCTGACCGGCTTCCTGCCGCCGCCTAACCGGCCTGCAGCGCGGCGAGCAGCTTCGGCAGGGCCGTGCCGATCGGTTCCCGGACGATCTCGTCGGCCCGGTCGTCGTACGGTGTCGGTTCCGCGTTGACGATGACGAGGCGGGCGCCGTGATCGGCGGCGACCCCCGCGAGGCCGGCGGCCGGCTGGACCTGGAGGCTGCTGCCGACGGCGACGAAGAGCTGGCACGCCTTGCTGATGGCGAGGGCGTCGCCGAGGACGACCGGGTCGAGCCGTTCGCCGAACATCACGGTCGCCGACTTGAGGATGCCCCCGCACTCCAGGCACGGCGGGTCGTCCTCACCGGCCTCGACCCGGGCGATCGCGTCCGCCATCGCTCCCCGGGCATGGCACTTGGTGCACACCACGCCGTGGGCCGAGCCGTGCAGTTCGAGCACCTTGCGGGCGGGCATCCCGGCGAGCTGGTGCAGCCCGTCCACGTTCTGCGTGATCACCCGCACCGGCGTCCCCGACCGCTCCAGCTCGGCGACCGCCCGGTGCGCCGCGTTCGGCTCCGCCTGCAGCGTCCGGTTCCGCCGCCGCATCTGCCAGGACCGGCGCCGGATCTCCGGGTCGCCCATGTAGTACTCGTACGTCACGAGCTTCTCGGCCTCGGGATCCTTCCGCCACAGCCCGTTCGGACCGCGATAATCAGGGATCCCGGAATCAGTGGAGATCCCTGCTCCGCTAAGGATGGCGACGAGTGGCCTGTTCATGGGCCGAGAGTAGGATGCGTGCTTTCCCGGGGCGAACGGATATCCAGCCCGTCATACGGCCCTTCGACTGCGGGGTCTTTCCGCAGATGGATACTTGGCCACAAGTAAGCAACAGCGGGAAGAAGTTGCTGCCGTTGACGGTCAAGAAGGACGCCCCGACCAGCGGTGCGAACTCCTGCCTCGACAACGCCTGATGGACGCCGAGTCGTACATCATCGACGGCCGCCGGGCGGACGTCATCTCCAACTCCTGGGCCGAGATCATCCACTCCAGCCCCGGGCACCTCACCCCCACCTCATAGCCGCCTGGAACCTGCTGTTCGAGCAGGCCGCCGCCGAGGGCATCGGCGTCTACTTCGCCGCGGGGGACTGCGGCGACTCCTCGCCCGAGGCCGCCCAGACCGGCGTCAACTGCGATCCGAAGACCACCCGGGCCCAGGCCGACTTCCCCAGCGGCTCCCCGTGGGTCACCTCGGTCGGCGGCGACCCGCGCCTTCGCCGCCCTGCAGGCCGACGCGGAACAAGCCTCCGGGCACCGGATCGGCTTCGCAAACCCGCTCCTGTACGCACTGTCCGGTTCCCGCACCCCGGTCTTCCACGACGTCACCGACCGGTTCGCGAACGCCGGATCCTCGCCCCTCACCGTGGTCCGCGACGAGGGCCCCGACACCGACACCTCCACCGGCGCCCAGCGCTACATCCTCTACACGCTTGGCCATGACTTCGGCCTGTCCGCGCACCGCGGCTACGACGACGCCACGGGCCTGGGCTCCCCCGCCCCGGGATACCTGCGCTGGTTCCAGCACACCAAGGGCTCCCCGCGGTGACCGCCGACGCCATCGTCGTGGGAGCGGGGCCCAACGGTCTCGCGGGCGCCGTCACGCTCGCCCAGGCGGGCCTTTCCGTGACCGTCCTGGAAGCCGCCGCCCCCATCGGCGGCGGGACACGCCGCGGCGAGGTCACCGTGCCCGGCCTGCTCCACGACCACTGCGCCGCGGTGCATCCCATGACCGTCGCATCGCCCTACCTGCGCACTCCCGGCCTCGAACGCCACGGACTGCGCTGGGAGCACGCCGAGACCGCCCTCGCCCACCCCCTCGACGGCGGCCACGCGGTCGTGCTCCAGCACGATCTGGCGGCGACCGTGCGGGGTCTCGGCGTCGACGGCCCGGCCCGGCGTCGTCTCTTCGCACCCCTGACCGCCCACTACGACGCCCTGAGCGAAGACCTCATGCGCCCCTTGGCACGGCTGCCCCGTCACCCCGTCCTGACGGGCAGGTTCGGGCTTCTGGCGGCCCAACCTACGCAGTGGACCCTGCGCCGATGGCGGGGCCAAGCGGCCCGTGCCCTGTTCGCAGGGATCGCCGCCCACGCGCTGCAGCCGCTCGCCGCCCCCGGCAGCTCCGCCATCGTGTGCAAGAGCGGCGGCGTGACCTTCCCGCCCGGAGCCGGCGCCCAGCTCTGGCAGCCCCTGCAGCACGGACGCGAACACTGGCAGCGCATCCACTTCCCCCTTCGCAACTCCGTCGAAGGCGTCAACGGCTTCCGCAGGGACCCGCTCCACGAACACTTCGAGTCCGGCGGCACCCGCCGCATCCGCGGCATCGCCGCCCAAACCCTCCTGCTCGCCTTCCAACTCGGCTACGCCAACCGCCGGAAACTCACCGCCTGGGCAGCCGGCGGCCCGGAACGGCCGCCGCGCCGGTGGGCACCCCCGCCACCGAGCCCGCCGTAGCCCCGTTGGAGTCGGTGTCCAGGCCACCGCGCACGGTGAGGCCGCCCTCGCCGTACAGCAGCCCGGCGGTGAGCACGGCCGCGTCGGGGACGGGGTGGATCCGGGCGAGCCGGCCGCCGAACACGAGGTCGGCGAAATCGGGCCCGGACTGGTCATGTTGTGGTCTACCCGTTTTCGCAGGAGGTTCCCAGCCGCTTCCCAGGCTTCGGGCGGTGCATGACGGCGAGGGTGTCCTCCGGTTAAGGTCACAGCGGCGCGACTGGCCTTGACGTGCGCGAGGCCCGGAGAGCAAGGGGATACAGGTGACACAGCGCGTGCTCATCGCCGCGGACAAGTTCAAGGGCTCGCTGACGGCCGTGGAGGTCGCCGAGCGGGTCATGGCGGGGCTCAGACGGGTCGTGCCCGCCGTAGACGTCGAGGCGCTGCCCGTCGCGGACGGTGGGGACGGCACGGTGGCCGCGGCGGTCGCGGCCGGCTTCGAGCGCCACGAGCGGGAGGTCGCCGGGCCGCTGGGGCAGGAGGTCACCGCCGCGTTCGCGCTGCGCGGCGACACCGCGGTCGTGGAGATGGCCGAGGCGAGCGGTCTGCAGCGGCTGCCCCGAGGTGTCTTCGCGCCCCTGACGGCCTCCACGTACGGCTCCGGGGAGCTGCTGCGGGCCGCGCTGGACGCGGGTGCGCGCACGATCGTCTTCGGCGTCGGCGGCAGTGCCACGACCGACGGCGGGGCCGGGATGCTGTCGGCGCTCGGCGCCCGCTTCCTCGACGTGGACGGCGAACCGGTGCCGCCGGGCGGCGGCGGCCTCGCCGACCTGGCCCGCGCGGACCTGTCGGGCCTCGATGCGCGGCTGTCCGACGTCGACCTGGTCCTCGCCAGCGACGTCGACAACCCGCTCACCGGGCCGAAGGGCGCCCCGGCCGTCTACGGTCCGCAGAAGGGGGCCACGCCGGACGACGTGGAGCTCCTGGACGCCGCGCTGGCCGACTTCGCGAAGGTCCTGGAGGCCGAGGCCGGTCCGCGCGCCGCCGAGTACGCGCTCGCGCCGGGCGCGGGGGCCGCCGGTGGCATCGGATACGGCGCGCTGCTGCTCGGCGCGCGCTTCCGGCCCGGTATCGAGGTCATGCTCGACGTCCTGGGCTTCGCGCCCGCGCTGGAGCGGGCCACGCTGGTGATCACCGGTGAGGGTTCCCTTGACGAGCAGACCCTGCACGGGAAGGCACCGGCGGGCGTCGCGGCCGCGGCGCGCGCCGCCGACAAGGAGGTCGTCGCGGTGTGCGGCCGCCTCGCCCTGCCGCCGGAGGCGCTCGGACGGGCCGGGATCCGCCGTGCCTACCCCCTGACGGCGGTCGAGCCGGACGTGGCCAGGTGCATCGCGGAGGCCGGGCCGATCCTGGAACGCGTCGCCGAGCAGATCGCCCGCGACTTCCTGACCTGAGGCGGCCCGGGGGCCACGTTCTCCCGCACGGTCGGCTGCTCGCGTCTCGGCCCGCCGGGTCGGGTGGGTGGACAAGAAGGGGAAAAAGCAGAGGGCCCCGGACCGAGTCGTGGTCCGGGGCCCTCTGGGGCTTTGGTTACGGCAGCTGCGTCGCCCTCGCCTCGCGCCTGTTGTCGCGGAAGTTGTTCACCCGGCGGGCCGTGGCGAACAGCGGGATCACCGCGCCCATCACCAGCTGCAGCGCGCAGCCGGTCTGGAGGAGGAGCTGGCCGGCGGGGGCGTCGAAGGCCCAGGCCGCCAGGAGGCCCATCGACAGGACGATCCAGGCGAGCATCGCCCCGGCGAGGCGGCCGCGCGGCTTCGGGTACTCGACGCGGCTCACCATCAGCCACGCGGTGCCGAGGATCGCGAGCAGCGTCGCGAAGAAGGGCAGCTCGAGGAGGACGATCGAGACGACCGTCAGCGCACCGAACGGCGACGGCATGCCCTGGAACATGCCGTTCGGCGGTGTCACGCAGCTGAAGCGCGCCAGGCGCAGCACCACCGCCAGCAGCACCACCACCGCACCGACCGCGGCGACCTTCTGGTACGCGTCGTCGGCCACCATGCCGTAGACGAGCACGAAGTACGCCGGCGCGAGGCCGAAGCTGATCAGGTCGGAGAGGTTGTCCAGCTCCGCGCCCATGGGGGAGGAGCGCAGCTTGCGCGCCACCAGGCCGTCGAACAGGTCGAAGACCGCCGCGCAGAGCATGAGGATGACCGCCGTGGCGGCGCTGTGGCGCGCCATGCCGGCCGACTGGTCGTCCCCGGTGAGGTGCGGGATCAGAATGCCGGTGGTGGTGAAGTACACCGCCATGAAGCCGCACGTGGCGTTGCCGAGCGTGAGGGTGTCCGCTATCGAGAGGCGGAGAGAGAGCGGCATCTCCTCCTCGTCCTCGCCGATCTCGTCGGCCTCGGGCACCCAGCCCGCCTGGGTCTCAGGATCAATCACGGTCAATGCGAGTCACCCCAGCCACGGTCTTCTGGCCGACCTCGACCGCGACGTCCACGCCCTCCGGCAGGTAGATGTCGACACGCGAGCCGAAGCGGATCAGACCGATGCGGTCGCCCTGCTCGACCTTCGTGCCCTGCGGGACGTAGGGGACGATACGGCGGGCCACCGCGCCGGCGATCTGGATCATCTCGATGTCGCCGAGTTCGGTGTCGAAATGCCAGACTACGCGCTCGTTGTTCTCGCTCTCCTTGTTGAAGGCGGGAACGAAGCCACCGGGGATGTGCTCCACCGACGTCACCTCGCCCGCGAGGGGCGCGCGGTTGACGTGGACGTTGAGCGGGCTCATGAAGATCGCGACCCGGGTGCGTCCGTCCTTCCACGGCATGATGCTCTGCACCACACCGTCGGCGGGGGAGATGACACGGCCCTGGGCGATCTCACGCTCGGGGTCGCGGAAGAACCACAGCATGCCCGCCGCGAGCGCGGTGGCGGGCACGGCGACGGCCTTCGCGGCGCCGGAGCGACGGGCACGCAGGAGGCTGACGGCTGCGGTGGCGACGGTCGGGAGAAGCCACGGCGATGCTCCGCGCGCGAGGCGTACGCCGGCCAGGCTGTCTCGATGTGCAGAGGTTTGGCTGTGGGGCATGGATGACCTTCGTAGCGGATGATGCCGCGCGGTAATAGGGGACGGCGGCTTTCCGGGATCGTACCGGTCGGGGGCCGCAACTGGGCAAGCCAGGAAGCCGAGTCGGCGGCCGAAGACCGTTGACGGGGTGTGATCTTCTTCTCGAAGAAAACACCCCGTACCGGGACGATCAGCCCTGGAATCGATACTCTTCGAGCAACCTTCGCCCGATGATCATTTTCTGGATCTCGGCGGTACCTTCGCCGATCAGCAACATCGGCGCCTCGCGGTAGAGACGTTCGATCTCGTACTCCTTGGAGAAGCCGTACCCGCCGTGGATCCGGAAGCTGTCCTCCACGACCTCCTTGCAGTACTCGGAGGCGAGGTACTTCGCCATCCCGGCCTCAAGGTCGTTTCGTTCACCCGAGTCCTTTTTGCGTGCCGCGTTGACCATCATGGCATGCGCCGCCTCGACCTTGGTGGCCATCTCCGCCAGCTTGAACTGGATGGCCTGGTGCTGGGCGATCGCCTTGCCGAAAGTGTGACGCTGCTGGGCGTACCGGACGCCCAGCTCGAACGCGCGCTGGGCGACACCGCAGCCACGGGCCGCCACGTTGACGCGGCCGACCTCGACCCCGTCCATCATTTGGTAAAAACCTCGGCCGGTGACCCCGCCGAGCACCCGATCGGCCGGGATCCGCAGCCCGTCCATGATCAGCTCGGTGGTGTCGACGCCCTTGTAGCCCATCTTGTCGATCTTGCCCGGGATGGTGAGGCCGGGGCGGACCTCGCCGAAGCCGGGCTCCTTCTCCACCAGGAAGGTCGTCATCGACTTGTGCGGGGCCGTGCCCTCGGGGTGGCCTTCGTCACTCCGCACGAGGACGGCCACGAGGGACGACGTGCCGCCGTTCGTCAGCCACATCTTCTGGCCGTTCAGGACGTACTCGTCGCCGTCCCGCACCGCCTTCGAGGTGATCGCCGACACGTCCGAGCCGAGCCCCGGCTCCGACATCGAGAACGCGCCCCGGACGTCGCCGGCCGCCATCCGCGGCAGGAAGTGGTCCTTCTGCTCCTGCGTGCCGTGCTGCTTGAGCATGTACGCCACGATGAAGTGCGTGTTGATGATCCCGGAGACGGACATCCACCCGCGGGCGATCTCCTCGACGCACAGCGCGTACGTCAGGAGGGACTCGCCCAGGCCGCCGTACTCCTCGGGGATCATCAGGCCGAAGAGGCCGAGTTCCTTCAGGCCGTCGACGATGTCCTGCGGGTACTCGTCGCGGTGCTCCAGCTCGGTGGCGACCGGGATGATCTCCTTGTCCACGAAGTCGCGGACGGTGGAGAGGATCTCCTGCTGGACGTCGGTCAGACCGGCTGTCCGGGCGAGACGGGCCATCGCTTACTTCCCCTGTTCCTTCAGTTCGGGGCGGCCCGGCTGCTCGCCGCCGCGCTCCTTGATGTACGTCTCGGTCGGCACCATCACCTTGCGGCGGAAGATGCACACCAGCGTGCCGTCCTGCTTGTAGCCCTTGGTCTCGACGTAGACGATCCCGCGATCGTCCTTGGACTTGGAGGGCCACTTGTCCAGCACGGTCGTCTGGCCGTAGACCGTGTCGCCGTGGAAGGTCGGCGCCACGTGCTTGAGCGACTCGATCTCCAGGTTGGCGATCGCCTTGCCGGAGATGTCCGGGACGGACATGCCGAGCAGGAGGGAGTAGATGTAGTTCCCCACCACCACGTTCTTGCCGAAGTCCGTCGTCCGCTCGGCGTAGTTCGTGTCCATGTGGAGCGGGTGGTGGTTCATGGTGAGGAGACAGAACAGGTGGTCGTCGTACTCCGTGACCGTCTTCCCGGGCCAGTGCTTGTACGTCGCCCCGACCTCGAACTCCTCGTACGTGCGTCCGAACTGCATCGCGCTCACGCCTCCGGGATCTCGAACTTGGACGTGCGCTGCATGCCGGCGGCCCGGCCCTTGCCGGAGATGACCAGGGCCATCTTGCGGCTGGCCTCGTCGATCATCTCGTCGCCGAGCATCGCGGAGCCCTTCCTGCCGCCCGCCTCGGACGTGTAGTAGTCGTACGCGTCCAGGATCAGCTCGGCGTGGTCGTAGTCCTCCTGCGACGGCGAGAAGATCTCGTTGGACGCCTCGACCTGGCCCGGGTGCAGCACCCACTTGCCGTCGAAGCCGAGCGCGGCGGCGCGCCGGGCGACCTCGCGGTAGCCGTCGATGTTGCGGATCTGGAGGTAGGGGCCGTCGATCGCCTGGAGGTTGTTGGCGCGGGCGGCCATCAGGATCTTCATCAGGATGTAGTGGTAGGCGTCCGCCGGGTAGCCGGGCGGCTGCTCGCCCACGACCAGGGACTTCATGTTGATCGACGCCATGAAGTCGGCCGGGCCGAAGATGATCGTCTCGACGCGCTGGGACGCGGTGGCGATCTCGTTGACGTTGTTGAGGCCCTGCGCGTTCTCGATCTGCGCCTCGATGCCGATCTTGCCGACCTCGAAGCCCATGGTCTTCTCGATCTGGGTCAGCAGCAGGTCCAGCGCGACGATCTGCTCGGCCGTCTGGACCTTCGGCAGCATGATGCAGTCGAGGTTCTGCCCGGCGCCCTCGACCACGGTCACGACGTCACGGTACGTCCACTCGGTGGTCCAGTCGTTGACCCGCACCACGCGCGTCTTGCCGGTCCAGTCGCCCTCGTTGAGGAACTTCACGATGGTGTGCCGCGCCTCGGGCTTGGCGAGCGGCGCGCACGCGTCCTCCAGGTCCAGGAAGACCTGGTCCGCCGGGAGACCCTGCGCCTTCTCCAGGAAGCGGGGGTTCGAGCCGGGCACGGCCAGGCAGGAGCGCCGCGGGCGGAGCCGGTTGACAGCAGGAAGGTGTGCGGCGGAGCCGCTCGTTTCAGGGGTGGTGGCGGGCGACGGGCGGGCGGTCATGCGGGGACCTCCAGGGGGTCGAGCTTGTTCGCTTTCCGGATCTCGTCGACGATGCGGCCGATGATTCCGGTGATGTCGAAGTCCTTCGGGGTGAAGACCGCGGCCACTCCGGCTTCCCTGAGCTGCGCGGCATCACCGTTCGGGATGATGCCACCGGCGATCACCGGTATATCTGTGGCACCGGCCACACGGAGTCGTTCCAGGACGTCCGGGACCAGCTGGGCGTGCGACCCGGAGAGGATCGACAGGCCCACCGCGTGCACGTCCTCGGCGAGGGCGGCGTCCACGATCTGCTCGGGGGTGAGCCGGATGCCCTGGTAGACCACCTCGAAGCCGGCGTCCCGGGCGCGCACCGCGATCTGCTCGGCGCCGTTGGAGTGGCCGTCGAGACCCGGCTTGCCCACCAGGAAGCGGAGCTTGCCGCTGCCCAGCTCGCGCGCGGTGGCGTCCACCCTGGCCCGCACCTCGGCCAGCGCCGAGCCCGCCTCCACGGGGACGGCGACGGGAGCGGAGGAGACGCCGGTCGGAGCCCGGAACTCGCCGAACACCTCCCGCAGCGCGCCCGCCCACTCGCCGGTCGTGACACCGGCCCTGGCGCACTCCAGGGTGGCCTCCATGAGGTTGTCGGTGCCCTTGGCGGCCTCCTTCAGCCGCTCCAGGGCCTTGCAGGGGCGCGGGTGGTTGAACGGCGGCTGGTAGCGCGTGTCGCGCCAGCGCCCGATCGCCTCGACGACCCGGGCCTCGACCGCCGGGTCGACCGTCTGGATCGCGGTGTCCAGGTCGGCCGTGAGCGGGTTCGGCTCGGTGGTCTCGAAGATGTTGACGCCGACGATCTTCTCCTGGCCGGACTCGATCCGGCCCCGCCGCTCGGCGTGCGACGCCACCAGCTGCGACTTCAGGTAGCCGGACTCGACGGCGGCCATCGCGCCGCCCATCTCCTGGATCCGGTCCATCTCGGCGAGGGAGTCCTCGACCAGCTGGGCGACCTTCGCCTCGATGACGTGCGAGCCCTCGAAGATGTCCTCGTACTCCAGCAGGTCGCTCTCGTGGGCGAGCACCTGCTGGATGCGCAGCGACCACTGCTGGTCCCAGGGCCGGGGCAGGCCGAGCGCCTCGTTCCAGGCGGGGAGCTGCACGGCACGCGCGCGTGCGTCCTTCGAGAGCGTCACGGCGAGCATCTCCAGGACGATCCGCTGGACGTTGTTCTCCGGCTGCGCCTCGGTCAGCCCGAGGGAGTTGACCTGGACGCCGTACCGGAACCGCCGCTGCTTGGGGTCCTCGATGCCGTACCGCTCGCGGGTGACCTGGTCCCAGATGCGGCCGAACGCCCGCATCTTGCACATCTCCTCGACGAACCGGACGCCGGCGTTCACGAAGAAGGAGATGCGGGCGACGACGTCACCCATCCGCTCCTGCGGCACCTGGCCGGAGTCACGCACGGCGTCCAGCACGGCGACGGCGGTGGACATCGCGTACGCGATCTCCTGGACCGGGGTGGCGCCCGCCTCCTGCAGGTGGTAGCTGCAGATGTTGATCGGATTCCACTTCGGGAGGTGGGAGACCGTGTACGCGATCATGTCCGTCGTCAGCCGGAGGCTCGGCCCCGGCGGGAAGACGTGCGTCCCGCGGGACAGGTACTCCTTGACGATGTCGTTCTGGGTCGTGCCCTGGAGCTTGGTGATGTCCGCACCCTGCTCCTCGGCGACCACCTGGTAGAGCGCCAGCAGCCACATCGCCGTGGCGTTGATCGTCATCGAGGTGTTCATCCGGTCCAGGGGGATGTCCTGGAACAGGCGGCGCATGTCACCGAGATGGGCCACGGGCACGCCCACCCGGCCGACCTCGCCGCGGGCGAGGATGTGGTCGGGGTCGTAGCCGGTCTGCGTCGGCAGGTCGAACGCCACCGACAGACCCGTCTGGCCCTTGGCGAGGTTGCGCCGGTACAGCTCGTTGGACGCCTCGGCGGTGGAGTGTCCGGCATACGTGCGCATGAGCCACGGCCGGTCCTTCTCCCGCCCGCCTGCGGCAATCTGACGCTCAGTCATCTATGACCTCGGGTGTCTCAGATGTTGCGGAAGCGGTTGATGGCGTCGAGGTGCTTGGCCCGCATCTCCCCGTCGCGCACGCCGAGGCCCTCCTCGGGGGCCAGGCAGAGCACGCCGACCTTGCCCTGGTGGAGGTTGCGGTGCACGTCGTAGGCGGCCTGGCCGGTCTCCTCCAGGGAGTAGGTCCTCGACAGCGTCGGGTGGATCTTGCCCTTCGCGATCAGTCGGTTGGCCTCCCAGGCCTCGCGGTAGTTGGCGAAGTGCGAGCCGATGATCCGCTTCAGGGACATCCACAGGTAGCGGTTGTCGTACTCGTGCATGTAGCCCGAGGTGGAGGCGCAGGTGGTGATCGTGCCGCCCTTGCGGGTGACGAACACGGAGGCGCCGAAGGTCTCGCGGCCGGGGTGCTCGAAGACGATGTCGATGTCCTCACCGCCGGTGAACTCGCGGATGCGCTTGCCGAAGCGCTTCCACTCGCGCGGGTCCTGCTCCCGCTCGTTCTTCCAGAACCTGTAGTCCTCGGCGTTGCGGTCGATGATCGCCTCGGCGCCCATCGCGCGGCAGATGTCCGCCTTCTGCGGCGACGACACGACGCAGACGGGGTTGGCGCCGCCGGCCAGCGCGAACTGCGTGGCGTACGAGCCGAGTCCGCCGCTCGCCCCCCAGATCAGGACGTTGTCGCCCTGCTTCATGCCGGCGCCGTTGCGGGAGACCAGCTGCCGGTAGGCGGTGGAGTTGACCAGGCCCGGGGCGGCGGCCTCCTCCCAGCTGAGGTGGTTCGGCTTCGGCATCAGCTGGTTGGACTTGACCAGCGCGATCTCGGCGAGGCCGCCGAAGTTGGTCTCGAAGCCCCAGATGCGCTGCTCGGGGTCGAGCATCGTGTCGTTGTGGCCGTCGCTGGACTCCAGCTCCACGCTCAGGCAGTGCGCGACGACCTCGTCACCGGGCCTCCAGGCGTTGACGCCCGGGCCGGTGCGCAGGACGACGCCCGCGAGGTCGGAGCCGATGATGTGGTACGGCAGGTCGTGCCGCTTGGTCAGCTCGCTGAGGCGCCCGTAGCGCTCCAGGAAGCCGAACGTCGACAGCGGCTCGAAGATCGAGGTCCACACCGAGTTGTAGTTGACACTCGATGCCATGACGGCGACCAGGGCCTCGCCCGGTCCCAGCTCGGGCAGCGGGACCTCGTCGAGGTGGATCGACTTGCGCGGGTCCTTGTCGCGGGTCTCCAGGCCCGCGAACATGTCCGTCTCGTCCTTGTGCACGGTGATCGCGCGGTACGACTCGGGAAGCGGCAGAGCGGCGAAGTCGGCCGGCGTCGAGTCCGGTGACTGGATCGCGTCGAGAATGGCCTGAGTGGTCACGGTGTTGCCTCCGGCGATGCTTGCGCCCCTTGCGGGAAGGGGCGCTGAGGGTTACGTCGGTGCTGCTGAGGGTTTGGGGAAAGATGCCGTCGGTTCGGCGGGGTGGTGCTTCGGCAGCGCTTTGTGGCGCGGGAGGTTGCCTGTGACGCAGGCGTCCGACGGGTGGGCCGATGGGCTCACCGGGACAGGCCGGACACCTCGAAGGTATGACACCGCGTGTCAGGTGGCAAGGCACTGAGTGCCAGGAATCGCTCTCAGATGAAATCTTTACGTAACAAATGAGCGATGATCGATCAAACCTACTGGCGAGTAGGGGAAAATGGCCCGTCTTGCGGGAGTCGTCCGAATGTCAGGGACGGGTCGCGAGGCGTGGCTCACACGGGCGGCGTGACGCACGCGGCAGAGCGCGGACGGCGCGGATCCGGGCGGGGGATCGATCCAGCCGGGGGATCCAGCCCGGCCGACGTGTGAGGACGAGCGGCGGAGCCGCGGTGCGGTGACCGCGGCCCACCGGGACCGTCACGTGAGCTGGGAACGCTCCTTCAGCGCCTGCTCGATGGTCCGCATCACTTCGTCCAGGGGCGCATCCGTGCGGGCCACCGTCACCAGCACCTCCCCCTGCGAGGCGACCGAGGCCGGCGCGGCCGGGCGGGGGGTGGTCTCCCGACCCGCCCCGATCCCGTTCCCGAAGGTCTTCCGGACGATCGCGAAGGCATGGTCCAGCTGCAGTTCGACGTCCCCCTGCCCGCCCGCCCGCAGCCAGCGCCGCAGCACGTGGTTGTGGGCGGTGACCACCGCCGACGCCGCGACCTCGGCCAGCAGCGGGTCGTCGTTCGCGTCGTCCGCGTGCGCGTGCTCGTCGAAGTGGCCCAGGAGGTAGCGGGTGAAGAGACGCTCGTAGCGGGCCACCGACGCGATCTCGGCCTCGCGGAGGGTGGGTACCTCGCGGGTGAGCTTGTAGCGGGCGACCGAGATGTCCGGCCGGGCCGCGTACATCTTCATGACTTCCTTGATGCCGCGGCACACCGTGTCGAGCGGGTGCTCGTGGGCGGGGGCCGCGTTCAGCACGGCCTCGGCGCGGATCAGGGTGTCGTCGTGGTCCGGGAAGATCGCCTCTTCCTTGGAGCGGAAGTGGCGGAAGAAGGTGCGGCGGGCGACCCCGGCCGCGGCCGCGATCTCGTCGACGGTGGTCGCCTCGTACCCCTTCGTCGCGAAGAGCTCCATCGCGGCGGCCGCCAGCTCCCGGCGCATCTTGAGCCGCTGGGCCGCCGCGCGGCTGCCCGCGGCGCTCTCCGGCGCGTCGGGCGTGGCGGGGGTACGTGAGGACTTGGCGGGCTGGGACATGACCCGAACGTACTGCATGTGCGCAGCTCGATGCGCAGGTCCGGGGTTTCCCCCGCCCGCGAAGGGCGGGGGACCGTCCGCGGGGTCGAGCAGGCCGCCCCAGTCCTTCTCGTCCCGGAACCAGTCGCCGACGCCGTCAGCGGCGGGCATATTCGCGGAAGCCACGGCCGGTCTTGCGGCCGAGGCAGCCCGCGGCCACCAGGTGCTCCAGGAGCGGCGCGGGCGCGAGGCCCGGGTCGCGGAATTCCCGGTGCAGCACCTTCTCGATGGCGAGCGAGACGTCCAGGCCGACCACGTCCAGGAGCTCGAACGGGCCCATCGGGTAGCCGCCGCCGAGCTTCATCGCCGCGTCGATGTCGTCGAGGGACGCGTAGTGCTCCTCGACCATCTTGATCGCGTTGTTCAGGTACGGGAACAGCAGGGCGTTCACGATGAAGCCGGCCCGGTCGCCGCAGTCGACGGCGTGCTTCCGGATCCGGCCGCAGACCTCGCGGACGGTGGCGTGGACGTCCTCGGCGGTGAGCACGGTGCGGACCACCTCGACCAGCTTCATGGCCGGCGCCGGGTTGAAGAAGTGCATCCCGATCACGTCCTGCGGGCGCGAGGTGGCGCGGGCGCAGGCGACGACCGGCAGCGAGGAGGTGGTGGTGGCGAGCACCGCGCCCGGCTTGCAGACCTTGTCCAGGGTGGCGAACAGCTGCCGCTTGACCTCCAGGTCCTCGGCGACCGCCTCGACGGCCAGGTCGACGTCCGCGAAGGCGTCGTACGAACCCGCCGGGGTGATCAGGTCCAGGGTCTGCGCGGCCGCCTCGGCGGTCATCCGGCCCTTGCCGACGGAGCGGTCCAGGGACTTGCCGATGCGGGCCTTCGCCGCCTGTGCCTTCTCCTCGCTGCGGGCGGCGAGGACGACCTCGTACCCGGCCTTGGCGAAGACCTCGGCGATCCCGGAGGCCATGGTGCCGGACCCGGCGACGCCGACCGAGCGGACCGTACGGCCCGGGGTGAGCGCAGCGCCGTCCAGCGGGGTCTGCGCGTCGCGGACGACCGTGGCTCCCCCAGCTACCGCTGGAAGGGATCCCCAGCTCGGGGCCTCGTAGGTGTAGAAGCCGCGCCCGGACTTGCGGCCGGTCAGGCCCGCCTCGCTGAGCTGCTTGAGGATCGGCGCCGGGGCGTGCAGGCGGTCGCGGGACTCGGCGTACATGGCCTCGAGGACCGTACGGGCCGTGTCGATGCCGATCAGGTCCAGCAGGGCGAGGGGGCCCATCGGCAGGCCGCAGCCGAGCCGCATGGCCGCGTCGATGTCCTCGCGGGAGGCGTACTTCGCCTCGTACATCGCGGCGGCCTGGTTGAGGTAGCCGAACAGCAGTCCGTCCGCGACGAAGCCGGGGCGGTCGCCGACCGCGACCGGCTCCTTGCCCAGCTCGATCGCGAGGTCGGTGACGGCGGCGACGGCACCCGGCGCGGTGAGCACCGAGGAGACCACCTCGACCAGCTTCATGGCCGGCGCCGGGTTGAAGAAGTGCAGGCCGATGACGCGCTCGGGGCGGGCCGAGTCGGCGGCCAGCCGGGTCACGGAGAGCGCGTTGGTGCCGGTGGCGAGGATGGTCCCGGGCCGGACGATGCCGTCCAGCTCGCGCAGGACCTGGTGCTTGATGTCGTACGACTCCGGGACCACCTCGATGACGAGGTCGGCGTCGGCGGCGGCCGTCAGGTCGGTGCCGGTGCGGACCCGGGCGAGGGTGTCGGAGCGCTCCTGCTCGGTCAGCCTGCCGCGGACCACGGCGCGCGCGGTGGCGGCCGCCAGGGCGGCGAGCGAGCTGGCGGCCTGCGCCTCGCTGATGTCGATGCCGATCACCTCGCGGCCGGCCTTGGCGAGGACCTCGGTGATACCGGTGCCCATGGTGCCGAGGCCGACGACGGCGATCGTCTTGAGCGGGGACAGGGAAGGGTCGGACTGGGGAGTGGCCATCGCGGGACTCCAGGAATGAGGGTGACGACTGGAAACCCGCCCGGGTGCGCCGAGGGGCGCACCGGGTGCGGGGAGAGCTGCGTGAATGCGGGTGGTGCCGGGCTGCGAGCGCACACGCCCGGTGCTGCCGCGCAGGGCGCGCACACGCCCGGCGGCGGATTCCGACCGGCCCTGTCCCGGAGCCGGGTCGTCCTGCGGTACGAGGTACCGAACCGACCTTCGACCTCACGGCGGCTGCGTCACCAAACCGGCGTGAGCGTTAGTGCGAGTGGGTGACTCGCTCGATTGAGCTTAACCGGCGGGTAACGAGCGCGCCAGCCCCCGGAGTTTGTGATGTACGTCCCCCCGTCCCCGCAACCCCTCTACGCTGGGCTTCGTGGACGAAGAGTTGCGATCACTCACGGAGCGTTTGCGGCAGGAGTCGCAGGGGACGGCCGCCTTCGACCGGCTCCTGGCCACCGAGGACCACGACGAGCTGGCGGAGGTGCTCACCGCGGCCGGACAGCCCCTGTGGGCCAGGGAACTGGCGGCGTTCCGGTTGGGGACGGCCGGTGACCGGCGGGCCTTCGAGACCCTGGTCCTCCTCCTCAATCACCGCGACCCGCCCCGCTGCGTCTCCGCCGCCCAGGCCCTCGGCCGCCTCCGGGATCCGCGCACGGCCCGCGCGGCCGCCGCCCTGGCCACCAACGAGCTCCGCGTCGGCTACGCCCTGCAGCCCGTCCGGCTCCTCGTCGAACTCCGCGCGCCGGAGTCCGTCCCCGCCCTGATCACCACCCTGGAGCGCCGCCTGCGCCCACACGATCCCTACCGCGGCGTCGCCCTGGCCTGCGTGGACGGCCTCGGCACCCTGGGCGACACCCGCGCCCGCCGCGTTCTGACCGAGGCCCTGGCCCACCCCACCCTCGCCGAGGCGGCCGGCCAGGCCCTGGCCCGCATCCCTAGGCAGAGGTGACGCCGAACTCCCTGACGTACCGCACCTCGGGCACCGGCACCCCGTCGACCTCGTACGGCTCCTCGACGCCGTCGGGCGCGAAGCCCGCGGCCTCGTAGAAGCGCCGGGCGCGCGCGTTCTCCTTCAGCACCCACAGGTACAGGCGTGGGTGCCCGGCGCACTGCTCCAGCACGGTCGCGAGCAGCGCCCGCCCGGCGCCGGTGCCGAGGTGCGCGGCGTCCACGTAGATGGCGTACAACTCGGCGTCGCCGGTGCGCACTTCGCCGTCCCGGTACGGCCCGTGCGCCGCCCACCCGACGATCGTGCCACCCCGCTCGGCGACCAGCGTCGTCACCCCGTCCCCGCCGTCCAGGAACCGGGCGCGCCGCTGCTCGGCGTCCCGCTCCGTGCTGAGCCCGTCCAGGAACGGCTGCGGCATGAGGCCCCGGTAGGCGTACTGCCAGCCCCGGACGCGTATCTCGGAGACCCGGTCGCAGTCGTCGAGCGTCATGTGCCGGATGCGAAGGGAGGGGCCGGGGAGCGAGTCGGCGTTCATGACGGCACCTTAGGGGCCGGGCGGCACCGGCCGCCCGGAATTCGGCGTCAGCCGGCCACCACCGCCAGCGCCTCGATCTCCATCAGGAACTGCGGGCCGACGAGCCCGGCCACCTGGACGGCGGAGACGGCCGGGAGCCGGTCGTCCGGTATGTGGGCGGCGCGGGCCGCGCGGACGGCCGGCAGGTGGGCCGTGTCCGTGACGAAGTAGGTGAGTTTGACGACGTCGTCGAAGGTCGCCCCGGCCGCCGCGAGACAGCGGCGCAGGTTCTCGAAGACCTGGCGGGCCTGGGCCGCCGGATCGCCCTCGCCGACCAGCTCGCCGTCCTCGTCCAGCGGCAGCTGTCCCGAGACGGCCACGAGCCGGCCGGTGGCCGCCACCACGTGCGTGTACTGGGCGGCGGGGGGCGACGCCGTCGGGGGCGGGGATGCGGGTCAGATCACTCATGCGTCCATGGTGGACCACGGGTCCGACAACGCCCCCGACGGGACGTCAGGACCGGTTCAGCCGCGGAAGCCCAGCAGACCGTGCAGGGTCGAGCCGCGGGACGACGTCGAGGCCGCCTTGGTGGTGAGGGGCTTCGGGTCGGGCGTCTTCCGGCAGACCGCGTCGGCGGTGCCGGTGCCGTGCGGGACCGTGCCGTCGGTCAGGTAGGCGGCGAGGTGGCCGTCCAGGCAGGTGTTGCCGCTGAGCGTGATCCCGTGGTTGCCGCCGCCCTGCTCCACGACCAGGCCGGAGCCGGCCAGCAGGCGGTGGACCGTTACGCCGCCCTGGTAGGGCGTGGCCGCGTCGTCCGTCGCCTGGAAGAGGAGGACCGGCGGCAGTTCGGTGTTGGCGATGTTCGGCGGCTTCAGCGCCTTCGTCGGCCAGGAGGCGCAGGACGCGTTGTACCAGGCGTTGTTCCAGACCATGAACGGCGCTTTCGCGTACGCCGCCCAGTTGTCCTTGCGCCACTGGTTCCAGTCCTGCGGCCAGGCGGAGTCCCGGCACTGGACGGCCGCGTAGACGCTGTAGCCGTTGTCGCTGGACCCGTCGACGGCGGCGAAGTTCTGGTACGCCTCCACCAGGGCGGCCGTCTTCTTCCCGTTGACGTAGGCGGAGAACGCGTCGGCCAGGTAGGGCCAGTAGCCGTTGTAGTAGCCGCCGGGGATGAAGGTGTCCTCCAGCTCGGCCGCTCCCACCTTGCCGCCGGCCGGCTTCTTCGCCAGTGCGGCCCGCATGGCGTACCACTTCGCCTCGACCTTCGCCGGGTCGGTGCCGAGCTTGTACGTCGAGTCGTACTTCGCGATCCACGCCATCAGCGCGCGCTGGCGGTCGTTGAACGCGTAGTCCTGGCTCAGGTTGTCGTCGTACCAGACGCCCGTGGGGTCCACGATCGAGTCCAGGACCAGGCGGTGGATCCGGTCCGGGTGCAGCTTCGCGTACACCGCGCCCAGGTAGGTGCCGTACGAGTAGCCGAAGTAGCTGATCTGCCGGACGCCGAGAGCCCGGCGGATCGAGTCGAGGTCCTGTGCGGCGCTGACGGTGTCGAGGTAGGGCAGCAGCTTCGCGTACTTCTTGCCGCAGGCCGCCGCGAAGGACCGCACCCGCTTGAGGTTGGCCTCTTCGAGGGCGGCGGTGGCCGGGACCGAGTCGGGGCGCACCGGGTCGAAGTGGCCGGGGGCGCAGTCGATCGCCGGGGTGCTCTTCCCGACGCCGCGCGGGTCGAAGCCGATGACGTCGTACTGGGCGGCCACCTTCTTGGGCAGCGTGGACGCCACGAAGCCGGCGAGGGTCAGCCCGCTGCCGCCGGGACCGCCGGGGTTGACCAGCAGCGGACCCTGAGAGGCCGCCGCGGTGTGCGGGACGCGCGAGAGGGCGAGGGTGATCTGCCGCCCGCGCGGGTTGCGGTGGTCGAGGGGCACCTTGACCGAGCCGCACTGGAGCGTCGGGTAGTCGGTGGTGCCGCACTTCTTCCAGGCCACCGGAGCGGCCCGGACGGGGGCTGGGGTGGCGGCGGTCGCGGACGGGACGGTGAACGGACCGGCCACGACGGCGGCGACGGCGCACAGCACGGCTGCGCGTGTTCGCATGGGTCCTCCCAGGACGGAGGGTCGCGGACCGCACGTGCCACGGTCCTCGCCGCATCGTCCCGGAAACGGGACCCGGAAGAACGCATTATGACGATGAATGACCCAATTGGTCCGAGGGTTGCGCCCGAACGCTCCTGGTCCCGGAGCTCGGTCAGAGCAGGGTGAGCTGGGTCGGCTCCGGCAGTGCGGGCTCCTCCTCCGCCGGCGGTACCGGTATCCGGCGGGCGGTGCCCGCGCGGTTCGGGCCGATGCCGTACTCCTCGGCCAGTTCGTGCACCTGACGGGTGATCCGGCGCTGGTACCACTTGGGCGCGTAGGCGCCCTCCGCGTACAGCCGCTCGTAGCGCCGCACCAGGTGCGGGTGGTGGGCCGCGAGCCAGCTCATGAACCACTCGCGGGCACCGGGCCGCAGGTGCAGCACCAGGGGTGTCACCGAGGTGGCCCCGGCCGCCGCGATCGCCCGCACGGTGGCCCGGAGCTGGGCCGGGTGGTCGCCGAGGAACGGGATCACCGGCGCCATCAGGACCCCGCAGCCGATGCCGGCCCCGGCGAGGGCGCGCACGACGTCCAGCCGGCGCTCGGGGGCCGGGGTGCCCGGCTCCACGGTCCGCCACAGCTCGGGGTCGACGAAGCCGACCGAGACCGAGATGCCGACGTCCGTGACGTCCGCCGCCCGGCGCAGCAGCTCCAGGTCGCGCAGGATCAGGGTGCCCTTGGTCAGGATCGAGAACGGGTTGGCGTGCTCGGTGAGGGCGGAGATGATCCCCGGCATCAGCCGGTAGCGGCCCTCGGCGCGCTGGTAGCAGTCGACGTTGGTGCCCATCGCGACGTGGTCGCCGAGCCAGCGGCGCGAGCCGAGCTGGCGGCGGAGCAGATCCGGCGCGTTGACCTTGACCACGATCTGGGTGTCGAAGCCGATCCCGGTGTCCAGGGCCAGGTAGCTGTGGGTCTTGCGGGCGAAGCAGTACACGCACGCGTGCGTGCAGCCCCGGTACGGGTTCACCGTCCATTCGAACGGCATCCGCGAGGCGCCCGGTACCCGGTTGATGATCGACCGCGCCCGCACCTCGTGGAACGTGATCCCCCGGAACTCGGGCGTGTCGAAGGTCCGGGTCGTGACCGCGTCCGCGCCGAACAGCGCGGTGCCGGCCCGGCCGTGATCGGCCTCCTCGGTGAGGTTCTCCCAGCGCATGACGCCTCCTCGGTAGCACTGCCCACAGAATAGAACATCTGTTCCCATGATCGTGCGAACGATCCGTGGAGACCGCGCGAACGCCGTTTCCGACCACGTTTCCGACCGCATGGGCACCCCGATTTGGGTGGCCGGGCGCCGGGGTGGTTGGCTTGGAGCAACCCCGAGAACTCAGGTGCTGGAGGAATGCGATGGCGCAGGTCGAGGCCACTACGGAGCGGGTCGTCGGCGCGGACGCGGAGACGGTGTTCGACGCGGTCGCCGACTACAGCGGCACGCGCGCGAAGCTGCTCCCCGAGCACTTCAGCGAGTACGAGGTGCGCGAGGGCGGCGACGGCGAGGGCACCCTCGTCCACTGGAAGCTGCAGGCCACCAGCAAGCGGGTCCGGGACTGCCTCCTGGAGGTCAGCGAGCCCACCGACGGCGAGCTGGTCGAGAAGGACCGCAACTCCTCCATGGTCACCACCTGGCGGGTCACCCCGGCCGGCGAGGGGAAGTCCAGGGTCGTGGTGCACACCACCTGGCAGGGCGCCGGCGGCATCGGCGGCTTCTTCGAGAAGACCTTCGCGCCCAAGGGCCTCGGCCGGATCTACGACCAGGTGCTCGACAAGCTCGCCACCGAGGTCGAGAAGTAGTACCGGATCACGCGCCGGTTCGTCCGGAGGCGCACAACCTCCCGATGAACAGCGGGTGTTGGCTCCCTCACCGGTTCGGGTGGATCTCCGGATCGGCCGGTCTCGTGCCGTAACTCGTCGCGCTTGCTCGCAGTTGTCGCCCTACGGGAAATAAGGCGGCAATTGTGCGCAGGCGCGACGAGGGGAGCGGTACGTGGGCGGAACGACGCTGGTGCAGTACGAGGAGCCGGCCGCGGTGTCCGCGGACGCCCCCGTGCCGGAACCCGCCCCGGTCTCCGGACTCGGGCCGCGCCGCACCCGGCTGGTGTTCTGCGGGCTGATGCTCGCCCTGCTCCTCGCCGCGCTGGACCAGATGATCGTCGCCACCGCGCTGCCGAAGATCGTCGGCGAGCTGCACGGCCTCGACAGGATGTCCTGGGCGATCACCGCCTACCTGCTCACCTCCACCGTAGGCCTCCCCGTCTACGGCAAGCTCGGCGACCTCATCGGCCGCAAGGGCGTCTTCCAGTTCGCGATCCTCGTCTTCGCCGTCGGCTCGGCGCTCGCCGGACGGGCGCAGAACATGGACCAGCTGATCGCCTTCCGCGCCCTCCAGGGCGTCGGCGCGGGCGGGTTGATGATCGGCGTGCAGGCGATCATCGCCGACATCGTGCCGCCCCGGCAGCGCGGCCGCTTCATGGGCCTGATCGGCGCCGCCTTCGGCCTCGCCTCGGTCGCCGGGCCGCTGCTCGGCGGCTACTTCACCGACCACCTCTCCTGGCGCTGGTGCTTCTACGTCAACGTGCCCTTCGGGCTGATCACGCTGGCCGTCATCAGCCTCGTGCTCAAACTGCCCAAGCCCCGGGTCCGGGCCCGTTTCGACGTGCTGGGCACCCTGCTGCTCGCCGCCGCCTCGACCTGCCTGGTGCTGCTGACCAGTTGGGGCGGGACTGAGTACGCCTGGGGTTCGCGCGTCAGCCTCGGACTCGGCGCGGGCGCGCTGGCCGCCGGGGTGCTGTTCGCCGTCGCCGAGCACCACGCGGCCGAGCCCCTCATCCCGCTGCGGCTGTTCCGGGACTCCGTCTTCAACGTCACCGGTCTGGTCGGACTCGTCGTCGGGGTCGCCCTGTTCGGCGCCGCCAGCTATCTGCCGACCTACCTCCAGATGGTCGACGGCGCGTCGGCGACCGGGTCCGGGCTGCTGATGCTGCCTATGATGGGCGGGATCGTCGGCGCCTCGATCGTCGCGGGACAGCTCATCAGCCTCACCGGGCACTACCGGATCTACCCGGTGCTCGGCGGCGCCGTGTCCGTCGTGGGCATGTGGCTGCTGTCCCGCCTCGAAGTCGGCACCCCGCGCTGGCAGTACAGCGTGTGGATGGCCGTCCTCGGCGCCGGGATCGGCATGGTGATGCCGGTGCTCGTCCTCGCCGTGCAGAACTCCGTGCCGCCCGCCGACCTCGGCACCGCCACCAGCGCCAACAACTACTTCCGGCAGATCGGCGGCAGCGTCGGCGCCGCCGTCTTCGGCACCCTCTTCGCCGACCGGCTCACCGACGCCCTGCACCGGCGTCTGCCCGCCCGGGCCGGCGCCCGCCTGCCCGACCCCGAGTCCCTCACCCCGCAGCTCGTCCACGCGCTGCCCCCGGCACTGCGCGACGCCTACATCCGCGCCTACGCCGACGCGATGCCCAGGATCTTCCTCTACCTGGTCCCGGTGCTCGTCCTCGGCCTGCTCGTCGCCTGCTTCCTCAAGGAGAAACCGCTGGTGTCCCACCCCACCGCCGAAACGGAACCGACAGCCGCCCACCCCCCGATCCCGCAGGCCCGGTCGCCCCACACCGGCGCCGGGATCCCCGTCTGCGGCACGGTGCAGCACCCCGACGGGACCGTGGTGCCGCGCGCCGCGCTCACCCTCATCGACGCCGTCGGCCGGCAGATCGGCCGCGGCGCCAGCGCCGACGACGGCCGGTACGCGCTGGCCACGCCCGGCTCCGGGTCGTACGTCCTGATCGCCGCCGCCGGTGGCCACCAGCCGCAGGCCGTCACCGTGACGGTCGGCGAGCGGCCCGTCGAGCTGGACGTCGTCCTCGGCGGCGCCGGGCGGCTGGCGGGCAGCGTGCTCACCGCCGACGGCACCCCGGTGCGGGACGCCACCGTCACCCTCACCAACGTCCACGGCGAGGTCGTCGCCAGCGTGCGCAGCGGCCGTGACGGCGGCTACGTGATCACCGAGCTGGTGGCCGGCGAGTACACCCTCGCCGGCAGCGCGCCCGCCTTCCGCCCGGCCGCCCTCCCGGTCACCGTCCAGGCGTCCCGGGAGACCCGGCAGAACGTCGAACTCGCGGGCGGCGCCGTGCTGAAGGGCACCGTCCGGGCAGGCGGCGGACGGCCCGTGGAGGACGCGCGGGTGACGCTGCTGGACGCCGCCGGGAACGTCGTCGACACCCTCACCACCGGCGCCGACGGAACGTTCCGGTTCGTGGACCTGTCCTCCGGCGAGTACACCGTCATCGCCGCCGGCTACCCGCCGGTCGCCACCGTCCTCCAGGTCGCG
Source organism: Streptomyces sp. NPDC086777 (assembly GCF_040702065.1). Classification (NCBI taxonomy): domain Bacteria; kingdom Bacillati; phylum Actinomycetota; class Actinomycetes; order Kitasatosporales; family Streptomycetaceae; genus Streptomyces; species Streptomyces sp. NPDC086777. The sequence goes on along the minus strand of NZ_JBFBJI010000038.1, from coordinate 56,888 downwards.
GGCGGCGGCCGCACCGAACGCGATCTCCAACTGGGCCACGAAGACTGAGAGCGGGGGGCGGCCGGGGCGCGGTGGACGCGGTTCGCGCACCGTGCGGGGGCGCCGACCTGCGCGCCGGTGCCATCCGGTGGAACCAATTCCAGGATTGCCACACATCGCAACCGGCGCCCACCGTACGGTAGTGACGGGCGGCACAGATCTTTTGCGGAGCCGTGGGGAGAGAGGGCCTGGGCCATGGACCATGGCAGCGAGCGGGACACGCATCCCGGCCTCGGTGCTGGGTACGGCACGTCGGGCCGCATCCCCCTGGCCGTGGTCGTCGTCGACCGTGACGGCGACGTCTCGCACTGGAGCACCGGCGCCCGGCGGATCTTCGGGGCCGCCAAGGAGGAGGCCATCGGCCACTCCGTCCTCGACCTGCTGCCCGTCTCCGGTGCACTCCCGGAGGACGACGAGATCACTCCGTACGGCGCCTACGCGGCGTACGACGGGCTCGGTCCCGACCTGGAGTCCTCCCTCGACGGACGGCTCAACTTCCCGGCCGCGGGCCGCGCCCGGCTCACCGTGCCCGACCGCGACCGCGTCGACGTGCTCTGGTGGGCGTACCCGCTGGTCGGGCCGGGCGACGAGCGGCTGCTGGTGCTCGCCGCCGACGCCGAGCGGCTGCGCCGGGCCGAACGCGACGAGGGCATCGCCTTCGAACGCATCGCGCCGGGTTTCGCCCTGCACACCGACTTCCCCGGAGCGGAGGAGCTCGCCCGCAGGCTGCCCGAGATCCTGCCCAGCATGAGCGTCGACGAGAGCGCCCGGATCGTCGCCCAGGTCCTCGAACTCGGCTACCCGATCCTGGAGTTCAGCCAGAACGACCGGGTGCCCGTGACCCCCGACTGGGGTGTCGCCCGGCGCACCGAGCGGCTGGCCCGCCGCGAGCGCGCGGCGCGGGCCGCCGCCGAGGGCCTGCCGGTGCCCGTCGAACTCGCCGACGACGAGGGCGAGGACCTGGAGTACGCGGCCGTCCGCGACCGCCTGGAATTCCTCACCGAGGTCAGCGGCAGGATCGGCACCTCGCTCGACCTGTCCCGCACCATCGTCGAGGTCAGCAGAGCCGTCGTCCCCCGCTTCACCGACGTCGCCGGCACCTACCTGCGCGAACAGGTCGTCGCCGGCGAGGGGTTCCCCGACGGCGTGCCCGACACCACCACCATGTGGCACCGGGTCGCCCTGGAGCACACCGACGAACCCGGCCGCTGGGACGACGTCGTCCCCGTCGGCGAGGCCATGCCCTTCCCGGCGCACACCCCGTTCTTCCAGTGCATGACCACCGGCGAACCGGTGCTGGTGCCGCGGATCAGCGAGGAGATGGGCCACGCCATCGCCTCCCAGTTCGAGAAGCGCGACATCCGGCCGCTGATCACCGGCCGCTCGATGCTGGTGGTACCGCTCAAGGCGCGCAACGTCGTGCTCGGCTTCATGATCCTGCTGCGCCACCCCGAGCGCGAGATGTTCAACGACATGGACCGGGTCACCGGTGCCGAACTCGCCGCCCGCGCCGGGCTCGTGCTCGACAACGCGCGCATGTACACCTACCAGGAGAGCGTCGCCGAGACCCTCCAGGACAGCATGCTGCCGCACATCCCGCCGCGTATGGCGGGCTGCGACATCGCCACCCGGTACCTCCCGGGCACCCTGCTCGGGCGCGTCGGCGGCGACTGGTTCGACTCCGTGAAACTCCCCGGCGCCCGCACCGCCCTGGTCGTCGGCGACGTGATGGGCCACGGCCTCAACTCGGCCGCGATGATGGGCCAGTTGCGGACCGCCGTACAGACCATGGCGGCCCTGGACCTGCCTCCCGCCCAACTCCTTCGCAACCTCGACGACCTGGCCCAGCGCCTCGGCGACGGATACCTCGCCACCTGCCTCTACGCCGTCTACGACCCCATCGCGAGCGAACTGCACCTCGCCAACGCGGGCCACATCCCGCCCGTCCTGGTCCGTGCGGTCGACGGCCGCAGCGGACTCCTCGACCTGCCCACCGGGGCGCCCATCGGCGTCGGCGGGGTCGCCTTCGAGTCACTGCGGGTGCGCGTGGAACCCGGCGACCGGCTGGTCATGTGCACCGACGGACTGGTCGAGATGCGCGGCGAGGACATCGGTGTCGGCCTCGCCACCCTCTGCGAGTCGGCCGCCCACCCGGCCGCCTCCATGGACGACGCCTGCGACACCATCATCCGCGCCCTCAACACCCGCGGCGGCCGCAAGGACGACGTCGCCCTGCTGATGGCCCGGCTCAACGGCATCGCGCCCGAGGACGTCGCCGAATGGCGGCTCGCCCTCGACCCGGCCGAGGTCCGCCGGGCCCGCGCCGTCGTCCGCGAGCAACTGCACGACTGGGGCCTCGCCCGGCTCGCCGACCCGGCCGAACTCATGGTCAGCGAACTCGTCACCAACGCCGTACGGCACTCGCACAGCCGCCCGGTGCAGCTCCGGCTGATCCGCGGCGAGACCCTGCTGTGCGAGGTCGACGACGATGACCACACCCTGCCGACCCTGCTCGGCGTCGACCCCGCCGCCGAGGCCGGACGCGGACTGCGGGTGGTCTCCACACTGGCCCGGGAGTGGGGCACCAGCCGCACGTCCGCCGGGAAGACCGTCTGGTTCGAGCTCACCGCACCGCGCCGCTGACCCGGGCCGGCACCGACCAGGGGGCGCACGTACGTCGAACGCGGAGTGAAGGAACGCTCCGGGCGCTTGTGGCCGAAACCCGCGCAAGGTAAACCGTACTGGCCCGTGTCTTACGGCAAGTCATATACGGCTGAATCCTGGGGAGTTGGGCCATGAGCGTGACGAGTCGGTACCGCAGTGCCTGGGAGGGTTTCTGGCGTGAGGCGTCCGAAGAACCGGGGGCGGTGTTCTGGGACGCCGAACCCGCCGTCACCGCCGCCGTCCACACCGCCCTCTTCGAGCCCCACCTCACCGACCCCGGCCTGCCCCTGGTCGACCTCGGCTGCGGCAACGGCACCCAGACCCGCTTCCTCGCCGACCGCTTCCCGCGCGTCCTCGGCGCGGACATATCCGAGGCCGCCCTGGACCACGCCCGGCACGCCGACCCGGACGGACAGGCCGGCTACCGGCTGCTCGACGCGGCCGAGAAGAGCGAGGCCCAGGCCCTGCACGCGGAGCTCGGCGACGTCAACGTCTACATGCGGGGCGTCCTGCACCAGTGCGAACCCGACGACCGGCAGCCGGTGATCGACACCATCGCCACCCTCGTCGGCAGCCGCGGCAGGGCCTACCTGGTCGAGCTCGCCGAGGCCGCCCGGCCCGTCCTCGGCGGCCTCGCGCAGAGCCCGTCGGGACCGCCGCCGAAGCTCGCCCCGGTCTTCCGGCACGGCATCGCCCCCGGCGAGGTCTCCGACGCCGCGGTCCCGGAGTACCTGCGCAACGCCGGCCTCACCGTCCTCGCGAGCGGCGAACTCCCGCTGACGACCACCGAGACCACGCCGGACGGCGAGCCGATCGTCCTGCCGTCCAAGTGGGTGCTGGCCGGGCGCGCGAACTGAGGGAGCGGACCGGACGGCGGCCGACCCGCCGTCCGCACCGTGGCCCCTGCCCCCTCCGACGCGTAACGTGACAGTCCATGAAGATCCTCATCAGCGCCGACATGGAGGGCGCCACCGGGGTGACCTGGCCCGGCGACGTGCTGCCCGGCGGGCCGCAGTGGGAGCGGTGCCGGCCGATGTTCACCTCCGACGTCAACGCCGCCGTCCTCGGGTTCTACGACGGCGGCGCCGACGAGGTCCTCATCAACGAGGCCCACTGGAGCATGCGCAACCTGCTCCTGGAGCAGCTCGACGAACGCGCCGAGATGATCACCGGCCGCCACAAGACGCTGTCCATGGTCGAGGGCGTCCAGCACGGTGACGTCGACGGCGTCGCCTTCATCGGCTACCACACCGGCGCCGGCATGGAGGGCGTCCTCGCCCACACCTACCTGCCCAACTCCGTCACCGGGGTCTGGCTGAACGACGTCCGCGCCAGCGAGGGCCTGCTCAACGCGCACGTCGTCGCCGAGTACGGGGTTCCGGTCGTCCTCGTCACCGGGGACGACCTGGCCTGCGAGGACGCCCTCGGCTATGCGCCGGAGGCCCGCAAGGTCGCCGTCAAGGACCACGTGTCCAGGTACGCGGCCGTGTGCCGGACGCCGGCCCGGACCGCCGCCGACATCCGCGCCGCGGCCAAGGACGCGACCGCGCTCGCGGTGCGCCACGAACCCGTGTCCGGCGGCCCCTTCACCATCGCCCTGGAGTTCGACGCCGAACACCTCGCCCTGGCCGCCACCGTCGTCCCCGGCGTGGACCAGGTCGGCGAGCGGAAGGTCGCGTACACCGAGGGGACCATGTACGACGGCATCCGCACCTTCAAGGCGGTCACCACGATCGTCTCGGCCGCGGTGGAGGAGCAGTATGGCTGACCAGCAGGCACTCGACGAGGTCGTCCGGTTCACCTCCGAGCTGATCCGGATCGACACCAGCAACTTCGGCGGCGGCGACTGCCGGGAGCGGCCCGCCGCCGAGTACGCGGCCGAGCGGCTCACGGAGGCCGGCCTGGAGCCGATACTCCTGGAACGGACCGCGGGGCGCACCAACGTCGTCACCCGCATCGAGGGCACCGACCCCGCCGCCGACGCGCTGCTCGTCCACGGCCACCTCGACGTCGTCCCCGCGCAGGCCGCCGACTGGAGCGTCGACCCCTTCTCCGGGGAGGTCCGCGACGGGGTCGTGTGGGGGCGGGGCGCCGTCGACATGAAGAACATGGACGCGATGATCCTGGCCGTGGTCCGGGCCTGGGCGCGGGAAGGGGTACGGCCGCGGCGGGACATCGTCGTCGCGTTCACCGCCGACGAGGAGGCCAGCGCCGAGGACGGCTCCGGGTTCCTCGCCGACCACCACCCCGAGCTGTTCGAAGGCTGCACCGAGGGCGTCGGGGAGTCCGGCGCCTTCACCTTCCACGACGGCACCGGACGCCACCTCTATCCGGTCGCCGCCGGGGAGCGCGGCACGGCCTGGCTCAAACTCACCGCGCGCGGCCGGGCCGGGCACGGCTCCAAGGTGAACACGGAGAACGCGGTCACCCGCCTCGCCGCCGCCGTCACCCGCATCGGCGAGCACCGATGGCCGCTCCGGCTCACCCCGACGGTCTCCGCCGCCCTCACCGAACTCGCCGCGCTCTACGGCATCCAGCCCGACCTCACCCAGGTCGACCTGCTCCTCGACAAGCTCGGGCCGGCCGCCCGGCTGGTCGAGGCCACCGTCCGCAACAGCGCCAACCCGACCATGCTGAACGCCGGTTACAAGGTCAACGTCATCCCCGGCGAGGCCGTCGCCTTCGTCGACGGGCGCTACCTGTACGGCACCGAGGACGAGTTCCGCGCCACCCTCGACCACCTCACCGGCCCCGACGTCGACTGGGAGTTCCACCACCGCGAGGTCGCCCTGCAGGCGCCGCTGGACTCGCCGACGTACGCCCGGATGCGAGCCGCCGTCGAGGAGTTCGCCCCCGACGGGCACGTGGTGCCGTACTGCATGTCGGGCGGCACCGACGCAAAGCAGTTCTCCCGGCTCGGCATCACCGGCTACGGCTTCGCCCCGCTCAAGCTCCCCGAGGACCTGGACTACCAGGCCCTGTTCCACGGCGTCGACGAACGCGTCCCCGTCGAGGCCCTGCACTTCGGCGTCCGGGTCCTGGACCGCTTCCTGCGCACGGCATAGGAGTTGAGGAGAGAACGTGGAGACGAAGGCGTACGGCTCGTGGCCCTCACCCGTCGACGCGGCCCGGGCGGCCGCGCACGACGGCTTCGCCGATTGGGTGGGCTTCGTCGGTGACGAGCCCTGGTGGATCGAGCCCCGGCCGGCGGAGGGCGGCCGCCGGACCCTGGTCCGCGGCTCCACCGGCGAGTCCGTGCTGCCCGCGCCGTGGAACGTGCGCAGCCGGGTCATCGAGTACGGCGGACTGCCCTGGGCCGGCGCCGTACCCGACGGCGGCGGCGAACCGCTGCTGGTCTTCGTCCACTTCGACGACCAGCGGCTGTACCTGTACCGGCCCGGCGAGGCGCCCCGGCCGCTGACCCCGCCCGGACCCCGCTTCGCCGACCCGCAGTTGCTGCTCGACCGGGACGAAGTCTGGTGCGTGCTGGAGGAGTTCACCGGGGACGCGCCCACCGACGTGCGCCGGGTGCTCGCCGCCGTACCGCTGGACGGCTCAGCCGCCGACGACCGGGCCGCGGTACGCGAACTGACGGACGGACGGCACCGGTTCGTCACCGGGCCGCGCCTCACCCACGACGGACGCCGGGCCGCCTGGCTCGCCTGGGACCATCCGCGGATGCCGTGGGACGGCACGGAACTGCTGGTCGGCGAGGTCGGCGACGACGGCGTCCTGCACTCCGTCCGGACCGCGGCCGGCGGCCCCACCGAGGCCGTCGCCCAGGTGGAGTGGTCCGCGGACGACCGGCTGCTGTACACCAGCGACCGCAGCGGCTGGTGGAACCTCTACCGCGACGACGAGCCGCTGTGCCCGCGCGAGGAGGAGTTCGCGGGGCCGCTGTGGCGGCTCGGCCAGAACTGGTTCGCACCGCTGGACAACGGGATGATCGCCGTCCTGCACGGCCGCGGGGCGATGACCCTCGGGATACTCGACCCGGAGACCGGCGAGATCGCCGACGCGGCCGGGCCGTGGACCGAGTTCTCCGCCACCCTCGCCGTGCACGGCACCCGCGTGCTCGCGGTCGGCGCCGGCCCGCGCACCGCCCACGAGGTCGTCGGACTCGACACCGCCTCCGGCCACACCAGGGTCGTCGGCACCCCGCACCGGGACGCGGTCGACCCCGCCTACTACCCCGACCCGCAGGTCCGCACCTTCGCCGGTCCCGGCGGCCGCGAGGTGCACGCCCACATCCACCCGCCCCACCACCCCGGCCACCGGGCCCCCGAGGGCGAGCTGCCGCCCTTCGTCGTCTGGGCGCACGGCGGCCCCACCAGCAGGACACCGCTCGTCCTCGACCTCGCGATCGCCTACTTCACCACCCGGGGCATCGGGGTCGCAGAGGTCAACTACGGCGGCTCCACCGGATACGGGCGGGCCTACCGGGAGCGGCTGCGCGAGCAGTGGGGCGTGGTCGACGTCGAGGACTGCGCGGCCGTCGCGCTCGCCCTCGCCGAGGAGGGCACCGCCGACCGCGCCCGGCTCGCGATCCGCGGCGGCAGCGCCGGCGGCTGGACCACCGCCGCCTCCCTGACCGGCACCGACGTCTACGCCTGCGGCACCATCTCCTACCCTGTCCTCGACCTCACCAGCTGGGGCGCGGGGGAGACCCACGACTTCGAGTCCCAGTACCTGGAATCCCTGATCGGCCCGCTCGCCGAGGTGCCGGGGCGGTACGCCGAGCGGTCGCCCAGCGAGCACGCCGACCGGCTCACCGCGCCCTTCCTGCTGCTCCAGGGGCTGGACGACGTGATCTGCCCGCCCGCGCAGTGCGAACGCTTCCTCGCCCGGCTCGACGGCCGCCCGGTGCCGCACGCCTACCTCACCTTCGCGGGCGAGGGCCACGGCTTCCGGCGCGCGGAGACCCTGGTCCGCGCGCTGGAGGCGGAACTCGCCCTCTACGCTCAGGTGTTCGGGCTGGACGTGCCCGGAATCCCCGAGCTGGAGCTGGTGAAGTGACCGAAGCGGCCGAAGTGACCGAACTGACGAGGCCCGCCAGGCTCCGGGCCGGAGCCCGCGTCGCCGTCGTGGCGCCGAGCGGGCCGGTGCTGGAGGACCGGCTCCAGGCGGGCCTCGACATCCTGCGCGGCTGGGACCTCGACCCGGTGGCGGCACCCCACGTGCTCGCCACGGACGGCGAGCTGGGGTACCTCGCGGGCTCCGACGCCGAGCGCGCGGCCGACCTCCAGCGGGCCTGGTGCGACCCGTCCGTCTCCGCGGTCCTGTGCGCGCGCGGCGGCTACGGCGCCCAGCGACTCGTCGACCTGCTCGACTGGGACGCGATGCGCGCGGCCGGCCCGAAGGTGTTCGTCGGCTTCAGCGACGCGACCGTGCTGCACGAGGCGTTCGCGACCCGGCTCGGCCTGGCCACCCTGTACGGGCCGGTGGCCGCCGGCGCCGACTTCGTCAAGAGCACCGAGGCACAGGAACACCTGCGGGCCACCCTCTTCGCCCCGGAGACGGTCCGCACCATCCCCTCCCGGGGCACTGCGCTGGTGGGCGGGCGGGCCACGGGCGTCACCGTCGGCGGCTGCCTGCGACTGCTCGCCACCGGCGTCGGCACCCCGCACACCCACACCGGCACGCGGGGCGGCCTGCTCCTGCTGGAGGACATCGGCGAGGCGCCGTACAGCCTCGACCGCAGCATCACGCAGCTGCTGCGGGCCGGCCTGCTCGACGGCGTCGCCGGGATCCTTCTCGGCTCCTGGGACCGGTGCGGGCCCTACGAGCGGGTCCGGCCCATGCTCCTGGACCGGCTCGGCGGCCTGGGCGTGCCGGTGCTGGAGGAGTTCGGGTTCGGGCACTGCGAGGCGGCCCTGACCATCCCGCTCGGAGTGAGCGCCGAGCTCGACGCCGACACGGGCACGCTGACCCTGCGGGAGCCGGCCCTGCGTTGAGAGGTCACCCGGAGGGCCGCGCCCGGCGGCCGGGGCGGGGCCCTGCGGACCACGCAGGCCGCATGAGCCCGAAGTCCCGGAGAGCGGGGCGCGGACCGGCGGCCGGCGCGGCGTGCTGCTTGCCCCCGGCAGGATCGCCGTCCTGCTGCTCGGCGTCCTCGGCCTGGTCTTCGTCTTCGAGGACACCCGGGCCACCGAGATCCGGTTCCTGGTGCCCGTGGTCACCACGCCCCTGTGGATCGCCCCGCTCGCCACCGGGATCACCGGCGCACTCTGCGGGGCGTATTTCATGAAACGCCGGAGGTAGCTCCGCGTAGGGTGTCGGGATGCCGCACACCGCTTCCCGCTATCTCGCCGAGAGCCCCCGGGTGGGGATCCGTCCGTACACCTACGAGGACGGTGCCGAGTTCATCGCCCGCGCCCGGGAGAGCAAGGACCTCCACCAGCCCTGGCTGTTCCCGCCCACCACCGACGCGGCCTACGCCGGCTACGCGGGACGCCTGATCGAGGACCGCAGCAAGGCGGGTTTCCTGGTGTGCGAGAAGGCGGCGGGGGAGCGCGACGAGGCGATCGCCGGGTTCATCAACATCAACAACATCGTCGAGGGCGGCTTCCAGTGCGGAGCGCTCGGCTACGGCGTGTTCGCGCACGCGGCCGGGCGCGGCCTGATGCGGGAGGCGATGGGCCTGGTCGTGGACCACGCCTTCGGGCCGATGCGGCTGCACCGGCTGGAGATCAACGTGCAGCCCGAGAACGCCGCGTCCATCGCGCTCGCCCGCGGTGCCGGGTTCCGGCTGGAGGGCTTCTCGCCGAACATGATCTACATCGACGGGGCCTGGCGGGACCACGAACGCTGGGCGATCACGACGGAGATGCGGGCCGGCCGCTGACCTTTGCGCAATCCTGACCGGCAGCTCCCCTGGTCAGCTCACCCGGCGCCGGGTTCCATGGTGATCGTGACGAGGATCCGACGTGAGGTACTGACCCTGCCCGCGGCGGAGCTCGGCCCGGACAACCCGCTGCCGGCGCTCCGCCTCCTCGACGACGCGGGCGCCGCCCACGCCCATCTGGCAGTGGGGGAGCGTGACCGGGAGGCCCTGCCGCGGGACATGGTCCGCGGGCTCGGCCACGAACCGCTGCGCAGCCTCCTCCCGGTACGGATCCGCGACGGCTACGGCAGAACCCGCACGCCTCGCGAGTTCGACGCCCTGGTGATCGAGAACGACCGGCTGCGCGCCACCGTCCTGCCCGGCCTCGGCGGCCGCGTCGTCTCCCTCGTCCACCTGCCCACCGGCCGCGAACTCCTGTACCGCAACCCGGTGTTCCAGCCCGCCAACCTCGCCCTCAACGGCGCCTGGTACGCCGGTGGCATCGAGTGGAACATCGGCGCCGGCGGCCACACCACCCTCTCCTGCGCCCCCCTGCACGCGGCCCGCGTCCCCGCCCCCGACGGCGGCGAGATGCTCCGCCTGTGGGAGTGGGAGCGGCTGCGCGACCTGCCCTTCCAGGTCGACCTCTGGCTGCCGGACGGCTCCGACTTCCTGTACGCCGGCGTCCGCGTCCGCAACCCGCACGAACACCCGGTGCCCGGCTACTGGTGGTCCAACACGGCCGTACCGCAGGACCGTCGGATCGTCGTCCCGGCCGAGGAGGCCTGGGAGTTCGGGCCGGAACGCCGACTGCACCGGGGGCCCGTTCCGGATCACTCCACCCGACCCCCCTACTCTGTCGACTGGTTCTACGACATCCCGGACGGGCGGCGTCGCTGGATCGCCGCGCTGGACGCCGACGGCGACGGCCTGGTGCAGACCTCCACCGACGAACTGCGCGGCCGGAAACAGTTCGTGTGGGGGGCCGGGCCCGGTGGCCGGCGCTGGCAGGAGTGGCTCGGCGGCCCCGGCACCGGCGGCTACCGCGAGATCCAGGCCGGACTGGCCCGCACCCAGCTGGAGCACGTACGCCTCGACGCGGAGAGCGAGGTGTCCTGGCTGGAGGCGTACGGCCCGCTGTCGGCGGCGACGCCGGAGAACACCGCGGAGCGGCTCGAACTCGCCCTGCCGCGCGCCGGGCTGGAGGCCGCCCACGCCGCGTGGAAGCCGTACGCCGACACCGAACCCGGTGAACTCCTCGCCACCGGCTCCGGCTGGGGCGCCCTCGAGGTGCTGCGCGCCGACTGGAAGCTGCCCGGCACCCCGTTCGCCGAGTCGACCCTGACCGAGGAACAGGCGCCCTGGCGGGAACTGCTGCGCACCGGCACCCTGCCCGAACCCCGCCGGGTACGGCCGCCCGGCCCGACCCTGGTCGCCCCGCACTGGCGGGACATGCTGGAGACCGCCCCCGCCACCCCGCACACCGAGTACCACCTGGGCGTCGCCCAGTGGCACGCCGGCGACCGCGCCCAGGCCGTCCGCAGCTGGGAGCGGGCCCTCCCGCTCGCCCCGTCGCTCTGGCCGCTGCTGCGCTGCCTCGCCGTCGCCGACCAGGAGCACGGGCAGCACGAGCGGGCCGCGGAACGGTACGCGGACGCCTTCGACGACCTGTGCCGGGAGCGCCGCGACGACGGCGAGACCTGGACGGCGGCCTGCGCGGCACTCGGCCGCGAGGCCGTCGAGGCGCTGCTGCGGGTACGGCGGGCCGCGGACGCCCGCGCCGTGTGGGAGGCACTGCTGCCCGCGATCCGGGAGCGCGGCCGGTTCCGGCTCCTGGAGGCGGAACTGCTGCTCGCCGAGGGCCGGCCGGCCGCGGCCCGGGCCGTGTTCGACGCCGGGTTCGAGGTGGCCGACCTGCGGGAGGGTTCGGACGCGCTCGACCGGCTGTGGGCGCGGCTCGGTGACGAGCCGCTGCCCGACCGCTACGACTTCCGGATGCGGCCGCAGGGTCTGTGATCAGCCCTGGTTCAGTCCTTGTGCTGGTCGACGTACTCGAACACCGAGCCGTCCGGGTGCATCGCGATCAGATTGCGGCCGACGGGCGTGGCCAGCGGTCCCGCGATGATGCGGGCGCCGAGGTCGTCCAGCAGCCGGCGGGCCGCGTCGACGTCCTTCACCGCGATCGTCGCGGCCACCTTGCGCAGCACCTCCAGCTCCGCCTCCGGTCCGCTCATCAGGAGGAAGGAGCCGACCGCGGCGACCTGGACGCCGCCGCGTTCGAAGCGGAGGGCTCTGCCGCCGGAGAGGCGTTCGTAGAACGGGATCGCGGTATCGAGGTCGTCGACGCAGATGCGCAGGGAGGCGCCCAGAATCTCCATGGGAACGAGCCTAGTTGCCGGGGGCCGGGATGGTGTCACCTCCGGTGATCTCCTGTTACGGCAATTCCGGACCGGGTACCCGCACGCCATGGAACACCTGGATCATCTCGAACATCTGGACAAGGATCTCGTCGACGAGCTGGCACAGGTCGCGCGCGAGACGGTACGGGACGAACTGCGCGAACAGGGCCGCAAGCGGCGGCGGGCCGCCATGCTGTACGGCGCGTCCGGCGCGGTCGCCCTGTATGCCGGGGCCGCCGTGGCGCTGGCCGTGGGGCTGGCGTGGGCCATCGTGCTGCCGGCGTGGGCCGCGGCGCTGGTCACCGCGGTGATCCTGGGCGCGGTGGCCTACGCGCTGCGGGAGGCGGGGCGGCCGAAGAGGCCGCACGCGCCGCACCGGGTGATCGGGGGGACGGCGCCCGGGACGCCGCCCGGCGGGACGGGGCTGCCGTATCCGCCGATCCCGGCGGAGCCGCCGGGGATGCCGGGCCGGCCGGACGTGGATCCGGAGTCGCCTCATCACCGGAGCTGACGGAGAACGCCGCCGCGGCGGCGAGCGGTCGGCTGCGGGCCGTGCGCGGTCGCTCGCGCAGTTCCTCCCTCAGCCTTCGCCCGGGGGGACGCCGGCGCCCCTTGGGGGCGCGCTTCGGCGAGCGGAGTTCGAGGGCCCCGCCTACGGTTACGTGGGTGGCCTTGGACCTCGTCGTATCCCCGGAGGCGCACCGTGAGTCGTCGACCCCGGATCGTGATCGTCGGCGCCGGGTTCGCCGGGTACCGCGCGGCCCGTACGTTTGCGCGGTCGGCCAGGGGCCGTGCCGAGATCACCCTGCTGAACCCCACCGACTACTTCCTGTATCTGCCGCTGCTGCCCCAGGTCGCCGCCGGGATCCTCGATCCCCGCCGGATCGCCCTCCCGCTGGCCGGTGCCCTCCGCGGGGTGCGGACCGTGCTGGGCGAGGCGGGCCGGATCGACCTCGACGGGCGGACCGTGCACTACACCGACCCCGAGGGCGCCACGGGCAGCCTCGGCTACGAGCGGCTGCTGCTGACCGTCGGCAGTGTCAACAAGCTGTTGCCCGTCCCCGGCGTGGCCGAGCACGCGCACGGCTTTCGCGGGCTGCCCGAGGCGCTCTACCTCCGGGACCACGTGATCCGGCAGATCGAACTGGCCGCCGTCGCCCCCGACGCCGGCCTCGCCGCCGCGCGGTGCACCTTCGTCGTGGTCGGTGCCGGGTACACCGGGACCGAGGTCGCGGCCCAGATGCGGATGCTCACCGTCGAGCTGGCCCGCCGCAACCGGCTGCCGTACGGGGTGCGGCCGCGCTGGCTGCTGCTGGACGTGGCGCCCCGGGTGCTGCCCGGGATGGACGAGAAGCTGTCCCGCACCGCCGACCGGGTGCTGCGCCGGCGGGGGGTCGAGGTGCGGACGGGGACCTCCGTGCGGGAGGCCACCCGGGACGGGGTGCTGCTCTCCGACGGGGAGTTCGTGGCGTCTCGGACCCTGGTGTGGTGCGTGGGCGTACGGCCCGACCCGCTCGTGGAGGGCACCGGGCAACCTCTGGAGAAGGGGCGGCTGATCGTCGATCCCTACCTCCAGGTGCCCGGCCGTGCCGACGTGTTCGCCTGCGGGGACGCGGCCGCGGTACCCGACCTCGCGCGTCCCGGCGCGTTCACGCCGATGACCGCGCAGCACGCCTGGCGGCAGGGCCGGGTGGCCGCCGAGAACATGGCCGCCGCACTCGGTGTCGGACGGCGCCGGCGCCCCTACCGCCATCGCGACCTGGGGTTCGTCGTCGATCTCGGCGGTGTGCAGGCCGCCGCCGACCCGCTCGGGGTGCCCCTGTCCGGACCGCCCGCCGCACTGGTGACCCGCGGCTACCACCTGGCGGCCATGCCCGGGGGCCGGGCCCGGATCGCCGCCGACTGGCTGCTCGATGCCGCACTGCCGCGCCAGGGCGTCCAGTTGGGCCTCGTGCGGTCCTGGTCGGTGCCGCTGGACACGGCCTCGCCCGAGCTGCCGAAGGCCCCCGAACACGTCACCGACCGTCCTCCGGAAGGAGCCTCATGAACACCGCCGAACTCGTGGAACTCGCCCAGCAGTTGCGCGTGGACAGCGTGCGGGCGGCCGCCGCGGCCGAGTCCGGGCATCCGACCTCGTCGATGTCCGCCGCCGACCTGATGGCGGTCCTGCTCGCCCACCACCTGCGCTACGACTTCGAGCGTCCCGACCACCCCGGCAACGACCGCTTCGTCCTCTCCAAGGGCCACGCCTCGCCGCTGCTGTACGCCGCCTACAAGGCGGCCAGTGCCATCGACGACGCCGAACTGCTCACCTTCCGCAAGCTCGGCAGCCACCTGGAGGGACACCCCACCCCGCGCCGGCTGCCGTGGGTGGAGACCGCCACCGGCTCCCTCGGCCAGGGCCTGCCGGTCGGGGTCGGCATCGCGCTGTCCGGGAAACGCCTCGAACACGGCCGCTACCGGGTCTGGGTGCTGTGCGGGGACAGCGAGCTGGCGGAGGGCTCCGTGTGGGAGGCCGCCGAGCACGCCGGGTACGAGCACCTCGACAACCTCACCGCGATCGTGGACGTCAACCGGCTGGGCCAGCGCGGACCCACCCGCCACGGCCACGACCTCGACGCCTACGCCCGCCGCTTCCAGGCCTTCGGCTGGCACACCGTGGAGATCGACGGCCATGACGTGGACGCCGTCGACCGGGCGTACGGCGAGGCCGCGGCCACCGCCGGACAGCCCACCGTGATCCTGGCCCGCACCCGCAAGGGACGCGGTGTCGCCGCCGTGGAGGACCGCGAGGGCATGCACGGCAAGCCGCTGCCGGATGCCGAGGAGGCCATCGCCGAACTGGGCGGGCTCCGCGACGCCCGGGTCCACGTGCAGGAGCCGCCGGCCGCCCGCGCGCTGCACTCGGTGCCCACGGGCGCGCTCGAACTCCCCCGCTACGACAAGGGAGAAGAGGTCGCCACCCGGGACGCCTTCGGCAAGGCGCTGGTCGCCCTGGGCCACGCCCGCGCCGACGTCGTCGCGCTGGACGGCGAGGTCGGCGACTCCACCCGCACCGAGCTCTTCGGCAAGGAACACCCCGACCGCTACTTCGAGTTCTACATCGCGGAACAGCAACTCGTCGCCGGTGCCGTCGGCATGGCGACCCGCGGCTGGGTGCCGTACGCCTCCACCTTCGCCGCCTTCCTGAGCAGGGCCTACGACTTCGTGCGGATGGCCTCGGTCAGCGGCAGCGGGATCAACCTGGTCGGCTCGCACGCGGGCGTGGCCATCGGGCAGGACGGGCCCTCCCAGATGGGCCTGGAGGACCTGGCGATGTTCCGCTCGGTGTACGGCTCGACCGTGCTCTACCCGTGCGACGCCAACCAGACCGCCAAGCTCGTCGCCACCATGGCCGGGCTCGACGGCATCCGCTACCTGCGCACCTCGCGCGGGGCGAGCCCGGTGATCTACGGCCCGGACGAGGAGTTCCCGGTCGGCGGCAGCAAGGTGCTGCGCTCCTCGGAGGAGGACCGGCTGACCGTGGTGGCCGCCGGGGTCACCCTGCACGAGGCGCTGAAGGCCGCCGACGCGCTCGCCGAGGACGGCATCCGGATCCGGGTCGTCGACCTGTACTCCGTGAAGCCCGTCGACCGGCCGACGCTGCGCGCCGCCGCCGAGGAGACCGGCTGTCTGCTCACCGTCGAGGACCACCATGAGGAGGGCGGACTCGGCGACGCGGTCGCGGAGGCGTTCGCGGACGGCAGGCCGGTACCGCGGCTGGTGCGGCTCGCCGTCCGCACCATGCCGGGCTCGGCCGCCCCCGACCAGCAGCTGCACGCCGCCGGGATCGACGCCGACGCCATCGCGGCGGCCGGCCGGCTGCTGGTCGAGGAGGCGGTCGTGGGATGACCCCGGACGGGGTAGGGCCGGTACGCGCGGGCCGCCGCACGGTGCGGACGCACCGGCCCGACAAGGTGCTCTTCCCCGGCGACGGCGACGGCGCCGCGAAGGAGTACACCGAGGCCGACCTCGTCGACTGCTACAGGTCCGTCGCGTGCTCCAGGTCCGTCGCGCCGTACCTGCTGCCGCTCCTGCGCGGGCGGCCGCTGATGCTGGAGCGCCACCCCGACGGTCTGGGCGGCCCCCGGTTCATGCAGAAGAACACCCCGGACCACTACCCGGACTGGATCGAGCGGGCCGAGGTGGCCAAGGAGGACGGGACCGTCACCCACGTGGTTTGCGGTGACACCGCCACCCTCGTGTACCTCGCCGACCAGGCCTGCCTCACCCTGCACCGGCGGCTCTCCCGCACCACCGCCCCGGACCGTCCCGACCGGCTGGTCATCGACCTGGGCCCTCCCGGCACGGACTTCGCCCCGGTGCGGGAGGCCGCCCGCTGGGCCGGTGACCTGCTCGACCGGCTCGGGCTGCCGACGGCGCCCATGACCACCGGGTCCCGGGCCCTGCACCTGGTCGTGGCGCTGAACGGCCGCCACGGCGTCGACGAGGTCCACGCCTTCGCCCGGGACCTGGCCGACCTGCTCGCCGCCGAGCACCCCGGCCGGCTCACCACCGCCGTCCGCAAGGACGAGCGCGGCGACCGGCTCTTCCTCGACACGGGGCGCCACGCCTACGCCCAGACCGCGGTGGCCCCCTACACCGTACGGGCCAGGCCCGGCGCCCCCGTCGCGGTGCCGATCACCTGGGACCAGCTCGCCGACCCCGCCCTGGACGCCCGGCGCTGGACCGTCGCCGACGCCGTCGACCAGGACCGGAGCACACCCTGGGCGGACATCCCCGCCCGGGGCCGGTCGCTTGGTCCGGCCCGCCGACGCCTCGACGCACTGCGCAGCGGAACCGGCTGACTCCGCCGTGTGACGTCCGGTTGTGAAGGTTTGACCGGGGAGCCTGCGGCCACTCGGACGCAGAGGTGGCCATGACGAACACAAACGACACGTCCCAGACGCAGGATTCACGCAAAGAACGCAAGCGCGACGACGGACCCGACTCGGCACCGCACCGGGCGAGCCCCATGGAGGTGTTGCGCCAGGCGCGCGCCCAGCTCGCGGAGCTCACCGGTATGGCCGCCGAGTCCGTGTCGTCCTTCGAACAGACCGAGGACGGCTGGGCGCTGGAGATCGAAGTCCTGGAGCTGTCCAGGGTGCCCGACACCATGAGCCTGATGGCGAGCTACCAGGTCGAACTCGACCCGCAGGGACAGCTCACCGGCTACCGGCGCGTGAGCCGCTACGAACGCGGGCGCGCCGACCCACACAGGTCCGGCGGCCGTTAGGCCGCCGGGCGGCGCCCTCGGACCCGCACCACGCCAAGGAGGTTGGACAGGCATGACGGTTGTACCGGCACAGCAGACCGGCGGCGGCGGAGGCAGCAGCGGCCTCTACGACGTGCTCGAACTCGTCCTCGACAGGGGCCTCGTCATCGACGCGTTCGTGCGGGTCTCCCTGGTAGGCATCGAGATCCTGAAGATCGACATACGGGTCGTCGTCGCCAGCGTCGACACCTATCTCCGCTTCGCGGAGGCCTGCAACCGGCTCGACCTGGAGTCGGGCCCGCACAAGGACCCCGGCCTGCCCGACATCGTCGGCGAGGTCACCGAGTCCGGTGCCCGGGGCAAGTCGAAGGGCGCGCTCTCCGGCGCCGCCCAGACGATCTCGGACGCCTTCCAGCAGGCCCGCGACGAGCACTCGGGCTCGGGTGACACCGAGTCCCGGCCGCGCGCCCGCAAGGCCCCGGCCCGCCGCAAGGAGAGGGAGGAGCAGGAGTGAGTACCTACGTCTACGGCATCACGAGCGCCGGTCATCCCACCCTGCCCGAGGGCATGGACGGGGTGGGCGACCCACCCCTGCGGGTGCGGGTGCTCACGGAAGGTGACCTGGCCGCCGTGGTCAGCGACGCCCCCGAAGGGCTCCGGCCCAAGCGCCGGGACCTGCTCGCCCACCAGAACGTGCTGGCGGAGGCCGGGGGCGGCGGCTGCGTGCTGCCCATGCGGTTCGGCAGCGTGGCCCCGGACGACGACGCCGTCACCGGCGTCCTCGCCGAACGCGCCGACCACTACCGGGAGCGGCTGCGCACCCTCGACGGCAAGGTCGAGTACAACGTCAAGGCCAGTCACGTCGAAGAGGCCGTGCTGCACCGCGTGATGTCCGAGAACCCCGAGCTGCGCGCCCTGGCCGAGGCCAACCGGAAGGCGGGCGGGGGGAGTTACGAGAGCAGGCTGCGCCTCGGCGAGCTCGTGGTGGGCGCCGTACAGGCCCGCGAGGCCGAGGACGCGGCCGAGGTGCGGCAGGCGCTCGAACCCGAGGCCGCCGCCGTCGGCGTGGGGCCCGACTCCACCGGATGGCTCGTCAACGTGTCCTTCCTGGTGGACCGGCACTCCGCCGAGACCTTCCTGGCCGGGGTCGAGCGGTTGCGCAAGAGCCACCCGCACCTCGACCTGAGCGTCAACGGGCCGCTCCCGCCGTACAGCTTCGTCGAACCGGGGCCCGCCGAGCCGGCGGTCAGCGCCGCCGGCCGGGCCGAGACGTAGCCGGCGGGGACGGGAACCAGAAGGAGCAGGCACCCATGGGACTGGTGAAGGAGCTGCTGCTACTGCCCTTCGCGCCGGTGCGCGGCAGCGCCTGGGCCATCGGGCAGGTGGTGCAGGAGGCGGAGCGTATCTACTACGACCCCGCCACGATCCGGGCCGAACTGGCCCGGCTGGAAGAGCGGTTGGTAGCCGGCGAGATCGACGAGGAGGAGTTCGACCAAGCCGAGGACGAACTCCTCGACCGGCTGGAGATCGCCCTGCGCAACGACGCGGGGCATGGCAATGGGACGCATACATGAACCGCATGGGACTGGGCCTCGCGATCGGGGCCGGATACCTGCTGGGCCGCACCAAGAAGCTGAAACTGGCTCTCGCCGTCGGGTCGTTGGTGGCCGGTAAGAAGCTGAACCTGACCCCGAAGGGGGTGCTCGACCTGGCCAACCAGCAACTGCGCGACAATCCGCAGTTCAAGGAGATCGGCGACCAGCTGCGCCAGGATCTGCGCGGGGTCGGCAAGGCCGCCTCCGGCGCCATGGTCGATCGGCAGCTCGGCTCGCTCGCCGACCGGCTGCACGGCCGTACCGCCGAGGTGCGTGACCAGTTGGCGGGCGTCGTGCCCGACGCCGGCGGCGGCCGGGACGACGAGGAGCCGGAGGAGGATCAGGAGCCGGAGGAGGACCAGGAGCCGGAGGAGAGGGCCGGGAGCGACAAGGCAGGAGGCGACACGGCCGAGGACGACCGCGAGGAGCGGTCCGACCGGAAGGCGCCGGCCCGCAAGGCCCCCGCGAAGAAGGCCCCCGAGAAACCACCGGCGAAGAAGGCGTCCGCCAAGTCGCCTGCCAGGAAGGCGCCGGCGAAGAAGGCGGCGCAGGGCCGGGCGCCTGTCAAGAAGACGGCCGGCCGGGCCCGGTCGAAGGGAGGCGGTGACCGATGAACAGCGGACCGCTCACGGACGCGGCCCACTCCGAGGCCGCGGAACGCCTGAAGGCGGAGGTGCAGGAGTACCTCGCCGCCCAGACCGAACGCCTGCTGGCGGGCGCCGGGCGCAAGCTCGGCGACGCCACGGGCAAGCTCAACGACATCGCCGAGGGCAACAGCCCCGGCTTCGGCAAGCTCGCACTCGACGCAGGCCGCAAGGTCGCGGAAGGCAAGGGTCCGGTGCGCTCCGCACTGGAGCTCGGCCTGACCCACGCCAAGGACACCGTCATGGACAAGGTGAAGGGCCTGGGGGGCGGCAAGGGCAAGGGCAAGGGCAAGGGCAGCGGGCAGAAGCCGACCGTCATCATCGAGTCGGTCGACGTCGGCGTGCCGGTGCGCACCGCCTACGACCAGTGGACCCGCTACCAGGACTTCAGCACCTTCGCCAAGGGCGTGAAGAGCGCCAGCCGTGCCGACGACACCTCGTCGGACTGGCAGGGCAAGATCTGGTGGTCCAGCCGGAGCTGGAAGGGCAAGACGGTCGAACAGGTCCCGGACTACCGCATCCAGTGGTCGGCGCAGGGAGCCAAGGGCAGCCACAAGGGCGTCGTCACCTTCCACCGGCTCGACGACAACCTCACCCGGGTGCTCCTGGTGATCGAGTACTACCCGAGCGGTTTCTTCGAGAAGACCGCCAACGTGTGGCGCGCCTCGGGCCGCCGGGCCCGTCTCGACCTCAAGCACTACGCCCGGCACATCTCCATCAAGGGAGAGGTCGACGACGGCTGGCGCGGCGAGATCCGCGACGGCGAGGTCGTCCAGAGCCACGAGGACGCGGTGGCCGAGGAGGAGGAGAACGAGGCCGAGGAGCAGAACGAGGACGAGAACGCGCCCGAGGACGAGGCGGCGGACGAGGAGTCGTACGAGGACGAGGAGTCGTACGAGGGCGAGGACGAGGAGCCCTACGACCAGGCGGAGGACGCCGAGCAGGGGGAGGATGAGGAGTACGAGGCCGAGGGCGAGGAGGAGCCCGAGGGCGAGTACGAGGACACCGACACCGAGGAGACCGAGGACGAGGAAGAGCCGGAGGACGAGGAAGCTTACGCCGGTTCCCGGAGCCGTCGATGACGATGGCCGGCCGGCTGCCCGAGCCCTACGGACGTGACGGCGGGGGCGCCAACCTCGCCGACATCCTGGAGCGCGTCCTGGACAAGGGCATCGTGATCGCCGGGGACATCAGGATCAACCTGCTCGACATCGAACTGGTCACCATCAAGCTCCGTCTGGTCGTCGCCTCCGTCGACCGGGCGAAGGAGATGGGCATCGACTGGTGGGAGCACGACCCGGAGCTGTCCACCCGCGCCCGGCGCGACCAGCTCACCCGGGAGAACCACGAGCTGCGGGAGCGGCTGGCCGCCCTGGAGGCACTGGAGGCCGGCCGCGGGCAGCGCCAGGAGGAGGACAGATGACCGCACAGGGCGGGCTCCGGTACGTGTACGCCGTCTGCCGTCCGTTCGAGGCGGCGCTCCAGGCACAGCTCAGCGGTGTGGGCGGGACCCCGCCGGGGCTGCTCAGGCACCACGGGCTGGTCGCCGTCGTGAGTACGGTCCCGGAGGGCGACTTCGCCGAGGGGCCGCTGCGGGACCACCTGGAGGACCTGGACTGGCTGGCCGCGACCGCCCGGGCCCACCAGGGCGTGATCGACGCACTCACCACGGTCACCACGCCGCTGCCGCTCCGGCTGGCCACGGTCTTCCGGGACGACAGCGGCGTACGGACCATGATGGAGGCCCGCGAGGCCGACTTCCTGCACGTCCTCGACCGGCTGGAAGGGCGGGTCGAGTGGGGCGTGAAGCTCTACGCCGACCCGCCCGAGCAGCCGCCCCGGCCGGCCGGCCGGCCCGCCAGCGGGCGGGACTACCTGCGGCAGCGGCGGACCGACACCCACGCACACGAGGAGAAGTGGCGGGCCGCCGAGGAATTCGCGCGTGCGCTGCACGAGCGGCTTTCCCGGCGCGCCGAGGATTCCCGGCTGCACCCCCCGCAGAACGCGGTCCTTTCCGGGGTGTCCGGACAGAACCTGCTCAATGCCGCTTATCTGGTTTCCCGCGCCGATTCCGAGGAATTCGTGGAACTGGTCGACCGTACGAAGGACGAGGCGCCGGACATCCGGGTGGAACTCACCGGTCCGTGGGCGGCCTACTCCTTCACCGAGCCGGTGGAAGCGGGGGAGCGGCGGTGACCGTCGTCGAACGCCGTGAGGTCGCCCTGGTGGACCTGCTCGACCGGCTGCTGGCCGGCGGGGTCGTCATCACCGGCGACGTCACCCTGCGCATCGCGGACGTCGACCTCGTCCGCATCGATCTCAACGCGTTGATCAGCTCGGTCGGCGCCCGGGTTCCCGCACCCTGGGGGGAGCAGACGTGAACGAGCACCGCAACCGGCTGGACCTCGACCCGGACACGGTGGAGCGCGATCTGGTGAAACTCGTGCTGACCGTGGTGGAGCTGCTGCGCCAGCTGATGGAACGGCAGGCGCTGCGCCGCTTCGACACCGGGGACCTCACCGAACAGCAGGAGGAGCGCATCGGGCTCACGCTGATGCTGCTGGAGGACCGCATGGCCGAGCTGCGCGACCGCTACGGACTGCGGCCCGAGGACCTGAACCTGGACCTCGGGCCGCTGGGACCGCTGCTGCCGCGCGACTGACTCCGCCGCCACCGGCGGGTGCCGTCACCACCTGTACCAGCGACCCCTGCCGCCGCCCCCGGTGGTGCCCCGGACCAGGAATCCGAGCAGCCATATCACCAGTACGGCGAGCGCGATCCACCAGAGTATTTTCACCGCGAATCCGGCACCGAAGAGAATCAGGACCAGAAGCAGTACCAGCAGGATGGGAACCATTGTGTGAACCTCCTGCAAAGCGGGTTTCCCGAAACCCGCGAAACAGGCTCACTTACGGCACAGAAGTTCTCCGTGCAGTACGGCGAACCAGCCGTCCTCCCGTCCCGCCCAGTCCCGCCAGGCCGCCGAGACCGCCGCCAGCTGCTCCGTGGTCGCGTGACCGCCCTCCGTGGCCCGCTCGGCATAGGCGGAGGCGACCGTACGGTCCGCCCACAGCCCGCCCCACCAGGCCCGCTCCTCGTCCGTGCTGTACGTCCAGGTCCCGGAGGTGGCCGTGATGTCGGTCAGCCCCGCCGCCAGCGCCCAGGACCGCAGCCGCCGCCCCGCGTCCGGCTCGCCCCCGTTGGCGCGGGCCACCCGCCGGTACAGCTCCGACCAGTCGTCGAGGCCGGGCACCGCCGGGTACCAGGTCATCGCCGCGTAGTCGGAGTCGCGTACGGCGATGAAACCGCCCGGCTTGGTGACCCGGCGCATCTCGCGCAGCGCCTGTACCGGGTCGCCCACGTGCTGGAGCACCTGGTGGGCGTGGACCACGCAGAAGGTGTCGTCCGGGTAGTCCAGCGCGTGCACGTCGGCGACCGCGAAGTCCACGTTGGTCAGGCCGCGTCCGGCGGCCGTCGCGCGGGCCTGCTCCAGGATGCCCGGCGCGTGGTCGACGCCGGTCACATGGCCGTCGGGGACCAGCTCCGCCAGGTCGGCGGTGATCGTCCCCGGTCCGCAGCCGATGTCCAGGATCTGCATGTGGGGCTTGAGCGAACCGAGCAGGTAGGCGGCGGAGTTGGCGGCGGTGCGCCAGGTGTGGGAACGCAGCACCGACTCGTGGTGACCGTGCGTGTAGACGGCGGTCTCCTGTGGCTTCGACATGGCTCGACCCCTTCGCGTCACACCGGCGGACGGGGCCGGACGGCCCCGTCCCGCGGTATCCGCAACGCTACGCTCACACGCCGAATGATGAGATCCGTGTTTTACGATGTGGACTGACGGTTCGTCATGAACGGCTGGGCGGGTCAGGGCAGCGGCCGGTACACGGTCAGCGCCTCCGGCAGCTTCTCCACGGTCATCTCGCCCGTCACGTCGGTGACTTCCCCGTCGTACGCGAGCGGTGTGCCGGCCGCGATGCCGGTCAGGCGCAGCCGGCTCACCCGGGCCTCGGCGTGGGCGGGGGACCGGGTGAGCGGGCCCGCGAGGGCGGCGGAGAGCAGGCGGAGCGCGGGATGCCGGCCGCCGTGCACCACGCGTACGTCGAGCTGCCCGTCCGCCAGGTCGGTACGGCGGCCCGGGGTCAGGGCCAGCCGGTGGTAGAGACAGTTGCCGACGAACAGCAGCCACAACGGGTGGGTCTCGCCCCGCAGTTCCACCTGGAGCGGCTGCCGGTCCGTGCGCAGCACCCGCAGCACGGCCAGCACCTCGGCGGGCCAGGCGCCGATCCGGTGCGCCCAGCGTTCCCGCTCCCGGACCAGCTCCGGATAGACGCCCAGGCTCAGCGTGTTCAGGAAGATCCCGGTCAGGCCACCGGAGGTGAAGCGGCCGACGTCCACCCGGACCGCCTCGCCCTCGCGCACGGCCCGGCCGATGCTCCGGCCGTCCTCCACGCTCAGGTCGTGGGCGAAGTGGTTGAGGGTGCCGCCGGGCAGCACGGCGAGCGGCAGCCCGTGGCGCAGGGCGATCTCGGCCGCCGCGTTCACGGTGCCGTCGCCGCCGCACACCCCGAGCGCCCGCGCCCGCAGCGCCGCCTTGGCCAACTCGTCCTTCACCTCGCCCGGTTCGCACTCCACCAGCTCCGCCTCCGGCAGCTCGCGGTGCAGCACCCGCATCCGGTCGGCGCTGCCGGAGGCCCGGTTGGCCACCACCACCAGCCCCTCCCCGCCGGGCAGCGCCGGGGCCGCGGCGCGCGGCCGGGGCGGCGGACCGGTCTGCGCCCGGGTCGGCACCAGCGCCCGCACGGCGAACGCGGCACCGGCCCCCAGCGCCGCTCCCGCGAGCACGTCGCTCGGGAAGTGCACGCCCGTGTACACCCGGGACATGGCGACGGAGAACGCCACCGGCGCCACCGCCGCGCCCCACGCCGGCGACTCCAGGGCGACCCCGGCCGCGAAGGCCGCCGCCGACGCGGCGTGCCCGGACGGGAACGAGGTGGTGATCGGCTGCCGCTTCAGGTGCCGCACCGCGGGCACCGGGTCCAGGAGCGGGCGCGGTCGGCGCACCGAGCGCTTGCCGAGGGTGTTGATGGTCAGGGAGGCCAGGGCGAGCGAGGCCAGGCCGCGGGCGGCGGCCCGGCGGGCCCGGGGCGTGCGGGTCGCGGCCACCGCGGCGGCCGTCGCGAACCACAGCACTCCGTGGTTGGCGCTCCGGCTCAGCCGGGGCAGCACCGGTTCGGCGAACGGCCAGTTCCGCTCGGCGGCGATCTCGAACAGCCGGCTGTCGAGGGCGAGCAGCCGGTCGCGCAGCGCGTGCCGGCCGGGCTTCGGGACGGTGAGGTCGACGTCTGGGCTCATGCCGGTCCGGTTACCCTGAAGTGGCACTTTCCTGCCGGCCGCGGTGCGGACGAGTGAGCCGAGTGAGAGGACCCCCTGGATGCGCCTGCTCCTCATACGTCACGGGCAGACCCCGACCAACGTCGGTTTCCTCCTCGACACCGCGGTACCGGGTCCCGGTCTGACCGCCCTCGGCGAGCAGCAGGCGGCTGCCCTGCCCGGAGCCCTCGCCGGCGAGGACATCGAGGCCCTCTACGTCTCCACCCTCACCCGCACCCAGCTCACCGCCGCCCCGCTGGCCGCGGCCCGGGGTCTCGACCCGGTCGTCCGCGACGGCATCCGCGAGGTCTTCGCCGGCGACCTGGAGATGTTGCCCGGCCACTCCGAGGGGGGCGAGAAGTACATGCGGACCGTGTTCGCCTGGGCGGCCGGGGACACCGCGCCGCGCATGCCCGGCGGGGAGACCGGGGACGAGGTCCTGGGCCGCTACGACGCGGTGGTCGCCGAGGCCACCGCGAGTGGCGCCGGGACGGTCGCCATGGTCAGCCACGGCGCCGTGATCCGCCTGTGGACCGCCGCCCGCGCCGACAACGTCGACGTGCCCTACGCCGCCTCCCGCCCGCTCGGCAACACGGGCGTGGTGATCCTGGAGGGCTCCCCGTCCGACGGCTGGAAGGCCCTGTCCTGGGAGGGCGCCGTAGTCGGGCCCACGGGGGCGAGCGGGCCCGCGGGGGAGCCGGTGGAGTAGGCGGCCGCCGAGGACTTTCGGGCGCGGGTGCGTCGTGGTTGCTCGCGCAGTTCCCCGCGCCCCTTCGGGGCGCGTCCGGGGCGCCCCTCGCTGCAGCGCCCCGTCAGGGGCTGGCGCGGGGAGCTGCCGACCCGCCCCCACCGGGCCCGCAGCCGAAGTGTCGGCCCGATAACGGTTTGCCCCCGGCCGCGGGTTCCCCGCAGAATCGCTGACCATGGGACACCTGGAAGCCGCGCACCTCGAGTACTACCTCCCCGACGGGAGGGCCCTGCTCGGCGACGTGTCCTTCCGGGTCGGCGAGGGCGCCGCCGTCGCCCTCGTCGGGCCGAACGGCGCCGGCAAGACCACCCTGCTGCGGCTGATCTCCGGCGAGCTGAAGCCGCACGGCGGCACCGTCACCGTCAGCGGCGGCCTCGGCGTGATGCGCCAGTTCGTCGGCTCCGTACGGGACGAGACGACCGTACGCGATCTCCTCGTCTCCGTCGCGCCGCCCGGCATCCGCACGGCCGCGCAGGCCGTCGACACGGCCGAGCACGCCCTCATGACCGTCGACGACGAGGCGGCCCAGCTGAAGTACGCGCAGGCCCTCGCCGACTGGGCCGAGGTGCGCGGCTACGAGCACGAGACCCTCTGGGACATGTGCACGACCGCCGCCCTCGGGGTGCCGTACGAGAAGGCCCAGTGGCGGCAGGTGCGCACCCTCTCCGGCGGCGAGCAGAAGCGGCTGGTGCTGGAGGCGCTGTTCCGGGGCACCGACGCGGTGCTGCTGCTCGACGAGCCGGACAACTACCTCGACGTCCCCGGCAAGCGCTGGCTGGAGCAGCAGCTGAAGGAGACCCGCAAGACGGTCCTGTTCGTCTCCCACGACCGGGAACTCCTCGCCCGCGCCGCCGAGAAGATCGTCTCCGTGGAGCCCTCGCCGACCGGTGCCGACGCCTGGGTGCACGGCGGCGGCTTCGCCACCTACCACGAGGCCCGTCGCGAGCGCTTCGCCCGCTTCGAGGAGTTGCGCCGCCGCTGGGACGAGAAGCACGCCCAGCTGAAGAAGCTGGTGCTGAGCCTGCGTCAGGCCGCCTCCATCTCGCACGAGTTGGCGTCCCGGTACGCGGCGGCCCAGACCCGGCTGCGCAAGTTCGAGGAGGCCGGGCCGCCGCCCGAGCCGCCGCGTGAGCAGGACATCAGGATGCGCATCAAGGGCGGCCGTACCGGCGTACGGGCCGTGACCTGCGCACAGCTCGAACTCACCGGCCTGATGAAACCCTTCGACCTGGAGGTCTTCTACGGCGAACGGGTCGCCGTCCTCGGCTCCAACGGCTCCGGCAAGTCGCACTTCCTGCGGCTGCTGGCCGGCGAGGAGGTGGCGCACGAGGGGCAGTGGAAGCTGGGCGCGCGCGTGGTGCCCGGGCACTTCGCGCAGACGCACGCGCACCCCGAGCTGGAGGGCCGGACCCTGCTGGACATCCTGTGGACGGAGCACTCCCAGGACCGCGGCGCTGCGATGTCCCGGCTGCGCCGCTACGAACTCACCCAGCAGGCCGAACAGAGCTTCGAACGGCTGTCGGGCGGCCAGCAGGCCCGGTTCCAGATCCTGTTGCTGGAGCTGCAGGGGGTGACGGCACTACTCCTGGACGAGCCGACCGACAACCTGGACCTGGAGTCCGCCGAGGCCCTCCAGGAAGGTCTGGAGGCCTTCGACGGCACGGTGCTCGCCGTCACCCACGACCGCTGGTTCGCCCGCTCCTTCGACCGCTACCTGGTCTTCGGCAGCGACGGCCGGGTCCGCGAGACCGCGGAGCCGGTGTGGGACGAACGCCGGGTGGAGCGGGCGCGGTAGGGCCGGGCGGCGGGCCGGCGCCCCAGGGAGGCCCGCGCCCCCGGATGTTCGTACAGTGGAGGCAGGAATCCGGACCGCCGGGACCCACACGACGAGCGGGGTACCACCATGACCGGAGTCGACCCCAGCCGGCTGGACGACCAGCAGCTCATGAAGGAGCTGGAGACCATCCACCGGACGCGCCACGACACCCTGCTGTACGGCTCGAACGACGCGCTGCGCGCCCACAACGAGCGCATGGCCCAGCTGGAGGGCGAGTACCTGCGGCGCAACCCGCGCCGTGTCGTCGCCGCAGGCCGGACGCGCGAGGGCGCCCGGGAGCGGAACTGCGCCGAGACGGCCAGGCCGGGCGCCGCCGCCGGCTGAGGCCACGCGCTCCGGTGCCGGCCGCCCGGTCGCGGACTACTCGGCGAGCACGTCGAGGAAGGCCTCGCAGAACGCCTTGAGATCGTCCGGCCTACGGCTGGTGACCAGCTTGTTCGGGCCGCTGTCGCAGACCTCGACCTGCTCGTCGACCCAGGTGCCGCCCGCGTTGCGGATGTCGGTCCGCAGACTCGGCCAGGAAGTCAGCGTCCGGCCGCTCAGCACGTCCGCCTCGATCAGCGTCCACGGCGCGTGGCAGATCGCCGCGACCGGCCGGCCGCCGTCGAAGAAGCCCTTCACGAACGCCACGGCCCTGTCGTCCGTGCGCAGGAAGTCCGGGTTCGCCACCCCGCCGGGCAGTACGAGCGCCCCGAACGAGTCCGCCGACGCCTCGCCGACCACCTCGTCCACCGGAAACGTCTCCGCCTTGTCCAGGTGGTCGAAGGCCTGGATCCGCCCCGGCTCCGTCGACACCAGCACCGGCTCGTGCCCGGCGCCGGCGACCGCCTTCCACGGCTCGGTCAGCTCCACCTGCTCGACGCCCTCGGGCGCGGACAGAAAAGCGACACGCATGATGCTCACTCCCTTCCGAGGCGCGCCGACGGGCGGGAGCCCGCCGGCGCGCACCTTCGTCCCTTCGGTCCCCGAGCCCCGCTCACTCCCCGCCGGTCACCGCCTCGTCGGGGACCGGCAGACTGCCGTAGCGAGCCGAGCGCGGCAGCCGGGAGACCCGCTCGACCAGGGTGTCGGGGGCGTTCCTGCGCCCCAGCACGCCGGCCGGCTCCCGCGCCGCCGCCGGGAAGTCGTGCCGGGTCAGGGACCGGCACAACTCCAGACGTACGCTCTCCGGCGCCGGCCGCTCACCGGTCCCCGGCACCAGCGCACCGCGGTACACCTCCGGATCGTCCTCGGCCGGTGGTCCGGGGTGGTTCCAGTCCTCGGTACGGGTCGGATGCCCGGACCTGAGCAGGCCCTGGAGCTCGTGCTTCATCTCGTCGTCCCGGTGCACGTCGTCCCGGTGCACGTTCGGCCGGTCACCGGCTCGCTGCATGTTCTCCCTCCAGGTACGTCACGGGGTGCGGACCGCGTACCCGGCGACAGGTGACCGACACGGGGATCCCCCCCGGCCGTTCCCGACCCGCCGCGGCACGGCCGTGACGTCACCCGAAAGGGGACGGGTGTCCCGCGAATGGGTCCGGCCGCGCGCGGCCCGGCGTGGGCCGGGCTGTGATGGCTGCGGGGGTACGGGCCCCGTGCCTCCGAGTCGTCCGTGCAAGGAGCTCCCCGCATGCGCCGCACCGTTCGCACCCTGTCCGTCGCCGTCCTGGCGGGTGCCGCGTTCGGCGCCACCGGCACGGCCGCCGCGGCCGCCGCGGAGATCGGCCCCGGCAGCGCCCGGCCCGGCGCCGTCGTCACCGTCCCGGTGACCTGCGCGACGGCCGCCGACGGCCGGCCGGCGACCTACACGGAGGGGGACGCGGCGGGCGCCGCGCCGGACGGCACCCTGCCCGCCGACGGGAACTGCGCGGCGCCGGGCGGGCAGCAGGAACGGACCTGGTACGCGCGGCCGGCCGTCACACCGGACGACGGCGCTACGGCTGCCCCGGGCGGCGGCACCTTCCTCCAGGGCGGCGGCGGGGCCCCGCCGGAGGTCGGTGGTGGGGCTGTGCCGGAGGTCGGTGGTGGGGTCGTGCCGGAGGCCGGCGGTGGGGTCGTGCCGGAGACCGGGGGAGGGGGCGTGCCGCGGATCGACGAGGGCGCGGTGGCCCCGGTGGACGGCGGGACCCTCACCGGCGGGGACGGCGGAACGGCCGCACGCGCCGACGACGGCGTGACGGCCCGCGGCGACGAGGGCAGCGGCGTCCGCGGGGACGTCGGTACGGCCTCTCCCGGTGACCGCGGCGACGACGGCACGGCCCTCCGCGGCGACCGTGGTGACGGCGACGCGGCCGCCCGCGGTGACGCCGGTGCCGCGGACCCCCGAGGAGAGGACGGTGACGTCCCGCACGGGAACGGCGAACGGCCGTGTTCCGGAGGGCAGCAGTCGTGCGACGGCGGGGGCGTCGGCGCGCAGGAGTGCGGCGCGGCCCGGGGCGGTGACGGCTCCTGCGCCGCGACGGGTGTGCAGCACGGCGTGGCGGCCGGGGACGGGGGCGCCTACAACACGTCCGTACCGGCGCTGGTGGCGGGCGCGATGCTGATCGCCGCGGCCTGCTGCGGCGCCGCGTACCGGCTGTGGGGCGGGCGGGTGTACCGCCCGTGGGCCGGGAGGTCCGGCGCGGACGGCTGACCGGGCCGCCGCCGGGTAACCCGGAGCGACCGCTCCGGCACCTTACGCACCACCCGGACCGGACAGCACACGGCACCACGGACTGCGCGGAGGCGGACATGCGGCGGACGGATCCCGGGGCCCACCGACCGGCGGACGGCGGCGCCACGCAGGAGCGCGGACCGGCGTCCCCCGAGGGCCACGGACCCGTCCGCTACGGCCCGCCGCTGCCCGACGACGGGCTGCCCGTCCTGCCCGAGCTCGCCGCCGTCCTGGCCGCCGCCGCGAACCTGGGCGCGGAGGAACCCGTCGGCGGCGGACCTGCGCTGCTGGACGCGGCCCGCGGCCACTGGGAACGCCGCGGGCTGTTCGCCCCGCCCGGCCGGCTGGCCGCGGGACCCGGCGCCCCCGCCCTGCTCCTCGCGCTCACCGCCGCGCTCGGCGGCGACGTCCTGGTGCCGCGTCCCTGCGCCGCCTGGTGGGCGCCGTACGCCCGGCTCCTCGGCAGGCCCGTCTTCCACGTGGCCACCCCGGCCGAGTCCGGCGGCGCCCCCGACCCGTACGCGCTGCTGGAGACCGTGCGCCGGGTCCGGGACGAGGGCGGCGACCCCCGGCTGCTCGTGCTCTCCGTCGCCGACGACCCCACCGCCACCGTCGCCCCGCCCGAACTGCTGCACGAGACCGTGGAGGCCGCGACCGCCGCGGGACTGCACCTGGTCAGCGACGAGACCTGGCGCGACACCCTGCACGCCCCGGACGTCACGGTGCTGCTCAGCCCCGCCGAGATGCTCCCGGACCGGGTCACCGTCGTCACCGACCTGGCCGGCGCCCTGCTGCCGGCCGGCTGGCCCGCCGCCGTCGCCCGGTTCCCGGAGGGTGCCACCGGTACGGCCCTGCACGCACGTGTGCTCGACATCCTCACGGCGCTGGGCGCCCGCCTCGCCGGACCGGTGGCGGTCGCCGCGCGGTACGCGCTGGAGGAGCCCGGACCCGTGACCGCGCGCCGGGAGGCCGTCGTACGGCTGCACGCGCGCGTGGCCGCCGCCGCGCACGCCGCGGTCGTCGCCGGCGGCGCGCTGGCCCGGCCCCCGCAGGCCGGCCGGCACCTGTACGCCGACCTGGAGCCGCTGCGCGCCGCGCTCGGTGCCCACGGGGTCGGCGACGCGCAGGAGTTGGAGGACTTCCTCACCGTCCGTCTCGGCATGCCCGCGCCCGGCGGCCACCGCTTCGGCGACGACCTCGGCGCGCTGCGGGTCCGGCTCGCCACCGGCCCGCTGCTCGGCGGCACCGACGCGGAACGCCTGGAATGCCTCACGTCACCCGCACCGTTGGAACTGCCACACGTGCAACGCGCGTTGATGTCCTTGGAGTCGGTACTCGACGATCTCCGCGACGACGCTCAGCGATGGGAGCCTCCTCGATGACGCAGCAGACGCATGAGCCAGGGTCCACGACGACTGCCCCCACGACGCCCGCCACGACGATCGGTGAAGCCGACACCGCTCTGCGCACGCCGCCGTTCCCGCCGCTCGCCGACCCCCGCCCGCTGGGCGAACTCCGCGTCTGGCCGCGGACCTTCCACGACCGCCTGACCGCGCCGCTGCCCGGCCTCAAGGCCATGGCCCGGTTCGCCCGCGAGGGCTCCGTCCGCCCCGGCCGCGAGGGCCTCGCCGACGTCGGCCGACTGCCCTGCGAACCGGGCCCGCTGCCCCGCACGGACACCGACACCGTCGCCGTCACCTGGGCCGGACACGCCAGTTGGGTCCTGCGGATCGGCGGTCTGACCGTCCTCACCGACCCGGTCTGGTCCCGTCGCATCCTCGGCACCCCCGCCCGCGTCACCCCGGTCGGAGTCCCCTGGGAGACGTTGCCGCGCGTCGACGCGGTCGTCATCAGCCACAACCACTACGACCACCTGGACGCCCCCACCCTGCGCCGTCTCCCGCGCGACACACCTGTGTTCGTGCCGGCCGGGCTCGGCCGCTGGTTCCGGCGCCGCCGCTTCACCACCGTCACCGAGCTGGACTGGTGGGAGGCGGCCGAACTGTCCGGGGTCCGCTTCGACTTCGTCCCCGCCCACCACTGGTCCAAGCGCACCCTCACCGACACCTGCCACAGCCTCTGGGGCGGCTGGGTCCTCACCGCCCCCGACGGCGGTCGCGTCTACTTCGCCGGCGACACCGGCTACGGCCACTGGTTCTCCCGCATCGGCAGCCGCTACCCCGGCATCGACCTCGCCCTCATGCCCATCGGCGCCTACGACCCGCGCTGGTGGCTCAGCGACGTCCACCTCGACCCGGAGGAGGCGGTACGGGCGACGCAGGACCTGGGGGCGAGGCGGATGGCCCCCATGCACTGGGGCACCTTCATCCTCTCGGCAGAGCCGGTCCTGGAACCGCTGACGCGGGTGCGGGCGGCCTGGGAGAAGGCGGAGCTGGCCCGGGAGGACCTGTGGGACCTGCCGGTGGGAGCTTCGAAGACACTGGAGTGGAGCGCGCCGTAAGGAGCGCCGGGGGTATCCCCGGCCCCGGGCTGGGTGAGGAACCGCGCGCGCGACCACGACGCACCCGCCACGCGCAACGTCACCCGGCAGCCCGGACCCGCCGCCACACACTGGGCACCACACTGATGGCAACGGTCAGCCCCACCGCCGCCACCACCCCTTCCCACGGCTCCGGAAACAGCGACCCACCCAGAATCCCGATCACCTGATACGTCACCGCCCACGCCAGGCACGCCGCCACGTTCCCCCGCGCGAACCGCCGCAACGGCCACTCCGCCAGCAGACACGCCAGCATCACGGGTATCCGGCCGGCCGGCACCAGCCGGGACAGCACCAGCACGGCGACCCCGTGCTCGGCCAGCTTCTCCTGCGCCTGCTCCAGCCGTTCCTCCGGTGCCCGCGACCGTATCGCCTCCAGCCACCGCGACCCGTTCCTCGACCGCAGCCCCCGCCGTCCCAGCCAGTACAGCGTCGCATCCCCCAGGAAGGCCGCCAGCGACGCCGTCAGGAACACCAGCGCCAGCGCGAACGGCGCCGTCTGATGGAACGCCACCACCGCCGCCGAACTCACCAGCGCCCCCGTCGGCACCACCGGCAGCAACGCCCCGATCAGCACCAGCAGGAACAACGTCGGATACCCGATCGCCTGCTGTGCCGACTCGGTCGACGACGAGGTCGCCGCGGTGGAGCCGGCGGCGAGGGCCATGAGCACCAGCGGTCTCACCGCGCGACCTCCGGCCGCACGCTCTCCCCGTGGCCGAGCCGGTGCACCGCCACCTGCGGCGCGTACTCGGCCGCGAGGCGCACGAACTCGTCGCCGGGCGCGTGGAACTCGTGCGGGCGCACCCCGTCCATGCCGATCGGCCAGTACGTCCCGTAGTGCACCGGCACCGCGCTGCTCGGCGCCAGCCGCGCCAGCGCCCGTGCCGCCCGCCCGGCGTCCAGATGGCCCTCCCCGAGGTACGGGCCCCATCCACCGACCGGCAGCAGCGCCACGTCCACCGGTCCGACCGCACCGGCCATCTCGTCGAACAGCCCGGTGTCCCCGGCGAAGTACGTGCGCGCCGCGCCCTCGACGACGTACCCGAGGGCGGGCGAGCGGTGGGGTCCGACCGGCAGCCGGCGGCCGTCGTGCAGCGCGGGCACGGCCCGGACCACGAGCGGGCCGACGCGTATCTCGTCGCCGACGTCCACCTCGGTGATCCGCAGCTGACGGAGGCGGCGGAGTGCGGGGACCGACCGTGGTGCGCCCCGGGGCACGAGCAGGCGCGTGCCCGGGGCGAGCCCGGCGAGCGAGGGCACGTGCAGATGGTCCGCGTGCAGGTGGGAGACGAGCGCGAGGTCCGCGCGGCGGGCCGCGGAGGGCGGCGGGGCGCCCCGGCGGCGCCGCAGGTGGGCGAGCCGGCGCGCGAACAGAGGATCGGTGAGCAGGCGCATGCCCGAATCCTCGATCGTGCAGGTGGCGTGACCCCACCAGGTGATCTCCACCGGCACCTCTTTGCCTCCTTCGCGCGACTCCCCGAAGCCTACGTGCAGGAGTAGGGTCGGCGGCGAAACCCGGAGGTGAGGGGGACGCCATGGGACAGGTGCGGGGTACCTCCGGCGGGCTCGCGTCGGTGCGGGTGACCGCGATCGCGAGTCTGACACCCCTGGAGGAACTGGAGATCGACCCCTTCCTGGTCGACTCCCGCAGCCAGCACGCGATGTGCGCGCGCTGGGCCGTGGAACACGGCTACGTCATCGCCCGCGAGCTGCTGGTCCGCGGGCTGCGCCCGGACCACAGCGCGCTGTGGACCGGCGTCCGGCCCGGCCTGGACGTCTTCGTCGCCCCGAGCAGGCGGGTCCTGGAGAGTGCCCTGTCGTCGGTCGAGGACTTCATGGCGGAGTGCGCGCGACGCGGGGTCCGGGTGGAGACGGTGGGCCGGGCCGAGCCGTGCTACGACGCCCAGATGAAGGCCCGCGTCCACCGCAGGCTCTCGATGCCGACGGCGGGCTACGACGGACGCTAGGGCCGCGCCCTGCCGGCCGGGCGGACGTGGGCTCGGCACCGCCGGACACCACCGCCGTGTCGGAGCGCTGCTGCGCCGGATCCGAAGGGCCGGCACCGCGCACGCTGTTCGAACGCATCGGCTCCCCGGCACCCGCCGCCACGGTGGGCAGCTCCCACGGGGGTGTCCGGCGGTGCCGAACCCACCCTGACCGCCCGTCCGGCCCACCCCCGTATGACAGTGTTGACGCGAGCAGACCCGCATCCGGCGGGGGGCGCGGACGTGAGGTCGGTGGGGCGTGCGGTGGCGGCGGGTCGTCAGTCAGGTCGGGCGGAGCGTCACGGTGTGGGCGGTGTCGACGGTCACCATGCTGGTCCTCGCCGGCCTCCTGCCCGACTTCCAGCTCCAGTCGCCCGACGGTGACAGCGCCACCCGCATCGCCATGACCGCCGCCCTCGGGGCCGGCGTCTTCGGTGTGCTCTCGGCCGTCGTCTGGCCCCCGCTCGTACGGCTCCTGCTGCTCGTCCCCGCTCTCGTCCTCGGCCTGCTGGTCTTCTTCCTCAACGGCTCCCTGCTCCTCGTCGCCCTGCGCATCAACCCCTCCGGGCAGAGCGAGGCCGCGCCGGAGACCGCCGTGATCGTGGCCGCCGTGATGTCCGCCGTCGCCTCCGCCACCGGCGGTGCCCTCGCCGTCCGCGACGACGACGCCTACCGCCGCCGGCTCTCCCGGCTCGCCACCCGCCGCCGCAGATCCCACCCGCCCTGCCGGGCCACCCCCGGCACCGTCTTCCTGCAGCTCGACGGCGTCGGCCACGACGTGCTGACCGCCGCCGTGGCCAAGGGCCTGATGCCGACCGTCGCCGGATGGCTGGGCGCGGGCGGGACACCGTCCACCCACCGGCTCACCCCCTGGCGTACCGACTGGTCCAGCCAGACCGGCGCCAGCCAGCTCGGCATCCTGCACGGCTCCACCTTCGACGTACCCGCCTTCCGCTGGTACGAGAAGGACAGCCGTGAGGTGATGGTCTGCAACCGGCCGACCAGCGCCGCCGAACTCCAGCGCCGGGCGGTCGAGCGCACCGCCGACGGGGGGCTGCTCTCCCTGGACGGCGCCAGCCGCGGCAACCTCTTCGGCGGCGGCGCCGACGAACAGGCCCTCGTCCTGTCCATAGCCACCCGCCGCCGCGGCCGGGAGAACCGTTCCCGCGCCGGTTACTTCGCGTACTTCGCCGACCCCGCCAACGCCGTCCGCACCGCGCTCTCCTTCTTCGCCGAGGTCGGCCGCGAGGTCGGCCAGTCCACCGCGGCCCGGCTCCGCGAGCAGCGCCCGCGCGTCAAGCGCGGCGGCCTCTACCCCTTCGTCCGCGCCTTCGCGACCGTCGTCGAGCGGGACGTCGTCGTCGCCGCGGTCATGGGAGACCTGCTCGTCGGCCGCACCGCCGTCTACGCCGACCTGGTCGCCTACGACGAGGTGGCCCACCACTCCGGCCCGCACAGCCGGGACGCCGGGAAGGTACTGCAACGCCTGGACCGCGCCCTCGCCCTGATCGAGAAGGCCGCCGAGCACGCCCCCCGGCAGTACCGGATCGTCGTCCTCTCCGACCACGGCCAGAGCCCCGGCGAGACCTTCCACACCCGCTACGGCCTCGGCCTCGGCGACCTGGTCCGGGCCGGCTGCGGACTGCACGTGCCGCGCAGGGCGGAGCGCACCCACAGCGGCACGGAGGCGCGGGCCGCCGTCCGCGCGGCGCTGCGCAGGCCGGTCGAGGAGGGCGGCGAGAAGCACCGGCCCACCCGGCGATCGGAGCCGGTGGTGCTCGCCTCCGGCAACCTCGGCCTGGTCTCCTTCCCGGACGTGCCGCACCGCATGACCAAGGAGGAGATCGACGCGCGCCACCCCGCGCTGCTGCCGACGCTCGCCAACCATCCCGGGGTCGGGTTCCTGCTGGTGCGCAGCGAGGAGCACGGCGGGGTGGTACTCGGCGCGTACGGTGCGCAGATCCCGCTCGACCGGCTGGACGGCCCTGCCGGGCCGCTGGCCGTGTTCGGGGCGGGCGCGGCCGACGCCGTGCGGCGCACGCACTCCTTTCCGCACACCGCCGACATCATGGTCAACTCGTGGTATGACCCGGAGAGCGGGGAAGTCCTCGCGTTCGAGGAGCAGATCGGGTCGCACGGGGGGTTGGGGGGCGCCCAGGGGCGGCCGTTCCTGTTGTCGCCGGTCGACATTTCTGCGCCGGTGGAGAGTGGCCAGGATCTCGTCGGGGCTGAGGCTGTGCATCAGGTGCTGCGGCGGTGGCTTCGGGAGGCGGACGGGCCGCAGGTTCCCCTGCCCGCGGAGGGGGAGAGGGCCGCGTAGTTCGTCGGGCGCGGGCCGGTGGGGGCCGGCCGCGCGGTTCCTCCCCCAGCCTTCGGCCGGGGGTACCCCAGCGCCCCCAAGGGGGCGCCCCTGCCGGGCCTCGGATAAATCGGCTGCGTTCCTTTGGGCTCCGGCTCACACTGTTCGAGTCGTAAACCTCTCGAACGCCCCCGAGGAGAAGCCTCTTGCAGGCAGCCGTGACCGTCACGCCCTCCCGTATCCCCGAACTCCTGCTCGGACTCGCCACCGTGCGGCCCGTCTTCATCTGGGGTGCTCCCGGGATCGGGAAGTCCTCGCTGGTGCGGGAGTTCGCCGAGTCGCTCGGGCTGGAGTGTGTGAGTCTGCTCGGGACCCAGCTCGCCCCGGAGGATCTCATCGGCGTCCCGCAGATCCGGGACGGACGATCCGTCTTCTGTCCGCCCGAGGCGATCGCCCGGGACGAGCCCTACTGTCTCTTCCTCGATGAGCTGAACGCGGCCACTCCTGATGTGCAGAAGGCGTTCTACTCGCTGATCCTCGACCGGCGGATCGGGACCTACGAGCTGCCCAAGGGCTCGATCGTGATCGGCGCCGGCAACCGGGCCACCGACAACGCCCTCGCCCGGCCCATCGCCTCCGCGCTCGTCAACCGGCTGGCCCACGTCCACCTGGAGGCCTCCGCGCACGACTGGCTCGCCTGGGCCGCCGCCAGCGGCATCCACCCGTGGATCCTGGACCACCTCACCGACCGGCCCGACCACCTGTGGTCCAAGCCGCCGAAGACCGAGGAGCCGTTCTCCACCCCGCGCTCCTGGCACATGCTCTCCGACGCCCTGCACTCCTTCGGACACGACCTGGACGAGGAGACGCTGAAGGTGCTGGCGCACGGCACGCTGACCCCCGCGCACGCCACCGCCTTCTGCGGATACGTCAAGATCGTGCGCAGTCGGTTCGGGATCGAGGCCATCCTGAAGGGGGACGCGGGCTGGCCGCCCCGGATCGAGGACCGCGACCTGCTCTACTACCTCGCCGAGTCCTTCCGGGGCCGGCTGGTCAAGGAACTGCCCGCCGACCGGGAGCACATGTCGGCGAACGGCCGGCAGACCGCCTACCGCGCCAAGTCGCTGCTGGTGCAGCTGGCCGAGATCTCCGTCGAGGTCGCCCAGACCGTCATCGCCTCCGACGCCGACGGCAACCCGGTCCTGCCCGCCTGGTTCCTGATCGAGGCGGCCCGGGACATGCCCCGGCTGGTGGAGGCCCGGCGATGAGCCGGGCCGCCGCGGCGCGCAGGAAGAAGGACCCCGCCGCCGAGAACTTCGCGGCCGGTGTGCAGCTGCTGCGGGCCAATCCCGCCCTGCGGGCGGTGGAGTTCACGATCTGCCGGCACGAGACGTGTGATCTCGCCCCCCAGGACGGACTGGTGCGCGCCGACTCGGACGGAGTGCTGCACGCGCACGCCACCCGGCGTGCCGAACCAGCCCAGTGGGCCTGGGCGTTGGCGCACTGCACCATCCATCTCGGCTTCGGGCACCTGCCGGCCGCCACCGGGCCGCGTGACCAGCCCGACCGCTACGACCTCGCCGCCCGCTGCACCGTCGTCAACCGCTTCCTGGAGACCTTCCCGATCGGCCAGGCCCCCGACCACCTGCCCGCCTCCTACCCGGAGGGCGACGAGGAGCGGCTCGCGGCCGGCTGGCGCCGGACCGGCGGCGTCCCGGCCGCCTACGAGCGCGGGGGGACGAACGGCGGCGAACCCGACCAGCTCCTCCTGTCCTGGAGCAAGTGGGCCGGGCAAGTGCCCGACTGGCAGGTGGGGTTCGCGCACGCGCTGACCCGCACCATGTCCCGGGCGATGGACCTGGCCGGCGGCCGCCGCACCACCATGTCAGGACCGCCCACCCCGCGGCGCCCCTGGGAGAAGGCGCTGAGCTGGTTCGTCTCCTCCTACCCGCTGCTCGGCGGCATCGCGGCCGGCATCAAACTGGTCGCCGACGCCGAACTGGCCCGCGCCCACGACATCTCCGTCGCCGCCGTCAACCCCGAGGCCGGCGAGATCTACGTCAACCCGCTGCGGACCATGGACGACGAGGAGTGGCGGTTCGTCCTCGCCCACGAGATGCTGCACGCCGCCCTGCGCCACGGCGACCGTCTCGGCGCCCGCGACCCCTACCTCTTCAACGTCGCCTGCGACTACGTCATCAACGGCTGGCTGGTCGAGATGCGCGTCGGCACCATGCCCGAAGGGCTGCTCCACGACACCGCGCTGACGGGGCTGTCGGCCGAGGAGGTGTACGACCGGATCGCCGGCGACCTGAGGAGGATGCGGCGGCTGGCCACGCTGCGCGGCAAGGGGCGTGGTGACGTGCTGGGCGCACCGCTCGGGCCGCCCGGCGCGTACGTCGACCTCGACGAGTTCTACCGGCGTGGCCTCTGCCAGGGGCTCGACCTGCACCAGGCCCAGGACCGGGGCCTGCTGCCCGGCGGCCTGGTGGAGGAGATCCGCGCGCTCAACCATCCGCCGCTGCCCTGGGACGCCCGGCTCGCCCGCTGGTTCGACGAGTTCGTGCCGCGCCCGGAGGCAGTGCGGTCGTACGCCCGCCCCTCGCGCCGGCAGTCGTCCACCCCGGACATCCCGCGCGCCGGCCGGTACTTCCCGCCCGAGGAGGTCGCCCGCTGCACCTTCGGCGTGGTCCTCGACACCTCCAGCTCCATGGACCGCACCCTGCTCGGCAAGGCCCTCGGCGCGATCGCCTCCTATGCCGAGGCCCGTGACGTACCCGCCGCACGCGTCGTCTTCTGCGACGCGGCCCCGCACGACGCCGGCTATCTGCCGACCACCGAGATCGCCGGCCGGGTCCGGGTGCACGGCCGCGGCGGGACGGTCCTGCAGCCCGGCGTCGACCTGCTCCAGCGCGCGGACGACTTCCCGCCCGCCGCGCCGGTCCTGGTGATCACCGACGGTTGGTGCGACGTCCTGCGGGTCCGCCGCGAGCACGCCTATCTGATCCCGGACGGACGTCGCCTGCCGTTCACCCCCCGTGGGCCGGTCTTCCGGGTGCGGTGAGCCCCGATGTGATCGGATGGGGGCGAGCGAACCGGTTCATTCGCCTTCATCGCCGAAAGGAACAACCGTGGCTACCACGCGCACCGCACACACCGTCTGGGAAGGCAGCCTGACCGAGGGCAACGGTGTCATCACCTTCGACTCCTCCGGTATCGGCGAGCAGCCCGTCACGTGGGCCTCGCGCTCCCAGGAGGCGAACGGCAGGACCAGCCCGGAGGAGCTGATCGCGGCCGCCCACTCCAGCTGCTTCTCCATGGCGCTGTCGCACGCCCTGACCGGCGCCGGCACCCCGCCCACCAGGCTCGTCACCAACGCCGACGTCACCTTCCAGCCGGGCACCGGCATCACCGGCATCCACCTGACCGTCGAGGGCACCGTCCCCGGCCTGGACGCGGAGGGCTTCGCCGCCGCCGCCGAGGACGCCAAGAAGAACTGCCCGGTCAGCCAGGCCCTGGCCGGCACCACCATCACCCTGGACGCGAAGCTCGCCTGACCGTCCCGCCCGCCGCGCTGCCGCGCACCCCTTTTCCGAGGGGTGCGCGGCAGCGTCGTTCCCGGGTACCCGGCATTGACAACGGCTCGCTCAAGTTTTGTGCTGGAGTCGGGGAAGCGCCCGGGCGGAAAGGGGACGGACATGGCACGTGCGGTCGGTATCGACCTCGGTACGACGAACTCGGTGGTGGCCCTGCTGGAGGGCGGTGAGCCCACCGTCGTCGCCAACGCCGAAGGGGCGCGCACCACCCCGTCGGTCGTGGCCTTCGCGAAGAACGGCGACGTGCTGGTCGGCGAGGTCGCCAAGCGGCAGGCGGTGACCAACGTGGACCGCACCGCGCGCTCGGTCAAGCGGCACATGGGCGACGCGGCCTGGCGGTTCCCGGAGAGCGGGAGTGTCGACGGCACCCGGTTCCGGGCCCAGGAGCTGTCGGCGCGGGTGCTGCAGAAACTCAAGCGGGACACCGAGGCCTATCTCGGTGAGGACGTCACCGACGCGGTGATCACCGTGCCCGCGTACTTCGACGACGCGCAGCGGCAGGCCACCAAGGAGGCCGGGGAGATCGCCGGCCTGAAGGTGCTGCGGATCATCAACGAGCCGACGGCCGCGGCGCTGGCCTACGGCCTGGACCGGGGCGAGGAGCAGACGGTCCTCGTCTTCGACCTCGGGGGCGGCACCTTCGACGTGTCGCTCCTGGAGATCGGCGACGGCGTGATCGAGGTCAAGGCCACCAACGGCGACACGCACCTGGGCGGCGACGACTGGGACCAGCGCATCGTCGAGCACCTCGTGAAGCGGTTCAAGGGGCAGTACGGCGTCGACCTGAGCAACGACAAGATGGCCGTGCAGCGGCTGCGCGAGGGTGCCGAGAAGGCGAAGATCGAGCTGTCGTCGTCGACGGAGACATCGGTCAACCTGCCGTACGTCACCGCCTCCGCCCAGGGGCCGCTGCATCTGGAGGAGAAGCTGACGCGGGCCCAGTTCCAGGAGCTCACGGCCGACCTGCTGGACCGCTGCAAGAAGCCCTTCCACCAGGCCGTCAAGGACGCGG
Organism: Streptomyces sp. NPDC086777; assembly: GCF_040702065.1. Classification (NCBI taxonomy): domain Bacteria; kingdom Bacillati; phylum Actinomycetota; class Actinomycetes; order Kitasatosporales; family Streptomycetaceae; genus Streptomyces; species Streptomyces sp. NPDC086777. The sequence goes on along the minus strand of NZ_JBFBJI010000038.1, from coordinate 15,488 downwards.
GCGTGCAGGTGTCGGCGATCGACCACGTCATCCTGGTCGGTGGGTCCACCCGGATGCCCGCCGTCACCGACCTGGTCCGTGAACTCACCGGCAAGGACCCGCACAAGGGCGTCAACCCGGACGAGGTGGTCGCGGTCGGCGCGGCCCTCCAGGCGGGAGTCATCCGCGGCGACGTGAAGGACGTGCTGCTGCTCGACGTCACCCCGCTGTCCCTGGGCATCGAGACCAAGGGCGGCATCATGACCAGGCTGATCGAGCGCAACACCACCATCCCGACCCGGCGTTCGGAGATCTTCACGACCGCGGCCGACAACCAGCCCTCCGTGGGCATCCAGGTCTACCAGGGCGAACGCGAAATCGCCGCGTACAACAAGAAGCTGGGCGTCTTCGACCTCACCGGTCTGCCGCCCGCACCGCGCGGGGTGCCGCAGATCGAGGTGGCCTTCGACATCGACGCCAACGGGATCATGCACGTCTCGGCGAAGGACCTGGCGACCGGCCGCGAGCAGAAGATGACCGTGACCGGCGGCTCCGCCCTCCCCAAGGACGACATCGACCGCATGATGCGGGAGGCCGAGCAGTACGCCGAGGAGGACCGCAAGCGGCGAGAGGCCGCGGAGACCCGGAACCAGGCCGAGCAACTCGTCTACCAGACCGAGAATTTCCTCCGGGAGAACGAGGAGCGGGTGCCGGGCGGCACGAAGTCCGAGGTCGAGGCCGCGATCACCGAGCTGAAGGCGCTGCTGGAGCGGGACGCCGACACCGGGGAGCTGCGGCAGGGGGTGGAGAGACTGGCGAGCGTGAGTCAGCAGATGGGGCAGGCCATGTACGCGGCGGCTGCCTCCGGCGGTTCGGCCGAGGAACAGCGGGCGCCCGAGGCCGCCGAGGAGGAGGGGGTGGTGGACGCCGAGATCGTGGACGACGAGAGGGACCGGGGCGCGGCCGGGTGAGGCACCGCCGGGCTGCGCCGTCGTGGCTGAGCCCCGTTGCGGCGGAAGGACGTCTGGTTGCGGGCGGGGGCCCGGCTGCTGGTCCAGCCGTACCTGTCGTAGTGGTGGCGCCGGACGACGCCGGCGGCCGGCGGCGCGAGGACCACGTAGCGCAGGGCGCCCCGCGGGAGGGTGGTCATGGGCGGACTCCGCCGGGCGGGGTCGGCAGGGCGGCGCAGACCGCGTCCAGGACGCACGCGTACGGGGTGCCGAAGTCGGCCAGTCTGGCGCGGAGTTGCGACAGGCAGTCGCGGTGCTCGGTCAGCAGGTCGGTGTTGCCGGTGCGGGCCGTGAACTCCAGGACGGCGGGGAGGAAGTCCGGCAGTTCCTCGCCGGTGAACTCCATGCCGTAGGCCTTGTAGATGTCCTGGAAGCGGACCAGGGACATGCCCCGGCGGTGGGTGTCGCCGTCCCGCCACCAGCTGAGGTAGAGGCTGTGCCGGTTCTTGAAGTCGAAGACCTGCACGTAGTGCGCGGCCAGCTCCTGCGGTGGGGTCACCGTCGCATGGTCGGTGAACTCCCGCAGTTGCGGGGCGGCTTCGCGCAGCAGCGGCAACCGGGCGACGAAGTCGTCGTCCGGGTAGGTCAGACAGAGCGCCGCCGCCTGGTAGAACACCGCGTCCGAGGGCATCAGTCCTCCTTCGCCTCGTCGGGGGTGCCGGCGGTCTGCCGTCTGCGCAGACCGTGGAGGTTCCGCACCGACACCACAGGGAGCAGTTTCCGCCCCGAGTCCCGGCCGAAGCGGCCGTCGCCGCCCATGCCGGGGCTGCCGTCGGGGCGTTCGAGCCCCGCATCATCGCAGGGGCCGCGTCCCGCCGGTCGCCCGACTCCGGCACGGCTGATCCCGTCCTTGACGTACCCCTTCCAGCGGCACGAGCCGGTGCGGTTCACCCCGTGGGTGGAGCGGACCACCCTGTCGTGGCTCCGTCGGTCCCGGTGGAAGGCGTCCGCCTCCCGGCCGCCGGTCAGGGCCGCGCTGTGCAGGTCGGGCGCGGGCGTGCCCGGCCGGAAGAACCGGGCGGCGCTCAGCAGCGCCGCGCCCGGCTCCTTCGGCGGTGTCCGCGTGTCGGTCACGTCCGCTCCCTCGCTCACCCGTCGCTTCGACGCTAGGGGCGGGCCGGGGAACGCACCTGTTCAGGGCAGCCGGACGGGTCAGACCTTGCGGGCGACCCCGCCGTACACCGGCACGATGCCCTCCGCCTGGACGGCCACGTCCTCCGGCTCCGGGCGCCAGCCGGAGACCGGGATCACCCCGGGGCCGAGCAGCTCCAGCCCCTCGAAGAAGCGCCGGAACGCGGGCAGCGAGCGCGGGTGGAAGGGCGTACCGCTGCGCCGGAAGTTCGCGGCCGCCTGCTCGACCGCCTCCGGGCTGAGGTCCGGGGTGACCTGGGAGAGGATCAGATGGCTGCCGGGGGCGAGCGCCCCGACGTACCTGCGCAGCAGGCCGTACACGTCGTCGCCGTCCGGGTCGTCGTCGAGGTAGTGGGTCAGCGCCACCAGCGACAGCGACACGGGCTCCGCGAAGTCCAGGGTCTCGGCGGCCCGGGCCAGCAGGGTGTCGACGTCCCGGACGTCCGCGTGCACGTACGCGGTACTGCCCTCCTTTGCGCCGCGCAGCAGTGCCTCCGCGTGACGCAGCACGATCGGGTCGTTGTCCGCGTACACCACCCTCGACGCCGCCGCCACGCCCTGCGCCACCTGGTGCAGGTTGGGCTCGGTCGGGATGCCCGTGCCGATGTCCAGGAACTGCCGGGTGCCGGACGCGGCGACGGTCCGCACGGCCCGCTGCATGAAGCGGCGGTTGGCGCGCGCCCCGCGCAGCACCGTACCGTCCACGGCGAGGATCCGCCGGGCCAGCTCCTCGTCCACCGGGTAGTTGTCCTTGCCGCCCAGCCACCAGTCGTACACCCGCGCCGGATGCGGCCGGCTCGTGTCGATCGAGGTCGGGGCGGGCTCGGGTGCGCTCACAGCCTGTGCTCCTCCGGTCAGGGTCTGACGCGGTACGCCCGCTCAGAGCTTGTCGCGGTACTCCCGCAGCAGGCCCTCGGTCCGCTGTGCCGAGGCCGCGCGGGCCGTCATGTGGTCCAGGACCTCCAGGTGCGCCCCGACCTCGTCGCGGGAGTCCAGGTACAGGGCGCCGGTCAGGTACTCGGTGAAGACCATGTCGGGCAGCTCGGGCTCGGCGAACCGGAACAGCGTGAACGGCGCGTACGTCCCCGGGTGCGGGCCGCTCGCGAACTCGGCCAGCTGCAGGGTGATCCGGTCCCGTTCGAGGTAGGCGAGGAGCTTGTCGACCTGGTCGCGCATCACCTCGGCGTCGCCGGCCGGGCGCCGCAGCACCGTCTCGTCCATGATCACCCACAGGTGGGGCGGATCGTCCTGCTCCAGCAGCCGCTGCCGGGTCATGCGCAGCGCCACGTGCCGCTCCACGGCCGCGGGATCACTGTGGCCGATCGTCCCGGACTCCATCACGGCCCGCGCGTACGCCTCGGTCTGCAACAGGCCGGGAAGGAAGTGCGGCTCGTAGGAGCGGATGACCCGGGCGGCGCCCTCCAGGCTCACGTACAGGCTGAACCAGTCCGGCAGCACGTCGTGGAACCGCTGCCACCAGCCCGGCTGGTTGGCCTCCTCGGCCAGCCGCACGAACGCGGCCTGCTCCTCCTCGGCCACCCCGTACGTCTCCAGCAGCACCTGGATGTACGGGATCTTCAGCGCGACCTCGGCCATCTCCATCCGCCGTACGGTCGCCTGGGCCACCCGCAGGACCCGCGCCGCCTCGTCGCGGCCCAGGCCGGCCGCCTCGCGCAGCTCCTGCAGCCGCTTGCCGAGCACGACCTGCCCCACTGTGGGCGCAGCACGCCGTTCACTCACGCCACGCCTCCCCAACGTGCCCAAGTACGGGGAGCAGTGTGTCACGCGATGCCGCGTCGCACACCTGGTCGAGGGAACTGCTTCCGTCAACTTACCAACGAGTTCAGGTACTTGGCGGTGGCCGGGTCCGCGGGCAGGAACGTCTCGATGGCCAGCTCGGCGACCGTCACGTCCATCGGCGTGTTGAACGTCGAGATCGACGACACGAACGACAGCACCCGCCCCGCGTGCTCGATCCGCAGCGGCAGCGCGAAGTACGCGACGGCCGCCGCGGGTTCGGCGGGTTCGGCGGGTTCCCCGGCCTCCGCATCGGCCGGCAGCGGGTAGGCGGCGACCTCCTCGTACAGCTCCCGCAGCACGTCGGAGCGGTGCAGCGCGATCTGCCGCGCCATCTGTTCCAGGAGATGCCCGCGCCACTCCCGCAGGTTGCGGATGCGCGGCGCCAGCCCCTCCGGGTGCAGGGTCAGCCGCATCGCGTTCGGTGCGGGCGCGAGCAGTGACTCCGGGACGCCCTCCAGGAGCATGGCGATGCCCCGGTTGGCGGCGACCACCGTGTACGTGGCGTCCACGACCAGCGCCGGATACGGCTCGTAGCCCCGGATCAGCCGCTCCATGCCGTCGCGCAGCGCCTCCAGCGCCGGGTCGTCCAGCGGTGTCTCCGGGTAGTGCGGGGCGTAACCGGCCGCCAGCAGCAGCGCGTTGCGCTCGCGTACCGGTACGTCCAGGTGCTCGGCCAGGCGCAGCACCATCTCCTCGCTCGGCCGCGACCGGCCCGTCTCGACGAAGCTGATGTGCCGGGCCGAGGAGTCGGCACGCAGTGCCAGCTCCAGCTGGCTCACCCGCCGCCGCTCCCGCCAGGCGCGCAGCAGCGGGCCGACGCCCTGGTCGCCGGGGACGGTGGGGCGGGAGGGAGCGGGGCCGGAGGCGACAAGGGTCATGCCGACGACGGTAGCCGAGGACCGTGGCCGGTGACCGGACACGCTCGCGTGCGCACGGCTCGGACGGCCCGTCCGTGGCAGGCTGAACGCAGCCACGCCCACGTCACTTGCAGGTCCCCGGGAAGGAAGCCGCACCATGGCCGTCGCACCGCTGTCGCAGCAGGAGACCGAGGACCGGCTGGCCGAGCTGCCCGGCTGGTCGCTGGACGGCGACCGGCTCGCCCGCGCCTACCGCCTCGACTCGCACTTCGCCGCCGTCGCCCTGGTCGTGCACATCGCCCACATCCAGGACGAACTCGACCACCATTCCGACCTCACCCTCGGCTACAACACCGTCACCCTCACCGTGAACACCCACAGCGTGGGCGGCGCCGTCACCGCCAAGGACTTCGAACTCGCTCACAGGGTTGAGGACATCGCCCCAGGCCACGGCACACACTGAGCCGTGTGCTCGACCTGGCGCCGCGCCGCCGCATTACCCGGCGCGCTCGTCCTGTTGTGAGAACTCCCCTTCTGCCTGTCGTTGCCTCACTTTGCGGAAGCGTTACCGCATCCGTTGAGCATCGTCATGGGGCTGGACGACCCTCATATAGGGAGATCGAAGAAAGAGATAGAACTCTGAGGCGGAAGCAAGAAGGGAGATGGAGACCGTTGGGAGAGTCAACCACGTCCAGTGGGTCTCATCCAGGGTGTAGGCCATAATTCCCAGCAGAGCAATTAAGAGGTATCCGAAAGCCAGCTCAAAAACTCCTTTCCAAATGACTGTGGTTCTCTTGACCGGGAGTTTCCAGCCGGTATGGTATTCGCGTATTGCCGAACTCGTCTCCGGGCTGGGCGAAACCTCTCCACTCTGGATTTCGTTGATCAGGATGCGTTGCAGCAGGGACCAGCGCATCACGTTGATGTAGCCTTTCATGGCGCGCACCATGAAGTGTGCTACAAAAATCAGCAGGCTGGCAATTCCGAGGAGGCTCGGCTGGTCGGGGAAGCCGGATCGGCCGACTATGAAAACGATCCCCGTGGTGGCGGCTGTCAATCCCCACGTCGTCGCGTTCTGCAATTCGCCGATGGAGGTCTGCTTCTCCGTGGCCAGAGTCCCCAGGTACTGAAGAGAGAAATCTCGCCCCGACCCGGCCGGGTCGGGATGATCGGCGGTCACTCCACCCTCCAGAGTTCAGTGCTGCCTGTTAGCCGGAGTACGGTTGATCTCATGTTCTCCTTCTCGGGAAACACTGCCCAGTCCCATTCGTCCGGTCTGCCTTCGAGTTGACACAGTAAGCGGCGGAGGAACTGTGAGGGAGGTGGCGAGAGGGGGTCCGGAGAGAAAGTGAACACCTCTCCCCGTTTACTTCCCAGCAAGTAGGGCTCGTCTTCGCCAAATTTGCCAATCAGATCACCGAGGGAGTCTATTTTGGAATAACGCATCGACCGCTTCAAGTGATTGCAGGGATCTACCTCCGTCGGTACGAAGTGCAGGTGCGCATGATCGATGCATGAACCGGACTTGGCTCTGATGGAGCGGCTACCGTGCTCGAAGATAAATGGATCCGTGTACACTTTCGACAGCGTGTCCCGAATTTTTCGAAACCACATATCTGCGCCGGCGGCCTCGTCGTCCGTCAGATTGGCGAAGCAGCGCGTGTGACGGCGAGGCAGGAGAAGGACGTACCCCGGGTTTATGGCGCCGATACCCGCCACAACCGTGAAGAGGTCATCCTGGGCGACCGTGCGATTCAAGAGCTCGTCAGCCGGAAACAGACTGCGGAATTCGCTGTCGTCTACGTCATTGAATTCATGACAGAACGGGCAATCCATGGCCCCCCCGGCGACTCTGGCGGAATCCCCCTGCATGTCAGCTCCTGCCCTACCCGCCGAAGGTGTGCGGGAAACCGCGGCTCGGCAGTGATCACGGAGGCCAAGGGCGGTTTGGGGTCTGTGACGCGGTGGGTTCTGCCGTACCTGCCCTCGCGTCTTCAGAGGGAGGTTGATCGACTGGTGATCGCGTATCACGGGTTGCCACCGCCGCCTGGCAGACCGTTGCCGGGCCGTCCCCGGTGCGGGTGAGGACGGCCCGACAGGCGGTTCTGTCGAAGCGTGCGTCGGGCACGGCGCCCCGTAAGGGGCGCTGGGGGTACCCCCGGCCGGACTACTCCAGCAGCTCCGCGTACGACCCCATGGCGAGCGCGATGTCCGCCTGGGCCCAGAACCGGTGATACGTGAAGACAGGCGCGGCCCCGCCCGCCAGATAGCTCTGGATTTTCGACCACGCCGGGTCGTTCCGGTAGAAGGACCGCAGCGAGGCGAACGTCGACGACGAGTTGATCGCGTCGCCGTTCGGCATCTTCCCGCTCCACCCGCTCGGCACGTACACGCTGTCGTCGAAGCGGTTGTAGTCGGCCCGCGTCTCCGGCACCGCGATCCCCAGGCTGTCCTGGTAGTTGGCCCACATGCCGTCGAGCAGCGCCTTGGCCGTCGACTTCGCCGTCGCGTCACCGGACCTGGCGGCGTAGTACGTCAGCGTCTTCGCGTACGCGGCGGCGACGCCCACGTCGTTCGTGTAGTCGGAGACCGTGACGTGAAGTCCGCTGTTCGCCCCGGGACTCGACGCGTTCCAGGTGTCGGGCTGGCCCGACCACTGGAGCGTCGACGGGATGAGATACGTGCCGTCCGGGTTGATCGTGGTCCTGGACAGCGCCCACGCCACCCACTTGTCGAGGATCGTCTTCGCCGTGGCGTTGCCGGTCTGCTGGTAATACTCGGCGACCCGCTCCATCGACCAGGCCTGGAAGCCGAACCACTGGTTGGACGGCGGGTCGTGGTACACCGGCTCCCAGTCGTAGTACATGCCGTAGAACGTCGACGTACCGGACGGCGGGCTCGCGTACCGCCCCTGCCAGCTGTTGGTGGCGCCGCCCGCGATGGCACCCTCGGACGACTGCAGCCAGCGGTAGAACTCCAGCTGCCGGGTGAGGGACGTGCCCCAGTCCGACGCCCCCGTCGCCGACTTGGGCTTCAGGTCGGCGTACGAGCTGAGCGCGTAGGCGGCCAGCGGGTTCTGGTAGCCGCCGTGCACATGGCTGGAGCCGATCCGCCAGGCCCATCCGGCGCTGCTGTCGGTGGCCCCGCCCCACGCGTAGTACCAGGAGAGCAGGTAGTCCGAGGCGTCCTTGCCGGTGCCGGCCGGGCAGGTCGTCGGGCCCACGCAGTTGCCGATCTTCTTGAAGTACTTGTCGTACATCGCGTAGCGCAGGTAGTCGCCCATCTTCGCCGCCTTGCCCACGGTGGCGGAGACGTCGCTGCCCTTGCCCTGCTCCTTCGCCCACACGTCGGCCCAGTACGCGGCCTGCACCGCGCGCGCGTCGGCATCCGGGGCGTCCGTGTACTTCCACTGCCTGGCGTAGGACGAGTCGCCGGTGAAGAGGTCCAAGTAGCCGTTCGTCCCACCGTACTTGAAGGCGTCGCAGGTCGGCTGCGGAACCGTCTCCCACACCGACTCCTGCGGTCCGCGCTGGAAGGTGTTGATGTACGACGGCCCGTCCGCGCCCGGACCCGCCTCGCAGCCGCCGCCGGGGGTGTCGCCGTAGCCGTAGACGTTGTCGACGTCCTCCAGCCAGTGCATGCCGTACACGTCGTCCGTGCCGTACGCGGACTTCAGCTCACCCGCGATCGGGTCCGAGCCCACCGGCACCGAGGTGTCCAGCCTCGCCGGGTACTCGTTCGGGGTGTCCAACTCCGGTGCGTAGGTGGCCGGTTTGGACGCGTTGTAGAAGGAACCGGTCGGTTGGTCGGCGTGGGTCGGGATCATGTACTTCTCCATGAGGGCCCACGCGCCGTTGAACTTGGACCAGTCACCCGTCACCTTGCCGTACATGGCCTGCAGCCAGAGAAGATAGCTGTACGCCTCCGACGTGGTCTCGTGGCCCTGGTCCGGGGCCTCCACGATCAGCGTCTCGACCGAGTGGTAGGGGATGCCCTCGGGGGAGAAGTAGCCGTTCGCCGGGTTGGTGATCCTGCCGTACAGGTCCAGGAACCGCGCGTCGTACGCGCTTGACGCGGCCAGTTCGGTCACGGTGACCGTGGCGGCGGTGTAGCCGGTCGCCGACGCCGTGAAGGTCGCGGTGCCGGTGCCCGCGGAGTCCGCGGCCACCGTCACGTTCTGCGCGGTGCTCCAGTTGGCCGGCGTGAACGTCAGCGAGGAACCGGCGCTCACCGAGAGGCCGGTGTTGCCGGCCGTGCGGGCCACGGACACCGTGACGTTGGCGCTGGGCTGCTTCGACAGACTCACCCCGAAGCTGCCCGTCGCGCCCTGCTGGATGCCCAGCTGAGCCGGCGAGGCCACCACCGCGGGGCCCGCGGCGACCGTGATGCCGACCGGCGTCGAGGACGCGGTCGCGCCCAGGCTGTCGTACGCCTTCGCCACCAGTGAATGACTGCCCACGGTCAGACTGGAGGTCGACAGCGTGTACGGCGCCGACGTGTCGGCGCCCAGCAGCGTGGTGTCGTCGTAGAACTCCACCTTGCCGATCGTCGCGCCGTCGGCCGCCGCCGCGGTCGCCGCCAGCGGCACCGCGTCGCCCTGGGTGTAGACCGCGCCCGCGCTCGGGCTGGTCAACACGGTGATGGGCGGCTGGTGGGCGCCGGCGCAGGTCGTGCCGTTGACCGCGAAGCCCGCCGGGGCCGCGTTGCTGCCCGTGTACGAGAACTGGGCGCCCGTCGACACGGCCGCGCCGGCCGCGATCGTGCCGTTGTACGACGCGTTCTGCACGGTGACCGAGGTGCCGGACTGGGACCAGGTGCCGTTCCAGCCGCTGACCAGCTTCTGGTCGCCGGTGTACGCGTAGGTCAGCGTCCAGCCGTTGATCGCGTCGGTCCCGCGGTTGGTGAGGGTGAGGTCGGCGGTGAAGCCGGTGCCCCAGTCGTTCGTCCTGTAGTCCACGCTGCACTGGACGGTCGCAGCCCGAGCGGGGGTCGCACCGGTCGCGAGCATGGACAGCGGCAGGGCGAGGGCCGCGACGACGGCCGTCCACAACCGTCGCTCGGCTCTGCCCCTCCGCCCGGGGTGTAAGGCATGTCCGGGTCGCATGTGCTGGTTCCTCCTTGCGCTTGCGGCTCGAGGAGAAGTCAAGGCTTGAACCAGTGGGAGCGCTCCCATAGTGAAGACATGGCATGGCGCGGTCAAGGCCGTTGAAGAGTCGAAAAGATTCGACCGAGGTCATTGAGGAAAAGCCGAGCAACTCCTCTGTTCTTTGCTCGCACTTGGCGCTACCTTCCTTCGCACCAGTGGGAGCGGTTCCATTCGGTCGACGCGTCCGTCACGACGCGCCCGAGCTGCAAGGAGTCGCTCATGCGACACCCCCCGCGTTCGGTTCTTTTAGCCGTCACCGGTGCGGCCGCCGTAGTCGGCGCCGCGCTGGTGCCGGTGGTGTCGGCGTCCGGCGCGACGCCCGCCTGCACGGTGGAGTACGCGGTCACCAGCCAGTGGGACACCGGGTTCCAGGGCTCCGTGACCGTCACCAACAACATGGCCGCCCTGAGCAGTTGGAGCCTGGTCTTCGACCTCGCGGACGGTCAGGAGGTCACCCAGGGCTGGAACGCCAAGTGGTCCCAGTCCGGTACGACGGTCACCGCCGCCAACGAGAGCTGGAACGGCTCCCTCGCGACCGGCGCGAGCGTCGGCGCCGGGTTCCTCGGGACCTGGTCGGGGAGCAACCCGGTCCCGACGGCGTTCCGGCTCAACGGCACCACGTGCAACGTCGATTCACAGCCCACGCCCACCCCCACGCCGACCGGGCCGCCCGCCGGCGGGACGGCACCGGCCCTGCACGTCTCCGGCACCAGACTCGTGGACGCGAACGGCACGGCCCGCCGCCTGCTCGGCGTGAACCGCTCCGGCGGCGAGTTCATGTGCGTGCAGGGCTACGGCATCTGGGACGGACCGGTGGACGACGCGGCGATCAGGGCGATCGCCGACTGGAAGGCCAATGCCGTCCGCATCCCCCTCAACGAGGAGTGCTGGCTGGGCCTTTCCAATGTCAAGCCCGAGTACGCGGGCGTCCACTACATCGAGGCGGTGAAGGAACTGGTGACCCGGGTCGAGTCGTACGGCCTGACCCCGGTCCTCGACCTCCACTGGACCTACGGGCAGTACACCGGGAACTCGGCCGGCTGCTCCGACGTGCACGCCACCTGCCAGAAGCCGATGCCGGACGCCCAGTACAGCCCGTCCTTCTGGTCCTCGGTGGCCGGCACCTTCAAGGACGACCAGGCGGTCGTCTTCGACCTGTTCAACGAGCCCTACCCGGACCGGGCGACCTCGACGGCCACCCAGGCCTGGCAGTGCTGGCGCGACGGCGGCACCTGCCCGGGCATCGGCTACGAGGTCGCCGGGATGCAGGACCTGGTGGACAGCGTCCGGGGCGCCGGGGCCCGGAACGTGATCATGGTCGGCGGCCTCGCGTACTCGAACGACCTCGGCCAGTGGCTGACGTACGAGCCCACCGACCCGGCCGGCAACCTCGTCGCCGCCTACCACGGCTACAACTTCAACACCTGTGCCGGTGAGAGCTGCTGGAACTCCACGCTCGCCCCGGTCGCGGCCCGGGTGCCGCTGGTCGCCGGGGAGATCGGCGAGAACACCTGCTCGCACGCGTTCGTCGACCAGGTCATGAAGTGGTTCGACGACCGCGGCCTGTCCTACCTGGGCTGGACCTGGAACACCTGGGACTGCTCCGCCGGCCCGTCCCTGATCTCCGACTACAGCGGTACGCCCACGGCGTACGGCGCCGGACTGCGCGACCACCTGCGGGCCGTCAACCCGTAACCGCGCCCATCGAAGAAGCACGTGCTGCCAAGAAGCACGTGCGCCCGAGAAGAAGGAACCCGCACTCATGAGTCGTACCAGAACAGCGGTCTTCGCCGCCCTGGCGCTCGTCGCCGGGGTATCGGGTCCGGCGGTCGCCGTGACCCCCGCCGCCCAGGCGGCGATCTCCGCGATTCCCTGCACCGTCGACTACAAGATCCAGAACGACTGGGGATCCGGCTTCACCGCCGCGGTCACGGTCACCAACAACGCCGCTGCGCGCTCGAGTTGGTCGGTGAAGTGGTCATACGCCGGAAACCAGCAGGTGAGCAGCGCCTGGAACACCAGCCTCACCCAGAGCGGTACCGCCGTCACCGCCAACAACGAGACCTACAACGGCACGCTGGCGACCGGCGGTTCGGTCAGCTTCGGCTTCAACGGGACGTACACCGGCAGCAACGCGATCCCGGCCGCCTTCACCCTCGACGGCGTCACCTGCAACGTCGACGACGGCACCGGCAGCGGTGGTGGCGGAGGCGGCGGGGGCGGCAACGGCGGCGGCTCCGGTACCCGCGTCGACAACCCGTACTCCGGCGCCAAGGTGTACGTGAACCCCGAGTGGTCCGCGAAGGCCGCCGCGGAACCGGGCGGCACCCGGGTCTCCAACCAGCCGACGGGGGTCTGGCTCGACCGCATCGCCGCGATCAACGGCGTCAATGGCGGCATGGGTCTGCGTGACCATCTGGACGCGGCCCTCGCGCAGAAGGGCAGCGGCGAGGAAGTCGTCCAGCTGGTCGTCTACGACCTGCCCGGACGTGACTGCTCGGCCCTCGCGTCGAACGGCGAGCTCGGCCCGACGGAGATCGACAAGTACAAGACGCAGTTCATCGACCCGATCGCGGCGATCCTCTCCGACTCCAAGTACGCCTCGCTGCGGATCGTCACCACCATCGAGATCGACTCGCTGCCCAACCTGGTCACCAACACCGGCAGCCGGGCCACCGCCACCGCCAACTGCGACACCATGCTGGCCAACGGCAACTACGTGAAGGGCGTCGGCTACGCCCTCGCCAAGCTCGGCGCGATCCCCAACGTCTACAACTACCTCGACGCCGGCCACCACGGCTGGCTCGGCTGGGACGACAACTTCGCCCCCTCGGCCGGCATCTTCAAGCAGGCGGCCACCAGCGAGGGCGCGACCGTCGACGACGTGCAGGGCTTCATCACCAACACGGCCAACTACAGCGCCCTGAAGGAGAACAACTTCACCGTCGACGACACGGTGAACGGCACCTCCGTCCGCCAGTCCAAGTGGGTCGACTGGAACCGCTACGTCGACGAGCTGTCCTTCGCCCAGGCCTTCCGCACGGAACTGGTCTCGGTCGGCTTCAACTCCGGCATCGGCATGCTGATCGACACCTCCCGCAACGGCTGGGGCGGCAGCGCACGGCCGGCCGGCCCCGGCCCGACGACCAGCGTGGACGCGTACGTCGACGGCGGCCGCTACGACCGCCGGATCCACATCGGCAACTGGTGCAACCAGGCGGGAGCCGGCCTCGGCGAGCGCCCGCAGGCCGCCCCGGCCACCGGGATCGACGCCTACGTCTGGATGAAGCCTCCGGGTGAGTCCGACGGCTCCAGCACCGCCATCGCGAACGACGAGGGCAAGGGCTTCGACCGGATGTGCGACCCGACGTACACGGGCAATGCGCGCAACGGCAACAGCATGTCCGGCGCACTGCCGAACGCGCCGCTGTCGGGGCACTGGTTCTCCGCCCAGTTCCAGCAGCTGATGGCGAACGCGTACCCGCCGTTGTCGTGACGATCGGCTGAGCCGCGATCGACACGGCGGGGCCGGGTGTGGCCGGCCGCGCAGTTCCTCCCCCCGGCCTTCGACCGGGGGACCCCCAGCGCTCCTTCGGGGCGCTGGGGGTCGCCGGGGTCAGCCGGCGGGGGAGAGGCCGAGGCGGATCGCGTGCTCCACCGCCGAGTAGTCGCCGTCGGGGCGGTCCAGCTCGTAGGGGACGGCCGGCAGCAACGGCGGCTGGGCCATGAAGCGGGGGCGGGTGCCGTGGTGCGGCTGGGCCGCGTGGACCAGGAAGGGGTGGCAGAGGTAGACGTCACCGGGGTGGCCGGTGGCGTACGCGATGGGACGGTGCGCGGAGGCCTCGACGACCTCGGGGGCGATGTCCAGCATCGAGACGCCCGCCTCGCCGTACGGCTCCAGGACCGGCGGGATGTCGAAATGCGAGCCGAGGCGGATCCGGGTGGGCGCGTCCTGCTCGGTCACCTCGGAGAAGAGGAACAGCATCAGCAGCGCACGGTCGCGGGAGCGCAGGTTCGTGTGGTACCAGCGGGTCTCGACGCCGTCCGGGAGGTAGCTGCCCTCTATGTGCCAGCCCGCGTCGTCGGGCTCCTCCGGGTGCGGGAACCGGAGGGGAAAGCTCCCCAGCGAGTACCGGGGGAGCCAGCGGGCCTCGCCCACCAGCAGATCGAACGCCCGGTGCAGTGCCACGGAGTTGGCGGCCGCCGCGAACGGGCCCTGGGCCATGCCCCCCACCCACACCACGGGGTCCTGCCAGCTGTCGGGCGCCTGCGGGTCGTACCCCGTCTCGCGCCACAGCAGCCGGGCGCAGTCCTCGGCGACGCGCGGCGGGAACGCGCCCTCGATCTTCACGAAACCCTCGGTCAGGAAGCGGTCCACCAGCTCGTCGTCCACCCGGCCATCCTGGACCGTGCGCCTTGCCGTCCGCATCCGGTTTTTTGCCGCACCGGCAACAGGACTGGCCTCCGGGCGGTGCGCCGTCGCACCCTGGCGGCACCCGGACGAGAGGCTGACCCCATGGCGCACGACCACCACCCCACGGACACCCACAAGCACGCCCGTTCCCACGACCACGCCCACTCCGGCACCGACATCGACTGGGCCGGGATGGTCGATCACCTGGAGTCGCAGGCGGAGCTCTTCGCGCCCCTGTACGAGAGCGCGCTGAGCTGGCTCGGCAAGGAGGTCACCGAGCCGGGGCTGATCGTCGACGTCGGCAGCGGGCCGGGGGTGGTGTCGTGTCTGTTCGCCGAGGTGTTCCCGGGCGCGCGGGTGCTGGCCGTGGACGGCAGCGAGCCGCTGCTCGACCGGGCCCGTGCCCGCGCCGAGCGGCTGGGCGTGGCCGACCGCTTCGGCGTGCTCGCCGGTGAACTCCCGGGTGCGCTGGAGGAGCTGGACTACCCGGCCGACCTGCTGTGGGCCGGGCACAGCCTGCACCACCTCGGCGACCAGCGGGCCGCGCTCGCCGCCTTCGCCGGGCGGCTGGCACCGGGCGGCACGCTGGCCGTTCTCGAAGGCGGCCTGCCCAGCCGCTTCCTGCCCCGCGACATCGGCATCGGCCGCCCCGGGCTCCAGGCCCGCCTGGACGCGCTGCAGGAGGAGTGGTTCGCGCAGATGCGCGCCGAACTGCCCGGCTCCGTCGCCGAGACCGAGGACTGGCCGACCCTGCTCTCCTCCGTCGGCCTCAAGTACGCGCGTACCCGCAGCTTCCTGATCGACCTGCCGGCGCCCGCCTCCGACCGGGCCCGCGCCTACGCCGTCGAGATCTTCTCCCGCTTCCGCGACACCCTCACCGACGACCTCCACACCGAGGACCGCGCCACCCTGGACCGCCTCCTCGACCCGGCCGACCCGGCCGGCCTGCAGCGCAGGCCCGACCTGTTCGTCCTCGGCGCCCGCACGGTGCACACGGCGGTACGGCCCGTCTGAGACCCGGGCGGCCCGGCCGGGTTCGGGGGCCGCTGCGGTCGCGGAGGAAGGCGCGCTCCGCGGCCGCCCGGACGCGGGCAGTTCGACCAACCCCGACCCGGCACGGCTCCGAGGCCCGGTACGCCGACGCCGTCGAG